>CAUZKZ010000246.1:0-8222 GCA_963580345.1 Verrucomicrobiia bacterium | reverse complement strand
GTTTGAGTCGCTCAATGCTGCGCTGGACCACTACGCCAGCTATCCCGGCAAAGCCCTCGCCCTACTCCGCACGGCATGCCCATTCACGACCTAACCAGCCAATCGCCCTGAGGTAGGCTTGCCGGTAGGTGTTGCGGATGAGGCACGAGGAGGTGGCGCACGAACCGCCTTTGGTGGTCTTGTGATCGCCGAACTGGAGGGTCGACATGTAGGGATACATGTCCACCACGAAGCCGGGGTAGGGGAGATACTGGTTGGTGGTCCACTCCCAGGCGGTGCCGATCATTTGCAAACAGCCGGCGGTGCTCGCGCCGGCGGGGAAGGCGTCCACCGCGACCGCTCCCATGTGCTCGCCGTTCATATCGACCCTGGTGCCGTCCATGGTCTCCCCCCACGGAAAGATCGTTCCCTTCTTGCCACGCGCCGCGGCCTCCCATTCGTACTCGGTCGGAAGCCGGCACCCGGCCCAGTTGCAGAACGCTTCCGCTTCCCAGAAGCTGACGTGCAGGACGGGTGCCTCGAGGGGGAGATCGATCCACTGGTCGAAGCGGCGCAACTGCCATCGGTCACGTTTCTTCTCCCGCCAATAGAGCGGATGGGACGGACCTTCCTCCATCAGCCACCACCTGCCGCCATAGCTCCAATGCTCCGGGGACTGATAGCCGCCGTCTTCCACGAAGGCGAGGAACTTGCGGTTCGAGACGAGAGTCATCGAAATCGCGAAGGGCTCCAGTTCAACCTGAAATCCGGGCCGTTCGTTGTCGAAGCTGAAGTTGCCCGTCGCGCTCTCGGAGGTGTCCGCCGGCATGCCGATGGGATAGGATCCTCCCGGAACGAGGGCGTCTCCCTCGATACCGGACCGGGCGGGGAGGTGCGAGGCATTCTTCATGGAAGAGGGGGCGGGGTATCCGAGCGTCTGCCGCGCCCAGATCAGCGACTCGAGGTGCATGTTCTGGTGCGCGATGCAGTACTGGCAGAGGTAGTGTTCCTGCGGGTCGAACTGATCGCCGGAGGCCTCGAGCCGGGAGCGCGTTTCGTCGAGGACCTTGTGGTAGTAATCGAAGGTGGTTTGCTTGTCGGGAACCACCTCCTTTTGCCAACGATTGCGGTGCTGAATCTCAAAGGAATCCCAGATCTCGTCGTAGCCCGGCATGCGGGGCGCGGCGCGGCCCAACTCGCGGAGCAGAAAGTACTCGTAGAAAAAAGCGGAGTGCCCCAGTTCCCAGAGGGGCGGATTGATCCCGCGATGGTAGGGCACGTCCAATTGCGCGTCATCGAGATCCTCGAGGAGGGCGAGGGTGCGCCGATCGGTGTAGTCGAGTTCGCGCCGCAGATCTGCCGTGGTTCGCATGCGGATCAAGTGTTCAGGAGCTGCCAGTTGAGCGCGGGAGCTGGTTGGAGACGGCCTCCTCCTGCAATTCGGCGAGGAGCCGGCGCCAGGCCTCTCGCTCGCGGCCGGGATCGAACTGCGGGGCGAGAGCTTCGATCCGTTTGGTGAGAGAGTCGAGGAACTCTGAATCGGTTTCGGCCCTGGTCAGGAGGGTGGCCAGTCCCGAGGTGTCGCCCGGATTGAACAAACCGGGATAGTCGTCGTGCAGGAGGGTTTCGGTGGCGTCATTGCGGGCGGCGAGGATCGGGGTGCCGGCCGCGACGGCCTCTCCCAGGACCCGGGCGCCGCCTTCGTGGTGAGAGCTCAGGATGAAGAGCCGGCTGGATCCAATCACCCTCTCCACCTCGGCCGGGGTGAGCTCGCCGAGGTAACGATAGCGGGGGTTTTCGGCCTCTTCGCGCTCGACCAGGTCCACGAACTTTTTTTCCTGGATTCTTCCGGCGTGCCGGATCTGAAGCCGCGATTCGCTCGGGAGCAGCCGGGCCGCAGCGGCGGTGCGCATCGGATCCTTGACTTCGCGCAGGTGGCCGATCACGCACACTTCGAAGGCGTCGGGGTTCGGCGGGCAGGCCTTGGCCGCGCCGGTCGAAGCGGATTGCACGACGACGTGAGCTTTGTCCCGGAACCGATCTGGGATCGATTCGCGCGCTCCAGGTTGAAGGACCACGATGCGGTCCGCGAGTTTCATGCTGTCCAGCGCGTCCTCCGACGCCTCGGGGTAGAGGTCCGTCCCGGTCAGCACCACGACCGTCTTGCGATTCGGGTGGGCACGCTGGAATTCGACCAGAGCGGTGTGATTCCTGGCGGCGTGAAGAGCGATGAGCACCTCGGCGTCTTCTCCTTCATAGGACTCCGCGACGCGGGCCTGGTGGCCCAGTTCCTCGAACCGATCCGCCCATTGCGTGGCGGTGCAGCGGTTTCCGCTCGGGAAGCCGGCTGGAGGGGTAACGATCAGGATGTCCACGCGCCGTGAATGTAGGGGAAGGATTCCCCACCACAAAGCGTGATTGCCGTGCTCCTCCGGCCGACCTCGAGAGGCGGAGAGGCCCTTTTGCGGTAGGGCTTCCCAAGGTGGCACCGACTGTTAGCCTTGTCTGGTTCTCTCGTTCCGAATCGCAATGAAAGCGCACCGAAGGATCTCTCTTGCCGCCCCTTGCACCCCGACTTGGAGGCCAAGATCCTCGAGGAAACCCGGTTCGAAAAAGAATCTCCTCCGGATTGACTCGGGAGCACCTCGGGCGCGAGAATATAGTTTGAAGACACGGCGTTTCGCCCGCACGCCTTCCCGCACCCCCCCGGCACGACATGAACTCCTTTGCCACGCGCACCGTCCTGGGAGCGCTCGTGATACTCCGCATCCTCGACGCGGCGGCCGCGTCCGAATACGCGCAGGATTTCACCTTCCCGGACGGCACCACCGATCTGGGCGACGGCTCGACCCTCGCGGGCAGCCCGGCGGGAGTGGCGTCCGTCCAGGGCAACCAGCTCCGCCTGACGTCCGACGGCGTGGGCTCGACGTGGTCCTCCTTCCGCCTCCCGCCCCTGGCCAGGTCGCCGCGCGGCTGGACCGCGACGTTCGAGTTCAGCATTACGAGCGCCGGGATCCCGGCGGACGGTTTCGCGTTCTGCTACGGGGCCATTCCGGACTTCGATCCCTCCGCGCTACTTTCTGATCCCGCCGGACACGGCCTCGGCGAAGAGGGCTGGGGCGAGGTCGATCACATCTCCTTCGAGGTCGATAGCTGGCACACGGCGGATGATGTGGGGGTCGGCATCGCAAGCAATCTCGGGGGAGTGGAGAGCGACCACGCCTTCACTTCGGGTGACATCCTCGCGCCCGGCTCAACCGTGACCGGAACCGCCACGATCTACTGGGTACCCGCCAGCCCCAACGTGGGATTCACGACCACCGGACTCCTCACCAACGCGAGCTTCGTGCTGGTTCCGGTTCCCGGCTTCGAGGACAGCGACGACCACCGCTTCGGCTTCACGGCCCGCACCGGCGGTTCCTTCGAGACGCTCCTCATAGACAACCTGACCATCACCGCCGGAACGCCCGATACCGACGGAGACGGCATGTCTGATGGATTCGAAATCGCCTACGGTCTGCCTCCCGATGACGATGGCACCAATCTTCCGGGGCTGGGACCGAATGCCGACCTCGACGGCGACGGGCTCACCAACCTCCAGGAGCACGACCGCCACTCCAGTCCCCTCGATTCCGACACCGATGACGACGGGCTGCCGGACCTGGTCGAAACGAATACCGGAACCTTCGTAAACCCGACCGACACCGGCACCGATCCCAGCCTCGTGGACACCGACGGCGACGGACTGTCCGATCTCGTCGAAGACCCAGGCCTCCCCTTCCTCGACGCGGGCCAGCCGGGAACCGACCCGAACAATCCCAACACCGACGGCGACAGTCTCGACGACGGGGTCGAGGTGCCCCTCCCGGGCCGTGACCCGACGGTGGCCGACGATCCGGGCCCCTCCGACAGCTATGCGCAGGACTTCAACGGCTACGACAATGACTCCACCGTTCTCGGCGACGGATCGACAATCGCGGGTGACCAGCCCGGGATCGCGTCGGTGCAGGACGAACAGTTGCGCCTGACCCAGGATCCTGTTTTCAACACACTATCCTCGTTCCGACTCCCCGCCCTCCTGGGCTCTTCGCAGGGATGGACCGCGACCTTCGAATTTACGATCTCGAGCGCCGCGCGACCGGCGGACGGGTTCACCTTCAGCTACGGCGCGATCCCGACCTTTGATCCGGAAGCCCCCTCGGACGATCCCGCCGGGCACGGTCTCGGCGAGGAAGGCTGGGGGCCGGTCGATCATATCTCCTTCGAGATCGACACCTGGGACAGTCCGGTGGGCGAAGCCGGGGTAAGCATCGCCAGCAACCTGGGCGGGGTGCAGAGCGATCCCGACCACGCCTTCACTTCAGGATTGCCACTCAGCGATGGCGGCTCGGTCAGCGGAACCGCCATCATCTCCTGGGATCGGTACAGCGGGGCCAGTTTCACCACCACAGGTCTGCTCACCAATGCCAACTTCGCACACGTTGCGATTCCCGGGTTCACTACCAACGACGACTACATCTTCGCATTCGGGACCCGCACCGGGGGGTTTTATGAAACCCTCCTCCTCGACAACATCCTCATCACTTCGAGTCCGCCCGACACTGATGGTGACGGCTTGTCCGACGGCTTCGAAGTTGTCTTCGGTCTCGATCCCGGTGACGACGGCACGGTCAATCCCGACAACGGCGGCGCGGGCGATCCCGATGGCGATGGGCTGAGCAATCTCGAGGAGCAGGAACTCGGCACCGATCCTACCAACGATGACACCGACAACGACGGACTTCTCGACGGAGTCGAAACCAATACCGGCGTGTATCTCGGCCCGGGCGACACCGGCACCAGTCCCTTTCTGTGCGACACCGACGATGATGGACTCCTCGACAGGGTCGAGAATCCCACCCTGCCCTTCGTGGATCTCACCCAACCGGGCACCGATCCCAACAATCCCAATACCGACGGCGACAACCTCGGCGACCGCATCGAGATCCTGATCGGACGTGATCCCACCGTGCCGGACGATCCCGGACCGTCCACGACCTACATGCAGAGCTTCGACGGCTACCCGCCAAACAGCACCTTCCTCGGCGACCGCTCCACCATTGCCAGCAGCCCCGAAGGAAGTGCGAGAGTGAGGCGCGATAATCTCCTCCTCACCACCGACGGCGAGAACGCCACCAACTCCTCCTTCCGCATACCCGCCCTCCGGAATTCCTCGAAGGGTTGGACCGCGAGCTTTGACTTTTCGATTGTCGACCAGCTCGGTGGCGGCGACCCGGCCGAGGGATTCAGTTTCTGTTACGGGGCCATTCCCCCATTTGATTCACGTGCGCCGGTCACCGATCCGGACGGTCACGGCCTGGCCGAAGAAGGCTGGGGGCGGGTCGATCACATTTCGTTCGAGATCGACCCGCGGGACACCCTCTTGCCGGAACGTGGCGTGGGAATCGCGAGCAATATCCGCGGGCTGCAGAGCAGGCCCGACCACGCCGCATTTGTCGGAAACATTCTCCTCGCCAACAGCACTGTGACCGGAACCGCCACCATCTCCTGGAACCCCGCTGACGGCGCCAGCTTCAGCACCACCAGGCTGCTCACCAACGCCAACTTTGTCAACGTCCCGATTCCCGGCTTCACCGGCAATGACGACTACGTCTTCGCCATCGGGGCCCGCACCACCGGACTCTCCGAGACTGTCATCATCGACAACGTCGTGATCACCACCGGCACCGGGTTCCGGTTGGGGCTCGACGTCGAGCGCAGTGGCGGCGACCTCGTCTTCACCTGGAACAGCCGCTTCGGAAAACTCTACGACCTGCGCAGCAGCCCCGATCTCGCCGGCGACCCCGCCACCTGGCCTCTCTTCATCTCCGACCTTTCGGCCACGCCTGGGCTCAACACCGTCACCGTTCCCTTCCCGCTCGATTCGCGCCGCTTCTTCGTCGTCGTGGAGAAACCGGGACCGCCCCTCTTCGCGGACGACTTCGAGACCAACCAGAGGTGGACGACCAGCCCCTTCACGGTGGGCACACGCTTCGAACGGGGTGCACCCACCGTCGGCCCCCGTTCCGGAGCGGGTGGTTCCCAAAACTGTTTCGGAACGAATCTCGGGGCCAAATACGGCCTCAATGCCGACGTGCAGCTCCTCTCTCCCGTCATCGATCTCACCGATCCCGCCATCAAAGGTGCGACCTTGCGCTACCAGCAGTGGCTCGAGACCACCGACCCCCTCGATTTCGGCACCATCCAGGCCTTCCTACTCGACGGAACTCCCCTCGGCGCCCCTCTCGCCCCATCCATCACCGGAACCCTGGCCGATTGGGTGGAGATCTCCCTCGGTCTGCCCCGCGAAGCGATCGGTCAACAGATCCGCCTCGAGTTCCACTTCACCAGTGACAACGTGGGCCAGGCCCCCGGCTGGTATATAGACGATGTGGTGGTCGAAGCCCGGTGAGCCCCGGCCGGGTGCCGGAACAGATCGCTTTGGATCTCCCATCTGCAGGAACCTTGGGCGGAAGGGGTCGGAATGCAGCCGTTTTTGACCTTTGAAGGCGGGATTTTGGCCTTCTTCGGTCCCGGTGGCCCCACAGAGGAAACTGGAGCCAAGGGGAGTCGAACCCCTGACCTTCGCATTGCGAACGCGACGCTCTACCAACTGAGCTATGACCCCGTCTTTTCCGGGCGCGGAGGAATCCGCGGCCGGGCGAACAGGAACGAACTTATGCCGCGTCCAGCGCGCCATCAAGTCGCATTTCGGCCGGGGTCGAGAGGGGTGCATTGGGCCGGCGGTTCGGTTTTCTCTGTCGCGCCGCGGGGGCCGGCCCAAAGCGCCGCCACGGAGAGGTTGACGCCGGAGCCGGGATCGGATTCGTTTGGAGACCATGAAATCACTGCGCGTTCTCCTCACGACCGTTCCAATCGCCTCGGCCTTGTCTGCGGGGCCACTCAAGGTGGTGGAAAATGAAAAAGCCATCGTCATCACGCGGGGGGAAATTTCGGTCCTGACCTATCACAAGGCGGAGGTGCCTCCGCCCGCAGAGGCGGACCCGATTTACCGGCGGAGCGGCTTCATCCACCCGCTCTGTGCGCCGAATGGCGAGCCGGTGACGGGGATTCATCCCAGGGACCACTATCATCACCTCGGGCTGTGGCATGCCTGGGTGAAGACCAAGCACGGTAAGGACACGCCGGATTTTTGGAATCTGAAGGGAAAGACGGGACGAGTGCGCTACGTGAAGACCATCCGCCTCGCGAAGGGCAGCAAGAAAGATCCCTCCGTGGGATTCGAGGTGGAGCAGGAGCACGTGGCGTACAAGGGTGAGGGAGCGAAGGAGACGGTCGTCCTGCGCGAGACATTCGCCGTGCAGGTCCGGTTTGAAAACGGAAATAACGTGGTGAGCTACGAGATGGATCAGAAAAATGTGAGCGGGGAAGGCCTGGTGCTACCAGCCTACCGCTACGGCGGCGGTCTCGCCTACCGCGCCCCCCACCACTGGGACAAGACCAACAGCGATTACCTGACCTCGGAGGGCCTGGACCGCACCAACAGCCACGCCACGCGCGCGAGGTGGGTGGCGATGTACGGACCGACCAGGAAAGGGGACGCCAGCCTGAGCGTCCTGTTCTCTCCCAAGAACCACGACTTCCCGCACCGAATCCGCACCTGGCCGCCAAGCGACCACAACGGAGCGATCTTCTTCAACGTGGTGCCGACCCAGGAACACGCGTGGGAAATCAAGCCGGGGGGCAGGATCACGATGCAGTATCAGCTCGTGATCAGCGGCGGGAGGCCGGACAAAAACAAGATCGAAGAGCAGTGGAAGGCGTTTGCGGGGAAGTAAGTCGCCTGCCGGGAAGAATCCTCTCGACCGCGGACCGCGGACCGGACCTCGAAGCTCGCTTGCCGCCGGCAGGGGAAGAGCCGGGGTGGCGGCGTCTCGATTCCGAGCGTCCGTAGACCCTCATTGACGGGACACCGCAATTGGGTTGGTTTGTCGTCATGACGCGCGCTCTTCTCATGGTCCTCGCTGCCTGCTCCTCGCTCCTTCCAGCCGAGCCGCCCAACATCCTCCTCATTCTTACCGACGATCACCGCTGGGATGCTCTGAGCAGCAAGGGGCATCCGTTTTTGAAGACGCCGAACCTGGACCGCTTGGCGGAGGAAGGGGTGGACTTCGAGAATGCCTTTGTGACAACCTCGTTGTGTTCGCCGAGCCGGGCCTCGATCCTGACGGGGTGTAAACGCC
>CAUZKZ010000245.1:0-8228 GCA_963580345.1 Verrucomicrobiia bacterium | reverse complement strand
TTGGTCAGAACGAAAATGCGTAAAACGTTGATTTACAGCCATGGGGCGATATTCGATAACAAATTGAATCCGCCTCTCTTTTACAAAAGCAGCGGGAATTCCCGCTGCTTTTTCTTTCTCTGAGATTGTGTAGGGCACCGATGCTCGCGACAGTTCAATCCTCCGCACGATGCAGATGCGTTTCGATTCCAGACCTCTCCTGGCCGGTCTCCTCCTGGCCGCGGCGTCTACCGTTCCTGTCGCCGCGCAGGACAATGTCGATCCATTTGCCCTCGCCGGGCAGGCCAACTCCAACGCCGTTACCCAGGCCGCGCTCATGGCAGAGCCCTCCGCGATCGCGCCGGGCCAGACCTTCTCGGTGGGGATCAAGCTCACCCACAAGCCGGGATGGCACTCCTACTACCTCAATCCGGGATTCGTGGGCAAGCCGCTCAAGCTCACCTGGGACCTTCCGGAAGGCTTCGTGGCCGGGCCAATCCAGTGGCCCACCCCCCATGTCACTCCCATGTCCGGGACGAACCTCTACGGTTACGAGGGCACCAACTATTTCCTGGTCGAAATTACGGCCTCTAAAAACGCCTCTCCCGGAACCGGCGTGGTCCTCAAGGTCAAGGCCGATTGGCAGGCCTGCAAGGAGATCTGCATCAATGAGACGGCGACCCTGCAGGCGGCCCTCAAAGTGGCGTCCGCTCCGGTCAAGAATGCCAATGCCACCGCCGAGTTAGAGAAAGCGCGCCAGCATCTGCCCCTCCTCAACACCGGTTGGAAGGCAAGCCTCGCCGATACCGGCAAGGCCTACACGATTTCACTGACCGCGCCCGCGCAAGGCGCTTCCGAATTGAAGGACCTCTACTTCTACGCCGCCACCCCGCACACCGACGCGCAGGCGGCACAAACCGTGGCAACCAACGAGGACGGGTACGTGCTCACCATCCCGAAAGCGAGCGAGACCCCCATGGGCGATCCCCTCCCTTCCCTCCTCGCCCTGGAGGGAATCCTCGCCTCGAAAGCCGGCTGGCTGGCCGGCCAGCCGGCGCAGGGCCTGGCCGTGTCGTTCCCGTTGGGCGCATCCGCGGCGGACTCGTCCTCCCCTGCGGGCAAGGTCGCCCCCGGGACTCAGTCCCTCCTGGAGATTCTCGCCCTGGCCTTCCTCGGCGGAATCATCCTGAACCTCATGCCCTGCGTCTTCCCCGTGCTCGGGTTGAAGATCATGGGCTTCGTCGAACAATCGGGGGAGGATCCCAAAAAGATCCGCAAGCACGGCCTCGTCTTCGCTGCCGGTCTGCTGCTCTCGCTGTGGGTCGTGGCCGGCATTCTTATCGCCCTCCTGGAGAGCGGCAAACACTTCGGTTGGGGCTTTCAGCTCAACGATGCCCGCTTCCTTTCCGCCATGATCATTCTCTTGTTCATCCTGGGGCTGAATCTCATCGGGGTCTTTGAGATCGGCACCTCGCTGACCGGAGTGGGCTCCGATCTTCAGCACAAGAAAGGCTACTCGGGATCCTTTTTCACGGGGATTCTCACCACCCTGGTCGCCACTCCCTGCACCGGCCCCTTCCTCGGAGTGGCGATGGGATTCGCCCTCCAGCAACCAGCCTACATTTCCCTCGTCGTGTTCACCGCGCTCGGACTGGGCATCGCCTTCCCTTACGTGCTGCTTTCCTTCAATCCCAAGCTCATCAAGAAGCTTCCGCCTCCCGGCGCCTGGATGGAGACTCTCAAGAAGGCGCTCGCTTTCCCGCTCTTCCTCTGGGTCGTCTTCCTCTTGAACGGGTTCGGCGCCCAGACCGGCCGCAGCGGAATCGTCTGGCTCCTCACCGCGCTGGTCATCATTTCGATCGCGGCCTGGATTTACGGCTCGTGGGCCACGCCCATCCGAAAGCCGCGCACCAAGCTCATCGCCCGTCTCGCCGCCGTGGTGGTTTTCGGGGCCGGGATCTACTCCACCTCCCATGCCCTGAGCCGCACTCCGGAGGGCGGCCAGGCCGCCATGACTGAACTGGGCGAACTGAAAGCCTACCGCTGGACACCCACCATTGTCCGCGAGCTCCAGGGGCAAGGCCACCCTGTGTTCGTCGACTACACCGCCGACACATGAGCGATCTGCAAGAATAATGAACGGCAGGTCTTTGTCGTTGCAGGCAGCAGAATGAAAAAACTCTTTAAAGAGAACAACGTGAAGGTCGTCGTGGCCGATCTCTCCACCAACGATCAGATCATCTGGAAAGAGCTCGCGGACCTGGGCTTCGCGGGTCTCCCCGTCAACCTCTTCTACCCGGCCACCCCCGGTGCCGAGCCCCGGGTCCTCCCCACCAGGCTCAGCGCCGGCGACGTGGAAGAAGCCGTCAATCAGGTCGCAACCCTGTAAAGTTAGGATTCGCAATCCGCGAGGTCTGTGATTCGATCCCGCCGATGTCGAAAACGCCGCCCCAAATCGTCCGCAACGATCCCTGGCTGGAACCTTACACGCCCCAGATCCGGGCCCGCATGGACCGCTTCCACGCGGCGATGGAGGAGATCCGGGCCCTCTCCGGCGGACTGGAGGCATTCACCTCCCTCCACCAGCGGACCGGGGTGCTCACCTCGCCCGCTTCCGGCACCTGGTTGGTCCGCGAATGGGCTCCCGCCGCGCAGAGCGTGGCGCTGATGGGCGAATTCAACTCCTGGAACAAGACCAGCCATGCCCTCGCGAGGGGCGAGGACGGCTACTGGTCCCTCGAGCTTCCCCGCGACGCACTGGCCCACCAACAGCTCGTGAAGTTGCACGTGGTCGGGGCGGATGGCTCCGCACGGGACCGCATTCCGGCCACCATCCGCCGCGCTGTGCAGGATCCCGAAACCCACGGATACTCCGGCCAAATCTGGAATCCCGAGGAGCCCTGGCGGTGGCGTCACGAGTTCGATCCTCGCTCCATCCGCACCCCCTTCGTCTACGAAAGCCATGTCGGGATGGCGGGTGAGGAGCCCCGCGTCCACACCTATCGCGAGTTCGCCGAGAACGTCCTCCCCCGCATCGCCGCGGCCGGCTACAATACGGTCCAGCTCATGGCGATCGCCGAGCATCCCTACTACGCGTCCTTCGGTTACCACGTCTCGTCCTTTTTCGCACCAAGTTCCCGCTTCGGCACTCCGGATGACCTCCGGCACCTGGTCGATTCCGCGCACGGCCTCGGCCTCGCCGTCCTCATGGACGTGGTGCACTCCCACGCCGTCAAGAACTACGACGAGGGGCTCAATAATTTCGACGGATCGGGGGCGCAATATTTTCATGGCGATGCTCGCGGCGAACACCCCGGCTGGGACTCGAAATGCTTCGACTACGGAAATCCCGAAGTGCAGCGCTTCCTCCTCTCCAACCTGCGCTACTGGCTCGAGGATTTCCACTTCGACGGATTCCGCTTCGACGGGGTGACCTCCCTTCTCTACTGGCACCGCGGGCACGCCGCCTTCGACCACTATGACCGCTACTTCGTCGATGATGTCGATGAAGACGCTCTCCTCTACCTGCAGCTCGCCAATGCCGTCGTGCAGGAATTCCGCCCCGATGCCATCTCGATCGCGGAAGACATGTCGGGTCAGCCCGGCCTCTGTCGGCCCCTCTCCGACGGCGGGACTGGCTTTTCCTACCGCCTCGCGATGGGGATCCCCGACCACTGGATCAAGCTCCTCAAGCACACGCCGGACGAAGAGTGGAACCTCGACGAAATTTGGAACGTCCTCACCAACCGGCGCGCCGGGGAGCCCAACCTCGCCTACGCTGAATCCCACGACCAGGCCCTGGTGGGCGACAAGACCCTCGCCTTCTGGCTCATGGACCAGGACATGTACTGGCACATGAATCGCGACGACCACAGCCCCATCATCGACCGCGGCATCGCCCTCCACAAGATGATCCGCCTCCTCACCCTCGCGGCAGGCGGTGAGGCCTGGCTCAACTTCATGGGCAATGAATTCGGCCATCCCGAGTGGGTCGACTTTCCACGAGAGGGAAACGACTGGTCCTACCACCACAGCCGTCGCCAGTGGTCACTCGCCGATGACCCGAACCTCCGTTATGCCGACCTCGCCGCCTTTGACCGCGCCATGATTGCCTTTGCGAAGCAGCGCGATCTCCCCGCCTGCCTCCCGGCCCAACCGCTCCATGTCCACAATGAGGATCATGTCCTCATCATGGAGCGCGGAAATTGCCTGCTCGCCTTCAACTTTTCTCCGGAGCGCTCTTACCCCGACTACCGCTTTCGAGTCCCCGGGGCGGGGAGTTTTCGCGTCGCGCTTGAGTCCGATGCCGCCGGTTTCGGAGGTCACGGGCGAATCGACCCGGAGATCCTTCACCACACTTTTGGAGAGAGCCCTGAGCTGTCTCTCTACCTCCCGAGCCGCACCGCCCTGGTGCTCATCCCGATCGGGGCGCCCGGACCCTAAAAATCGCGTCGGCAAAAGATGCCGGCCGCGATCGCCACCAGCGCGCCCTCGAAAAGGAGCGAAGAACCGATCACGTAGAAGCCCGAATTCCTTCGCATGACCTGGTCGACGCCCTCCAGGCCACCTTCCTGGATCATCCCTCCGAAAATAATCCCGGTGAAATCCTCGGTGCTGAAGCCCTGCTTCCCTTTCACCTTGATCATGCGGTCCCCGAACTCCGTGGTTTGCTTTGTTTTCGGAATCACGGTATACGCAAGCCTTGAACCGCGATACCACGGCTTCAGCATTTCCTGCATTTCAGGGTCGTCCTTTCCGGCATCTGTGAAGGCATAGGTGTAGAGGTTGCCCTCCACGAAGTTCATCACGAAGGACATGAACCAGATCAGGAGCGCGAAGAGGATCCCGGCCAGGGTGGAACGCGTCATGACGTTGACCAGCACCACTACCGCATAGAGATAGCTGAATACCAGCACCGAGAGCGGCACCATCCAGAGCACCGAGGGGTTCCAGGTCCCCACTCGCCAACGAAGTGCCAGGAACACCAAGACGGTGAAAAGGCCTACCTGGATGAACATGAAGAGCAGGCTGCCGACATACTTGGTGAGAAACACCTTCAATCGGTGAACCGGCTTGGAAAGCGACAATTCGATCGAGCCCTCCGTCATGAAGTCCGGGAAAATCGATGCGGTCGAAATCAGTCCGAGGATGATCGCAATCCAGGTGATCCAGAGCGGAACGATGAATTTCGTGAAAATCCCGATATAGAACAACTCCGCGAGTTCGGAGCCGCGCCTCAGCTCGCTGTGTTCCAGCGGAATCAAGCCGAAGAAGAGAGTCATCCCGGAATCGTTGAACCCGATCGACAAGTAGACGAGACCCACCAGGCCCGAGATCCCGAGCGTGATCCAGAACAGAACCCTCGCTTTCAGAAGGCGGTAGGAATCGATCAGGAGCGTGACAATCGCAGTCATGGCCGGTTCTCCGCGCGGGCTTCCTCCACCGCTTCCAGGAATAGTTCCTCCAGCGACATGCGCTTCGGTTGAATGGATTGGATGATCGCCCCACGGGCGCGCAGGAGATCGATCAGGGGTTGCACCACTTCCGGATTCGCGCCCCTGGACAAGACGGTCCGGGCCTCGGTCGTAGCCCCCTTCTCCCTCAGAGCGGCCGCCAGTTCCTCCCCGATCTCGGATGCCACCACGATTTCGAATTCCTGGCGCGCCTTGGTCAGCTCCATCAGGTCCCCGGCCCGCACCACCTCCCCCTTGGACAGAATCGCCACCCGGTCCGCCACCTGCTCGAGTTCCGAGAGCAGGTGCGTGTTGACGAAGATGGTCCGGCCCTCGGATCTCATCTCGTCGATGATGATGCGAATCTCGCGCCGGCCTTCGGGATCCACTCCGTCCGTCGGCTCGTCCAGGAAAAGGAGTTCGGGGTCATTCACGAGGGCCTGGGCCAGGCCGACCCGCTGCTTCATTCCCTTCGAGTAGGTGCGGACCTTGCGCTGTGCCCAGTCTTTCATGCCGACCAGTTCCAGCAGCTCATCCACCCGCGGGCGGGCCCGCCGGGACGGGATACCGGCCAGTCCGGCCGAGTATTCGACCACCTGTCGACCGCTCAGGTAGCCCGGAAAACGCGCGTTCTCAGGCAGGTATCCGATTCGACGCAAGGTGGGCTTGTGCCCCACCGGGTGGCCCAGCATCGTTCCCTCGCACTTGGTGGGCCGGATTACGGTGGTCAGGATCTTCACCAACGTGCTCTTTCCCGCCCCGTTCGGCCCCAAGAGCCCGAATACCGATCCCTTCGGCACCTCCAGCGCGATCCCCCGCAGGGCCTCGACCCTACCCTTGTAGATCTTGCGGACGTGCCTGAGATCGAGGACCGGAGGCTCCATTGACGAACAAGCTCATAGGGGAGCGGGACCCTTTCCGCAAGCCGGGAGGCCCGCGCCCCGCGCGCTTTCACGCGGCGTTTCGGCAGCGTGGCGCTCGTTCCGCAGATGGGCCACCCCCCGGAGAACGACATCCGCATCTATCGCAACCAGGGACTCCAGGCACAGCGAACCGGCAGGATCGACACCACCAGGGCCGGTTGCCACCCCGCCCAATCGATCGCCGGGGGGAAGCCCTTTGCAGCCCATATTCAAAGCCCGGTGGGCGAAGAGATGGAATTTTTCCGCACCCGCCCCCTCTCATCGAGACGAATCCAGCCCCTCCGGAAATACGTTCCGGTTGCGCAACAACACCAGAAACGGTAAGGTTCTCTCACCATGAAATCCGTCGCGTTAACAGCCGTCCTGGGCATCCTCGCCATCGGCGCCGCCTCCTGTGAAGAGAGCTCCGCCAAAAAGGACGGCGCCAAGAAACCGACCCTCCCAAAGATCAAGATGAAGGAAAACCCGGTGGACGCCAAAGGAGTGCCCAAGGGCTACCAAACCATCACGCTCGGAGGCGGCTGTTTCTGGTGCGTGGAGGCCGTCTACCAGCAACTGGAAGGCGTCCACTCCGCCAAATCAGGCTACATGGGCGGCTTCGTTGCGAATCCCACCTACGAGCAGGTCTGCGCCAAGAACACTGGTCACGTCGAGGTCGTGCAATTGGTCTATGATCCGAAAAAACTCCCCACTTCGGACCTCCTGGCCTGGTTCTGGGAGCTGCACGACCCCACCACCAAGGATCGCCAGGGCGCCGACGTCGGACCCCAGTACCGCTCCGTCATCTTCTTTCACTCCGACGCACAGAAAAAGGACGGGGAGGCATCCATGAAGGCCGCCCAGGCCCTCTTCAAGGCGCCCATCGTGACGGATATTCGAAAAGCCGACGTGTTTTACCTCGCAGAGGACTACCACCAGAATTTCTACTTCCTGAACCGGAAAAAGA
The DNA here is from genome assembly GCA_963580345.1 of Verrucomicrobiia bacterium. GTDB lineage: Bacteria > Verrucomicrobiota > Verrucomicrobiia > Verrucomicrobiales > Akkermansiaceae > Roseibacillus_B. The sequence goes on along the minus strand of CAUZKZ010000245.1, from coordinate 927 downwards.
ACGGCTACTGCCGCGTCGTGATCGAGCCTAAGCTTCTGAAACTAAAGCTGAAGCACTGAATCTTACGCCACCCGGCGCGCTCCACTGCGCAGGACGACCGCACTCCGCACCCCGGCCGCACCCCGCACCCGGCGGCCGACCGCACCCCGCTCCCGGCGGCAGGCGCCCCCGGGGGTAGGCGGCTCCTCTTCCCGCAGATTTCTGCGTGATTTTGATCACTAATCCTTCTTGCATCTTCAAGCAAAGTATTTAAGATATCTTAAATGCCTGCCGGCTACGAATACCACCTCGATCACCGCGTGATCGATGCCGCCGCCTGGGACCATGTGACCCTGGTCGATCTCGAAACCTACCTCGAAGAGGCCTCCGGCCTGCCCAATGACCTGCGGGGCGCGGTGGAGTATCTCGATCTTCACGAGGCCCTCTCCATGCAGATCAGCTACATGGGAGCGCTGCAACTGGGCCCGTGGTACGAGCGACTCATCGACCGCGGGATTCGAGGGTCGGTGATCTATGCCCCGACCGCGGAAACCTACAGCGTGGCCAGTACCATCATTTCGACCTGCGCAGGCGTGGACGGAGGTCTGCCCGATGGATACCGCCTGACGCATACTCCCATCGCCCTGCAGCACGTGCACGACTTCCTGGACCATGGGGCCCTCGTGAAGGTCGCCAGTGCCCTGGTGGCCTGAGAGCGACTCCAACAAGAAAGAGGGCTCCTCCGCTCGCCCCAGGTTGGGTCCCAGTCCGCCAGTCACGCCGCCAGGAACCGTGCCGCATTGATCCGGTCGACCCGGATCTGCAAATCCGCAATTGTGTTCATGAAGTAGATATAGGCATCCGCGGATTCAATTTGCTAAAGAATAATCTGGAACCGCAGAACAGGACGGCATTTTTGTTCTGAACGAAGCCCTCCAACCCTTGGAC
>CAUZKZ010000244.1:0-8247 GCA_963580345.1 Verrucomicrobiia bacterium | reverse complement strand
TCAGAACGAAAATGCGTAAAACGTTGATTTACAGCCATGGGGCGATATTCGATAACAAATTGAATCCGCCAACCCCTCATTCACGAAGTTTTTAGAAGTATCAGTTAAGAAATCTTGAATATAAAGTTTAATTGACTAATTGTGCACAACTTTCGCCCCTCCACGCCCCCAGGATCGCAAAATCGTTGATTTTTCGAGGGTTGGAGGGGCGGGGCGTGATGACGCCCTGGAACTGGCGGGACCGGTTTTCCGCAGTATTCGGTGACGTCCCGGAGATTTGGCAGGTTTGCGACGGCTGCGATACTGGCGGCCCTGTGGGGCCGGCGTCATTGGAAGCGAAGCCGGAGTGATTCGAGGCGCCGGATATTGCCGATCGCTCCTCGACGGCGATCCATTGGTTCAGGCACTTGACCGACAATTGAGAGGACATCAACCTTGAATTCAAAGGAGCGCCACCGGTAGCCTGGCGGAGATGATGGATCGACGCACTCTCATGAAGGGCAGCGCGGTGGCTGCGGGCGCGGCGGCTTTCTGCCCCGGCACCGAGGCCCGCGAAACGGCCGCCAATCCCAGCGGCGTGGGCGGCTATGACTACCGGCGGCCCAAATTCAGGAAGGGCAGCCGGCTCCTCTTTCAGGGGGATTCCATCACCGACATGAAATGGGGCCGCAACGAGAAGGACCGTAATCACTATCTAGGTCACAGCTACGTGTACCTCCTCGCGGCCCGGCTCGGGGTGGATATCCCCGAGGCCCGGCTCGACATCTACAATCGTGGCATGAGTGGCCACAAGATCGGAGACCTTCGCAAGCGGTGGCAGAAGGACGCCATCGACATGAAACCCGACCTCCTCAGCATTCTGATCGGCGTCAACGATGTCGGGCGGAATCTCGCCGGGGTGGACCTCAAGACCTGGGAGGCAGACTACCGATTTGTTCTCGACGCCAGCCGCAAGGCCAATCCGGATCTGCGGCTCGTCCTGCTGGATCCTTTCGTCCTGGCTTCCGGCCGCCTGTCAAAGGCGGAGAATTTCAAAAGGTGGCGCGATCAGGTCGACCGCCTCATCGAAATCGTCGCAAAGCTTGCCGGGGACTACGACGCGGTCCGCATCAAGACCCAGGAGGTCTTCGAGGCCGCTGCCCAGGCGGTCTCTCCCGAGCACTGGATCTGGGACGGTGTGCATCCCCTCCCCCAGGGCCACGAACTCATGGCGCGGAATTGGCTGCAGGAAGTCAGCGCCCGCTGGGGCTGACCGTTGCGCTTCCCTCACTTCACTTCGATCACCAACCGGCAATCCTTCTCTTCGCTCTTGGCGGGCTCTGGCCACCACAGCACCTCGAAGCCGTGGTAGAGGATCTTCTTCTGGCGAAATTCGAGCTTGCCGAATTCCTCGTTGGCGGTGCTGAGAGTGAACTCGTGATCGGCGTAACGCTCGGATTCCAGGGAAAATTTCCGGGCCCCTTTCGGAAACTCCTCCGGGAGCTTCACTTCCCCCTTCCTGAGTTTGATCCTCGCCCTGCTCGACGATCTTGCTCCGCCCACCGGCCACACCGCGATCTGGCTGTCCCTGATCTTGGCTTTGACTTCCCTTTCCTCCAGCCCCGCGGTCACGTGGCGGTAGAGATCGCCGACAATGACCTTCACCCCCACCCGCTGCCGGTTCCTGGATTTGCTTTCCACGATCCTGCTCGTAATCTCCACCCCGTCCTTCTTGAAAAGGTGCGTGATCTCCACCCTGGTGTCTCCGGTATAGGTCGCCGTGAACTTGATCAGCTCTTCGAGCGGTGCCAGCACCCCCTCCGTCCAGGTCGTCTCAAAACCCTCTTTCTTCATGGTGCGGTAGCTCCAGCGGTTCTTTTCCTCCGACCATTCCTCCAGCACGTAGTAGAGCTTGAGAGTGCAGCCAAAGGTCGTGAGCCGTTTCCGATCCTTCTCGAAGAACAATTCCCCCTCGCCGTCGCCCCCGATCACGAATTCGAAATCCCGCGACCCCTGGAACCCCACGAAGCAGCCCAGGAAGGGTTTATCCAATAGCACCGGCAACTTCTCCGCAGGACCCGGGGCACTTCCCAGGGCGCAGACCGCGAGGGCGAGAATACAGGCCTTCATGCCCGACGCCTAGCAGCACCCCGCGCTTTTCACCAGCGCATTTCTAGGCTTTGCTCGGGACCTCATGACCGCCGACGAACTTGATCATTCCGCCCGCCACGACGGGTCTCCCCCCGAGGGCCTCACCGATGAACTTCGCTCCCTATGGCTGGTGCGGGCCGGCCGCTGGCACGAGTCCCACGACCTCTGCTCCGGCATCCCCGATCCCGACGGGGCATGGATTCACGCCCACCTCCATCGCGAAGAGGGCGACCTCTCCAACGCCCGCTACTGGTACAACCGGGCCGGGCGGAAGCCCCCCTCCCAGACGGTCCCCCTCCAGGCCGAATGGGTGGAACTCGCCGCTCACTTCTCCGCGCAGGCCTGAAGTCTCCGAGCCGTTTCGACCAGGCGCCGCCACTTGCTCCCGGGCCCCCTCCATGTCACAGAAAAACGTCCGCCGCGCCGCCGTCTCCGTCCTGCGGGCCTGGTCGAAGGGCCACGTCTACGCCGAGGCCCTCGTCGATCGTCACGCCCGGCGCAATCGGCTCTCCACTGCGGACCGTGCTCTCCTCAACAGCATCATCCTCGGCGTCCTGCGCAACCGCCGCCTTCTCGATCACTGGATCGGCATGTTGCGCAAGGGCCGCCTCGATCACGAAACGCGCGACATTCTGCGGGTGGGAGTGTGCCAGCTTCTCATTCTCGGCATCGCCGATCACGCCGCCGTGAACGAAACCGTGGCTTGTGCGCGCAGCCCGGTGCGCGGTCTCATCAACGCCGTGCTCCGGCGAGCCATCGCCGCCCGCAAGACCCTCGACGCGGAAGCCGACGCACTCCCTCCACCCGTCCGGTTCTCCCACCCCGACTGGCTCTTCAATCGCTGGAGCAATCGGTTCGGAAAAGAAGATGCCATCGCCATCCTCGAGTGGAACAACCACCCCGCCCCAACCATCGTTCGTCTAAACTCCCTCGGCGCCCCTGCCGGCCGTCCGCCCTTGCCCCGGATCGCCGACGAAAATAATCTCGCGCTCACCGCAACATCCGTCGACGGCTCGTTCATTCTCGACGGCCCCGTCCCGGGAGACTGGATCGAAGAGGGTCTCGTCTACGTGCAGGATCCCTCTACCAGGCACGCCGTAGAACTTCTCGCCCCCACTCCCGGCGAGGCTATCCTCGACTCCTGCGCCGCCCCGGGTGGGAAGTCCTCTCTCCTCGCCGCGGCCATGCAGAACGAAGGAGAATTGTTGTGCACCGATTCCAATCCACGCCGCCTTCCCCGTCTCGCCGAAAATCTTCAACGGTTGCACATTTCCATCGCCGTCATGGCCGTTTTCGATTGGACCACCGCACCGCCCCGCGAATGGCGGGCCCGCTTCAACGGAATTCTCCTCGATGTCCCCTGCTCGAACACCGGGGTGCTGCGCCGGCGCGTCGATGCCCGCTGGCGGCTCCAGCCCGAGCACCTCGACGCACTGGCCGTTACCCAGCGCCGCATTCTCGAAAATGCCCTGCCCTGCCTGAAACCCGGGGGCCGCCTGGTCTATTCCACCTGTTCCCTGGAAGCGGAGGAGAACGAGGAGCAGGTCGAGTCCTTCCTTGCCGCCCACCCTGCCCTCCATCTCCTCGACTCCCGGCGCTCGCTCCCCTTCCGCGACGGCTTTGACGGCGCCTACGCCGCTCTGCTCGGAGCGGAAGCTTGAATCCCCCTTCCCTCTCGCTACCTTCCGCCCGTGCGCACGATTCTCAGCCTCCTGCTCGCTTTCATCATCCTCGCCGCCTTCGGTGGCCTGGCCTTCTATTACATCAACATCAGCGGCGGCGCCAAATTCGAGCGCAAGGTCAAGCCCAAGGCGCCGCCGACCGAAGAACCCGCCAAACCATAGTTCTCCCGCAAGGACGATGCGGAACCTCATCTGATCTGGAGCGCACCAGAAGTGAAGTTGGCCATCACGTTGTCAGTTCCACTTCAAGCCGCGGTAGCCAGCTCACAACTCATCAGGGTCCGGAATTTTGAAACTCCGGGGTTGAGTATCACGGGGCCACTTCGCGGGCCTTCGACGCTCACTCGATGGATTCGCTTGAGGAGCACCTCCTGCACGCCCGGCGCATCGCTTGCCCCGTGAGTCAGAGGGCCGGTCCAACCGAATCCTTCGCGCGCAGATCCTCGCAATAAAAATACAAAAAAACGCCCCGGAGGGGTCACTCCGAGGCGCCTGCAATTCAAGGTGACTGACTTCGCAAATTCAGTCGTCGGTAAGCGTAAAGGTCTCTTCCTTCTCGGGCGGAGGGCCCCTATCAGCAGGCGTCGCGCTCTTTTCCCGACGCTCACCCCCGTCACGCCCCCTGGCACGATCCCCCCCGCGGCCACGATCGCCCCCGCGGCCACGATCACGATCACCATCACGTCCGCGACCACCGTCATCGCCGCGATCATCGTCATCACCACCGTCATCACCACCGTCTCCGCTGCCTCGCTTCGATTCGCGAATCGCGGCCCGTATGCTCATCTTGACGCGGCCTTTCTCGTCCACGCCGATGCACTTCGCAGTCACCACATCGCCGGTCTTCACCACGTCCTCGGTCAGATTGACGCGTCCTTCCGCCAACTCCGAGATGTGGACCAGTCCATCCTTGCCGGGCAGGACTTCCATGAAGGCGCCGAAGGCCATCGTGTTGACGATCTTGCCGGTGTAGGTCTTGCCGACTTCCACTTCCGCGAACATTTCCTCGATCATCGTCTTGGCGCGCTCCAGCGATTCAGGCTTCGCGGCGTAAATGTGGACCGTTCCGTCGTCCTCGATGTTAATCTCGGCTCCCGACTCGGCCTGGATGCCCTTGATGTGCTTGCCGCCCGGGCCGATCAACTCGCCAATGCGATCCGGATCAATCTTGACGGTCTCGATGCGCGGCGCGTACTCGCTTAGTTCGCCCGGCTCCGATATCGCTTCCGTCATCGCCACCTGGACCTGTTCGCGGCCCTCCTTGGCGAGGTAGATGGCTTTCTCGAATATGTCCATCGAGATCCCCGGCAGCTTGAGATCGAGCTGGAATCCGGTGATCCCTTCGGAGGTGCCGCAGAGCTTCCAGTCCATGTCCCCGTAAAAATCCTCGCTGCCGATGATGTCCATCAGGAGCTTGTGATCCTTCAGGTTGCCGTCGTCATCGAAGTCGGTCACCAGGCCCACCGAGACCCCGCTCACCGGACGCTTCAACGGCACCCCGGCCTGCAGCAGCGCCATCGTGCCGGAGCACACCGTCGCCATCGAGGACGAGCCGTTCGACTCCATCACCTCCGAGGTGAGACGAATCGCATACGGGAAGTCCTCCTCGCTCGGCAGAACCGCTTCGAAGGAGCGCTCCGCCAGCGCCCCGTGGCCAATCTCGCGGCGGTTCAGGCCACCAAAGCGGCCGGTCTCCCCCACCGAGAACGGCGGGAAGTGATAGTGCAGGAGAAAGCGCTTGCTGTCCCCCCCGCCCGCGTAATTGTCGACATACTGCCGCTCGTCGGCCGGCGCGAGGGTCGTGACCGCCACCGCCTGAGTCTCGCCCCGTGAGAAAAGCGACGATCCGTGCACGCGAGGTAGGATTCCCGCCTCGGCCGTGAGCGGGCGAAGATCGCCCACCTGGCGCCCATCGGCCCGCAGGCCTTTTTCGAGGATACTGATCCGGAAGGCCTTCTTTTGAATGTGCTCGAAAGCCTGCTCGATCGCAAAGTCGCTGACGTCTTCGTCCGCTTCCTTGATGGCGGCCTCCACTTCGTCCCGCAGGGCCCCGACCGCCTTGGCGCGCTCGACCTTGCTGGGCTTGTAGATGGCGTCCTCGATGCGGTCGCCCGCCACGCGGTAGGCGATCTCGAGGTGCTCGTCCTTGGCCACCGAGACCTCGAATTCCCGCTTCGGCTTGCCACACCGGGAAACGAGTTCTTCCTGGGCCTCGACCAGCTTCGTCACGCTTCCCTGCGCGAATCGAAGGGCGTCGATGAAGTCCGCTTCCGGGATCTCGTGGGCCGCCCCCTCGATCATCACCACGTCGTTCTTGTTGCCGACGTAAACCAGGTCGAGATCGCTCACGGCGCGCTGCTCAAAGACCGGGTTGATCACGAACTCGCCATCCACCCGGCCCACCCGCACCGCTCCGATCGGTCCCGCAAACGGGATGTCCGAAATCGAGAGAGCCGCCGAGGCGCCGTTCATGGCCAGAATGTCGGCATCGTTCTCGCTATCGGCGGCGAGCATCAATGCCACAATCTGGGTGTCGTAGAGATAGCCCTTCGGAAACAACGGCCGCAGGGGCCGATCGGTCATCCGGCAGGTCAGGATCTCTTTCTCGGTCGGCCGTCCTTCGCGCTTGAAGTAACCGCCCGGAAAAACACCGGCCGCGGCCGCTTTTTCCTTGTACTCGACAGACATGGGGAACCAGCTCTGCCCTTCACGAATCTTGGTTTGCGATACGGCCGTCACCAGGACCACCGTGTCGGCGCTGCGGACCGTCACCGATCCATCTGCAAGTTTCGCCATTTTTCCCGATTCAATCGTGATCGGATTCGAGCCCACTTGGGCCGTAACGGTGTGTATACTCATCTTTTGTGTACGTGTTCTTACATCATCGCAACGCCCCCCTTTTGGGGGCATGGCGGGGCTTTCGAAGCCGGTCAACCGTGTGTGAGAGACGGTATTGGAGGACGACCGGCGCTGTGATGTGAGAGACAAAAAAAGGCGACAACAAGCTGCTGCGATGATCGCAGCGGCGTGAGCTACCGGCGCAGTCCGAGCCTTGCAATGATCTTCTTGTAGCGCTCTTCGTCGTCCCGTTTCAGGAAGTCGAGGAGCTGCCGCCGGCGGGCCACGAGCCGCAGCATTCCGCGGCGCGAGGAGAAGTCCTTGCGGTGGGTTCCAAGGTGATCAGTGAGGTGTTTGATGCGCTGCGACATAAGCGCCACCTGAAAATCCGCACTCCCCGTATCATTCTCGTGAAGGCGGTATTCGCTCGGATCAATCGTCGATTCACTCATTGCTTTCGCACGCTTCAGGCTAGTAGGATAACCGGCCTGCCCTTTTTGCGGGGCGGCGGAAAGAAAACAGATTGGCGGGGGATTGCAACCCTTATGCGCCGGCAATTCCGCACGGATGCTCGGAATTCCCACCCAAATCCCGCCAATCCCCTCTCTGCGGCCCCGGCTCGAATCGAGCCCCGCCCGCTCCAAACCGCTCTCAACCCTCCTTCGGCGGGTGGGTCTTGATAAACCCGACCGCTTCCTCCTCCTCCTCCGTGAGGGACAGATATTCCTCGTAGGGCTCCCCCGCGGCCTGCTTCTTCAGGCAGTCGTAGACCAACGTTTTCTTCCCGAAGTGCTCCTCCCCGAGAAAGACCATGGGGCTGATCTGGTGGACGGTCTCGTAGTGATTCTGGGTGGCATCCTGGAAGACCTCCTGCGTCGTTCCGGCGCTCCCGGGCGCAAAAATGATCCCGTGCATCGCGATGGCGAGGAGCCCGTCCTCCCGCAGGCTGTTGGAGAAGTACTTCGCGATGTGGACCGAGAAGAGGTTGCTCGGTTCGTGCCCGTAAAACCAGGTCGGAACTGCCAGGCTGGCGTGACCGTGACGGAACATGTCGAGAACCTCCTGCGCGCACTGCATGTAGCCCTCGTCCGTGTAGACCGGGGCATGACTGAGGGTGGACAACGCAGTCTCCAATTCCTCGTCGCTCACCGCCGCGAGAAAGGCGCCCATGTTGGCGGCCTCCATGACGCCGGGCCCGCCCCCTGTCGTGATGAAATACCCCTCGCGGGTCAGCTGCTGGGCGATCCGCGCCACCTTCTTGTAATAGGGATCGGTCCGCGGTGTCTTGTGTCCACCCATGATACCGACCACCTTCTTGCGTCCGTCGTTGTCGACACGGCCCTCTAACAGATCACGCAGGGCGTCATCGATGGCGTGATCGTGCAGGCGTTGTGCGAGGGCTTCCAATACGCCTGGACTCTCACGCCCATGGGCCTTGAAGTGTTCGAAGACCCTCTTGTCGACGCTGTTGTCCTCGCTGGGTGTCCAGCCGTCCATCAGTTCCGCGCGCGAGTAAAGGCGGGGCCGGAACGGATCGTAGGGCAGGTCCGGGAAAGCGGGAATGACGGTCGCGCCGCGCTTCAGGAGCCACTCCAAC
>CAUZKZ010000243.1:0-8279 GCA_963580345.1 Verrucomicrobiia bacterium | reverse complement strand
AAAAGCGAGTTACTAGCAATGACCCGGAAATCACGTAACGGGTATTCTGCCCCGGGGCAAGTGAAAATTGTAACGCGGACGACGGTACAGCTGCAACGACGCGTGCTCGCCATGGCGCGTGTCGAGGCACTGTCTCTGACAGAACCGGAGCTCCGGCCGCGTAAGTGCCGAGACGTGCCGGGGAAGGCGGTCGGTGGGAAGTTCCTGCGCGCGGACCGGTCGAGAATACCCGCAAATTGAGAGGAGTTGTTAGATGAATCATCTAGGTTACAAAAACATTTGTGTGTGCTGGGTGGCGTTCCTGGCTGCAGGTAGTCCCTGCCTGGCCGCCGTCGAGCGGACGCCGTTCAAACAGAAGTACCCCGAGGCTGCGGGGGTGGCTTCCCTGGTGGGCGAAGCGGGAGGACGGTTTCGAACCGGATTCCCGGTTCTGAGGAATTTTCTGGAATTGAGCGACCCGTGGAAACTGGATGTGGGTGAACTGAAGGAAGCGGTCTTCCCTCAGTACTTCGATCCCGGTCACAGTTTTCCATTTGGCGATAAGCTGCCGACGAAGTCGATGGAATTGATCTTCGGCACCCCGCAGAACCCGGCTCTCTTCGTTGACCGCCGCTATTCCTACGACTGGCGCTACATCAGCGAAGAGGAGTGGAAGAAAAAGAAGTGGGTTGACTGGCCGGGCCTGAAGGTCTGGGACCACTGGGCCTATGTCACCGACTTCTGGGTAAATAATCCGGCCAGGCCACTGATCCGGATCCACCTTGGCGTGCCACCGGTAGGCTGGACCCACATGATGAACACGGTGACATGTCCCCCGCTTCCGGAATCCCTGCGGAAGGAGGTGCCCGAGAAGCTGGACAAGATCGTCGAAGCGTTGCGGCCCTACGGCGCGAAGAAGCTGGACCTTACCCATCCGAGAATCCGGCGCTACCTCCTGCCGGGCGGGACGCTGATGACGTTCCACGACCGCAGTCTTGATTTTGCCGACCGGCCGGTGATGTTGAAAATCGATTTCCAGCCGGCCGAATCGAAGAAACGCACCGCCCTGCCGGCGTTTCCGGGCGCCGAGGGATATGGCGCCTTCACGCCCGGGGGCCGAGGCGGCAAGGTCTACATCGTGACCACCCTGGAAGACTACCTGCCCGAAGAGCGGCCGGGCAGGGCGAAAGGAGTCCTGAATTCTCCCGGCTATCCCCCGGTCCCCAAGGAGGACCCCATTCCCGGCAGCCTGCGCGAGGCGGTCGAGGCCGAGGGACCCCGCATCGTCATGTTCGGCGTCACGGGCACGATCGAATTGAAGGCGCCGCTGACCTTGAAGAATCCCTACCTGACCCTGGTCGGCCACACCGCGCCCGGCCACGGTGTCCAGATCCGCAACTGGTGGATCAAGGACCACCTTCGTTTTTCTCATGACGTGGTCCTGCGCTATCTGCGCGTCCGGGTGGGCGAGATCAAGGGCCCGGGTAAGTTGCGGCGGGTCCGGGGTGACGAGTCGCAGGCGCTCGCGTTCACCGGGGTGAACATTATCGTCGACCATTGCGAATTCGCCTACGGCAACGACCAGATTGTCAACATTCGGGCTCACGCACCGGTAAAACACTACCCGTTCGGGGTGGTTCGAGCGCTGTCGTCTTTCCAGTGGAACTACGTCTACGGCAGCCCCACAGCCTCCACGCATTCGAAAGGGAGCCACCCCATGGGCTATATCCTCAATGGCGAAGGGTTTCTTTCATTTCATCACAACCTCACCGCCCACGTCGACCGGCGCAACCCCAGGGGCGGGGGCCTGGACTTCGACTGGCGGAACAACATCCTGTACCACTACAGAAATTCCGGAACGGGCGGTAAGAACATCAACTACGTCGGGAACACCATCAAGCGCGGCGGCCAGAACTTCCACTGGACGAAGGGCGAGTATGGTTATGTTTACGCTCACGACAACCAAGGCGGCGGCGGGCAGGTCGTCAAGGCGCCCGCCGCGGTCATCCACGACAAGCCATGGAACCACGAGCCGGTAAAGACCGACCCGGCAGCCGTGGGTTACGAGAAGGTCCTCAAGCACGGCGGCGCCGACCTGCCGGTCCGGGACGTGATCACCCGGTTTGTCTCGGACAGCGTGCGCAACAACACCGGGAACTACCCCGGAACTCCCGCAGACTGGCCGCACGGCGGCTACGCAACCTACCCTCCGGCCGAGCTGAAGCCGGACGCCGACAAGGACGGAATGCCGGACTGGTGGGAAGAGAAATATGGCCTCGATCCGAACCGGGCGGACGACAACGCCGGTGACAAGGACAAGGACAAGGACGGCTACACCAATATCGAGGAGTTCATCAACGATACCGACCCGACCGAATACATCGACTACCACGACCCGGCAAACAACGTCCATTCCCTGCATCGGGCCGACACGATCCACGCTGCAAAAGAATAGGCCATTGCGACAAGCCGGCATCGTGCTAATCGGCAAATTGCAACAAGTTGCAGAAAAGCAACGTGGTGTGCCGCTGGCTTACCGGGCTGCCGGTGCTACGGCCCAGCCCACTTTGCCGTGCCGATGGCAAAATATTTGTTCACGAATGGCGGCTTTTTGCGGCTGGCATACCAAACTCGAAAACCGCCGTCGCCAAGCCGCATGACGGATTGACTCGTCACATAGTTAGATTCCCAGGGCCGCTCTGGATCGGGACGAAGAACGGGATTCCCGGGATGTTTATGCCACCCGATGCCATCCAAACTCGCTGCGAACCCAAGACACGTTGTTTGCGAGCGAAGTTTTGAATAGCTGCCATACCACATAAGGTAAACGTTGTCGATTTTCAACACGGTTGGATAAAACAGCCGCTGCCGCTCCCAATTCTCAGAACGAATCTCTTCGCCAGGGTCCGCACTCTTGGTTCGGTCGCGATTGCGGCCGTGGGACTGTTTTGGGCGGTGGGTTACCTGGTCGTCTGAAAGCCGTAACTTGTTAGATAGGTGGGCCGGTTTTGAATTGAGCGGGTGATTGGCCCCCGCCAGAGTGAATCGCGATGATGATTGGCCGGGTGTTGGGAGCGGGAGGGACGGAAGTCTCGCCGCTCTTCGGGCTCCTGACCCTGGTTCTGGTGGGCGTGGTGGTGGTTTCGCTGGTGTTGCTCCGATTCCGTCAGTCGCTGCTGGTGGGGTACTTCTTGTGTGGTGTCATTCTGGCCAACAGCGGAGTGCTGGGGTGGATCGGAGCGAGTTCGGACGATTTCGGCGTGCTGGCGGAGCTGGGGATCATTCTGCTCCTCTTCACGATCGGCCTCGAGTTTTCTGCACCCCCACCTTCCCCGCCCGACAGGCGCCCAGGGACGCAGGGGCTAGAAAAGCGATTTACTAGCAATAATATCTCAAGCACCGTTTGCAGCGTCTCGCGGATGCATTTCCCGTTAATATCGGAGACATCTCAACAGCGCAGCTGCAACGGTGGCTCAACGAACTGCGCGTCGCGCCTCGTACTCGGAACAATTTCAGAGGTCATCTTATCGCTCTCTTCTCGTTTGCACGAGCACAGGGCTATCTCCCGAAAGACACCAATACCGCTGCAGACGAACTCTCGAAGGCTCGAGAACAAGGAGGCGCCATTGAGATCTTCACTCCCAGTCAGATGCGAAAGCTATTAAACGCCGCAGAGCAGGATCATCTTCGCACGTACTTGGCGCTTGGTGCGTTCACTGGGCTTAGAACTGCGGAACTCCAACGCCTTGAGTGGCGAGACATCAATCTAAAGGGAGGACACTTGGAGGTGAAAGCTCTGAAGGCAAAGACTGCCCAGCGACGCCTGGTACCAATTCAGCCAAATCTGGGCCGCTGGCTTGCGCCAGTTTCAAGGTCGTCCGGACTCGTGTTCCGGCATAGAACCATCAACCACATGGTCGCGGATTTTGCGCGCCAGAAGAAGGTCGATTGGCCGAAGAATGGCCTCCGACACAGCTACGCCAGCTATCGATTGGCGGATTGCCAAGATGCCCCAAAAGTTGCTCTGGAGATGGGAAACTCACCGCAAATTGTCTTCCGAAACTACCGGGAACTGGTGACGTCGGCTAAGGCAAAGCAGCCGGAGGTTTTTGTCCCCCTCCCTCTTTACCTTGCAGGCCGAGCTGGAAATCGTCCTGGCCCCCAAATCACTTGCGCGCTTCGGGCGGAGAATTCTTTTCCAGGAATTCCAGCCACCCCTCGATCGTGAACTCCGGTTTCCCGAGTTCTTCCTTGGTGAGGCAGAGAAGTTTGTCCTGCGGGACGCGGCGGATCCCCAGGTTCGGAAGATTGCAGCCGGTCTGGCTCTTGTAGGGAGCGTAGAATCCTTCAATGCGAAATCCGTTCGCCTTGCACCATTCCCCACCCTTGATCACCGGCAGCGCTTCGATCTGTGCCAACGTCATCGCGGGCGTTCCGAAATTCTTGTTGAGCCAGACGAGGCTCTCCTTGTGGATGTGAAACGGGCGGTGGGTCGCTTCGGGCTCCGTCCACGCGGTCGTGTTCGATTCCATCCCGAGTTTCTTCAGAATCTTGGCGGACTCCCCGGTCAATCGGTCGAGGTAATTCCAGGCCAGGACGTAGTGGAAGTCCTCCGCCCCGTTCACGAAGCGCACCTTGCAGAAGGGTGCGGACAGCATCATGAGATCGAGCCAGGACATCCGCGCCGCCAGCCAGTAGTTCGGCAATCTCGTGCACTCTTTGCCGGAGTAGAGGAGATTGTCGCTATACCCCCAGCCGGAAACAAGAGCCACCTTGACCCGCGGCTCCAGCACCGACAGCCAGGCCGCCTCCGCCCCGCCCAGCGAATTGCCGGCCACCCCGATCCGGTCGGGATCGATATCCTGGCGCTCCTGCAGGAAGTCGATCCCGCGCATGAAATCGAAGACCAGTTTGCCCATCACGAGCCGCCTGGCAGCCTTGGCCCGGTAGCCGAGAGAGGCCGGCTTGTCGTGTCCCCGCGCGCCGATGGCCCGGACCCCGCCGGGGTGGCGCTCCTCGGAGCCGATCGGATCGATTGCCAGGCAGGCGATCCCCAATTTCGCGTAGACCTGCGCGGCATACTGGCAATACCACGAACTCTTGCTGTCCCCGTGGCCGAAGGTCATCACGATCGCGGGCATCTTTCCCTTCGCTTCTTTCGGGCGATAGAGCAGGGCCGGGGCGAGGCAGCGCTCCTCGGTGGTAATGATCCATTTCTCGATCACGATCCCGTCGTGCTCAAACTCCTCTCGCTTTTCTGCATCGAGGGGCACTCGTTCATTCGGAATCCCGAATTCCTTCCGGATCGCGGCCCGTTTGGCGTCCCGCCACTTCACGAATTCCTTCGGGGTGTCGGGACAGGTCGTGATGACGGCCAACGGCAGCTCCTTTTTCGGGTTCCAGATCATCGTTCGAATCTCCGCGCACTGATATGGCGGTGCGGTCGCCGCACGACTTGCATACCAAATCCGGAACTCACCACCCGGCATGCGCTTGACGGTCGGGGTCGAAATGACCTGGCCCTTGCCCGGGCGGAAAACCGGGTTTTCGGGATGCTTCTTCCAGGAGAGGCCATCCGAACTGACCGCAAAGCCCAGCGCCGTTTCCCCTTCGCCCCCCTTCACCTCCGCCACGTACCACATCTGGTAGTGGTCATTGACTTTCAGGACGAGGGGACTGAGCAAGGAACCGGATTCCCAGGGCTGATCCGCCTTGAGGACCACTTCGGGCGTCGTCTTCCACTCCTTGATGAGAAAGGTCGGCCGGTAATCGCCGGGTTTCCAGAAGGTGGTGTCGGTGTGGGCGGAGGCGTGCCGGATCACCCAGGGATTTTGCGACGTGTCGTTGTACCACAGACGAAAATCATTCCCATCGCGGATCACCTGGGGCGAGGCGGCGTTCTTCAGGATGGGCTCGCCCGGCGCGGTCCAACCTCCCCGCGGGCTGTTGAGCTGGTAGATAGCGTACCGCTGCGGACTCTCGTCGAAGCGGGTTCCAGTGACCCAGAGCAGGTCGCCCAAGCCGCCGTAGCGCCACGCCCAGCCGTCCCGGTTCCGCAGGGCCGAGATGTTCAGCGCCGAGGTCTTTCCGTCGGGGAACTTGAAGACTTCCCCCTGCTTCTGGCAGGTGACCGAGTCACTGGTGGAAGCCGCCCCGATCCGAAAGACCCGTTCCTTTCCCTCCCCCTGCGCACCCGTGTACCAGAACTTGGGAGCCCGCGTGTTGGCCATCGAAACGGCGGTGGCGAGAACCGAGGAACTGTCGAAGCTATTCTCCTTTCCAAGTGTCAGGACGGGTTTTTCCAGATCATGCACCCACTCCTGGTCCATCGCGAGCCACGCCTCCAGTTCCGACGCCGCCCCTTTCGCAGCGATGGAGGTCGTTCCTGCCATGACAATCGCCGCAAGGAACGTGGTCAGTCCGCGGACATGCTTGAGATTGAGTTTCATATCGTTGCTGGTTGTGTGTATCGCCAACGTGGTAAACCGGTCGAGCCGCCCGGGAAAGGATTAATACCGTCTCCGAGAAAAGATGGGACTGTATTAACACTCAGATCACGGATCGGACTGGTAATAGGGTTTTCCGGCCCGAAATAGGTCCAGCCGCGCGCGCATTTCGGGCTTGGCCGGGTCGGGAGCGAGTTGGAGAGCCTTCGCCTCCCAATCCGCCGCCTCTTCGAACCGGCCCGCTTCGGCGCAGGCCGCTGCCAGGGCGTCGAGCACCGCGAAGTGTTTCCGTTGCGTCAGTTCAGCGGCCCGGGTGGCGACCTCCATGGCGCGGGATCCGTTGCGAAGGTCCGGCTCCGGACAGGTGGCGAGTTGCCAGGCCAGGAGGTACGCTCCTTGCACGTTATTCGGCTTGAGCTCCGCGGCTCGCTCGAAATCGCGCAGCGCCGGCTCGTGCCGGCCACCCGCCTGGTGGATCTGCCCCCGGACCAGGTAGGCCTCGATATGATCCGGTTCGAGATCGATGGCCCGGGCGCAGTCGTCGAGCGCTGCCGTGTCGTCACCTTTCGCATGCAACACCCTGGCGCGCTGCCGGTAGGCGTCGGCCAGGCCGGGGTCGAGCGCCAGGGCGCGACCAAATCCCTGCAGCGCCAGGTCGTGGCGCTTGCTCGCCGCGAAGATTCGCGCCAACCCGTGGTGATGAACCGCCACCTGGTCGTCGAGCCGCACCGCTTCCCGGTAATGGGTTTCAGCCTCCTGCAACTTGCCCCGCAACAGGGAAATCTCGCCCAAGAGCTGATGGGCGTGCGCGGAATCCGGATCATGGCGGAGGGCCACCTGCAGGTGCTGCACGGTGGCGTCGATCGCCCCCCGCCCATATTGCCGCGACGCGAGCAGGTAATTCACCGTCGCCTCGATATCGCGGCGGGTTTGCTGCACCCCCTCGTCCTCGATGGTGCGCCCCGGCAGGGGTGCGGCCCGCGTCCAGCGTTCAAGAAGCGATCCCCCCCCATGTCCCACGTCCGCCAACAAATCGTCGACCGAGAGTCGGCCCCGGTAAATCACCGCAAGGTTGCCCTCCGCATCGATCAGGAAACTCGCGGGCACCGGCAAGGGGCGATCCAGCCGGACCAGCGTATCGTGCAGCGATTGCAGTTCCGCCACGATGTCCTGCGCAATCCCCTCTCCCAGGGTGGGATCGAGAAACGGGAAACCGAGATTTCCCAACATGGTCCGCGCTTTCTCGGGATCTCCCTCGCCCCCCAGCCCATCGACGCCAAGCGCCACCACCTCGAGACCGGCCTCGCGAATCTCGGCGGCGCGATCGCGTAACTCGGCCAGCTCCGCGAGGCAGGGTGCGCACCAGCTTGCCCACAACGTCAGCAACACCGGACGCCCGGCACCCAAGCCGACCTGTCTGCCCTCCGCGTCACGAAACTCCCAGCGCGGCGGCTTCACCAGGGTCACGGCCGGGATCCGCGCCACTCCGGTGGCCGGCGGGACCTCCGGACGCGCCGGGGCGAGGTCCGGCGGATCGGCGCGTGGCGCCACCGCTTCGGCTTCCTTCCTGCCCTGCGACAGCCGGTAACGCCGGTCCACCTCCAGCCCGCGGAACTCCTGCACCGGTCCGCCGCGCGCCGGCCAGCGCACCGTCACCTTTTCGATCCTCTTGCACCCCCACCTTCCCCGCCCGACAGGCGCCCAGGGACGCAGGGGCTAGAAAAGCGATTTACTAGCAATTGCACCCCCACCTTCCCCGCCCGACAGGCGCCCAGGGACGCAGGGGCTAGAAAAGCGATTTACTAGCAATCGAATTTCGATGGGATTTTGCACCCCCACCTTCCCCGCCCGACA
>CAUZKZ010000242.1:0-8281 GCA_963580345.1 Verrucomicrobiia bacterium | reverse complement strand
ATGAACTTTGACGATTCCGCGTGGCCCACGGCCCGGACTCCGATTGGTTTCGGCTACCCCGAGATTCCTGCCGGACCAAACGGGGAGATCGGGCTGGGGATCATGCGCGGGATGAATGCCTCCGTCTTCCTTCGCCTTCCGTTTGATATCACCGATCCGGCCGGGGTGCGCTCCCTGACCCTGCGGATGATATTCGAAGACGGATTCGCGGCCTATCTGAATGGCACCCTGGTCGCCGAGGCCAACACGCCGTCGCCCCTGCTCTTCAGCTCCAGTGCGACGGACACGCTCGAACTTGCACCCGATGATCCCTTCACCAATTTCAACCTGGAATTTGCCGGCGTTCTGGAAGAGGGAGACAACGTCCTGGCCATCCAGGGGTTGAACAACTCCGTCAACAGTTCCGACTTCATGCTCATTCCGGAACTCGATGTGCAGTTTGATCCCTCCAGTCCCCAGTTGATCAACGGCTACTTCCCTGAACCGACACCCGGTGCTCCGAATGGGCCGGCCGTTCCCAGCCTGGTCCATGACACCCGCTTCAGTGTGGATCGCGGGTTCTACGACTCTCCCTTCGAGGTGGCGATCACCTCGGAACCCCCGGGGGCTCTCATTCGCTACACCCTCGACGGAACCCGGCCGACCGAGACGCACGGCTCGGTCTACACCGCGCCAATTTCCATCGATCGCAGCACCGTGCTGCGCGCGGCCGCCTTTCTGCCGGGCGTGCCTGCCACCAACGTCGATACCCAGAGTTACATCTTTTTGGAGGACGTCGTTTCCCAACCGGCCAATCCGCGCGGCTGGCCAGGCACCTGGAATTCGGTTTCGGCCGACTACGAGGTCGACCCGGATGTCACTCGGGACCCGAGATACCGTAACACCTTTCTCGACGACCTGCGGGCCGTGCCGACCCTTTCGCTGGTGATGGATCAAGACGATCTTCTCTCGCCGGAGCGCGGAATCTACGTGAACGGGGCGGAGCACAGTCCGCACGGCCGCGGCCCGGGGTGGGAACGCGACGTCTCGCTCGAATACTTCGATGCGCATGCTCCGGGGGAGGAGTTCCAGGTCGATGCCGGAATCCGTTTGCACGGCGGCATCAGCCGCAACGCCGAGTACAAAAAGCACACCCTGCGGATCTACTTTCGTGAACAATACGGAGCGGCCGCTCTGGAGTTTCCTCTCTTTGGTGACACGGGCATCAGGCGCTTCGACCAGCTGGTGCTGCGGGCCAATGTTTCGGATGGCTGGATTCAGGGACCGACCGGTTTTGCGAGTCACTCGACCTATACGCGCGATCCGTTCGGCCGGGAGACGATGCGCGAGATGGGCCACGACCAGCCTCTCGACGCCTTTGTGCACCTCTACATCAATGGCCTCTACTGGGGGATGTACAATATCGTGGAGCGGCCTAACGCGGGATTTGCGGCCGAACATTTCGGAGGAGAGAAGGACAACTGGGATGCGCTGAAGCACATCAACTCGAACAAGGCGGAAGCCATCAGCGGCACCAGAAATGAATGGGACCGGATGATGGCGCTGGCCCGCGGCAACCTCAATGACCTGCGCCAATACAGGCGATTGGAAGACATGGTCGATCTCACCCAGTTTGCCGACTACCTCATCACCAACATGACGATCGGGAACTGGGACTGGCCCCAGAACAATTGGTACGCGGCCCGACGGCGCGAGCCGCCTGGCCGGTTTCTTTTTTTCATGTGGGACGCCGAGACCACCCTGGAGGTCGGGGCGGGCATGGCCACCGACGTGAATTACAACAAGACCAACCCCTCGGACGGCGACACCCCGGGCGGTCTGTTCCAGCGCCTGCGGGGCAGTGCGGAATTCCGGCTTCTCATGGGAGACCGGATCCACCGGCATTACTTCAATGGAGGGGCGCTGACCAGCGAGCGAAATATCGACCGGATGCGCGAGGTCGCCTCGTGGATCGGCCGCGCCATGGTCGGTGAATCGGCCCGTTGGGGAGACTATCAAACCGACCTCGGCAACCGCTCGCCCCCCCTGACCTATGACGACACCTGGCTGCCGAATCTCCGCCAGCTGTACTCGCAGTACCTTCCGGCCCGGGAGGGGATCGTGCTCAACCAGTTTCGGCAGGCGGGCCTCTATCCAAACCTGGCGGCGCCCTCCTTCAACCGGCACGGCGGGATCGTCCCGGATGGATTCGCGCTCATCATGACGGGACCGGGGCGGATCTACTACACGCTCGATGGTTCCGATCCGAGATCGCGAGGCGGAGCGGTCGCGGCGGGGGCCCGGCTGGTCTCGGAATTCGGCCTTGAAGCGGTCCAGATTCTGGACTCCGGCGCGCCGGCCCGGGCCTTTGTTCCAGTCGACGGCTCGCTGGGATCGTCATGGACGGATCCGCTCTTCGACGATGCCGGCTGGCTCGCGGGGACGACCGGAATCGGCTTTGAAGCCCCCGGCGAAAATTTCGCTCAACTCCTCGGACTGGATGTCGAGGGGACGATGTACACCAACAACGCCACGATGTATGTCCGCCTTCCTTTCGACCTCGAAGATCCGGGGCTGGTGCAGTCCCTGACCCTGAAGATGAAATACGACGACGGGTTTTTCGCTTTCCTCAACGGAACCGAAGTCGCGAGCGCAAACGCGCCGGCCGCGGTGGAATGGAATTCGCGGGCGACCGCGACGCAAATCGATGCGGCCGCGGTGGTGTTCGAAGATTTCGATTTTTCGGCCCACCCGTCGCTGCTGCGCGTCGGGACCAACGTGCTGGCCATCCAGGGGCTCAACCGGAGAGCGGAAGGCTCGGACGTCCTGATCCTGCCGGAGTTGCACGGGGAAGTCCTGGTCGCCGGCGACTCCGACCTCATCCTTCACAATTCGGTGGTGGTCATGGCCCGCTCGCTGCAGGGGAGCACCTGGTCAGCTCTGAACGAGGCCACCTTCCAGGTCGGGGCGGTTGCCGCCAATGACTCCAACCTCACCATCTCGAAAGTCCACTATCGGCCCTCGTCGCCCAGCGCGGCAGAAAACGCGGCGGGATTTACCAGCCGCAAGGACTTCGAGTACGTCGAATTGTTCAACCGGGGAGCGTGGCCCATCACGCTGGCGGGACTGCGCTTCACGGGAGCGTTTCATTTCACCTTTCCGGACGGTCCGCTCTCCGATTTGCCTCCCGGGGCGCGAATGTTGGTGGTGAACAACCGGGCCGCCTTTGAATTTCGCAACGGCGTCGATCCAGGGCGGCACATCGCCGGCGAGTTTTCGGATGGCAATCTCAGCAATGACGGGGAGGAAATCGTTTTGCTCGACGCCAACGAGGCGGTCGTCCTGCGCCTCACTTACAACGATGCCGGCGCGTGGCCGGACAGTCCGGACGGAGACGGACCCGCCCTCGTCCTGATCTCGCCGGAAGACGGACCCGCTTTCAACGATCCGGGCAACTGGCGACCGAGCCTCGAGGCGGAGGGCAGCCCCGGGCGCGACGACCGCCTGACGCTCGCGGACTGGCTCCAACAAAACGGGCTGGGCGATCCGGACGACGATCCCGCCGGGATCGGCATTTCCAACCTCTTGGCCTTCGCGGTGGGTGCCGATCTTGTCTCCCCGCCTCACGCCGCGATGCCGCCCGCTCCCACCATCGAAGCATTCGATGTCGGCGGCGTGATCGATGACTATCCGGTCTTTCGTTATCGCAGGAGAATCGGGGCTGATCACCTCGTCTTTCGTCCCGAAGCAACCCACCACCCCGGACGGGACCCCTGGAATCCTGACGGCTTCGTCCTTCTCTCCGCTACCGATAACGGCGACGGCACCATGACCGTGGCCGTGCGCGCTCCCAATCCCGTCTCCGCCCTCGACGGTCACGGCTTTCTCAGGCTCCGGATGAGTGTGGAATGATTATCGCGATTGCCGGCCTCCGGGACCCTCACTTCCACATGCCCTGGCCCGAATGCCTTCAGGAGAATTAGAGGGACAGCATCTTTACTAACGGCGAGGCAATGGTAGCAGGCACACTCCGTGTGCCGTAGCCCGTCACGCGGACGGCACACGGAGTGTGCCTGCCACTTTGGCGGCCCCATCGATCAGAACTTGCTGTTACACTGCACTAGCTTTACTCTCCCGCCGTGGAGCAGGCCCACACGGACCGGTCTCATTGGCCGCAGCGAAAGTTCGATTCCTTTGACGAGGTTCGCGCCTATCGGATCTCGCAATGGCAGGAGCTCGGCTGCGAGGCCCGGATGGAAGCCGCCTGGGAGCTTGTCACCGACTTCTGGATTGGCATGAAAGGCCTGAGCGCCGATGAACTCCGACTTCAAAGATCTGTTACGCACGTTTGCCGAGGAGGAAGTTGAATACCTGATCGTCGGAGCCTATGCCGTGATCCATCACTCTCAGCCTCGATACACCAAGGACCTCGACATCTGGATTCGTCCCAACGCAAAGAATGTCCATCGTGTGGCCAGGGCTTTCGCCCGGTTCGGGATTCCGCTTATCGAAGTGACCGAACGAGATTTCGCAGATGAGGGGCTCCAGTTCGCCATCGGCGTTCCTCCCTCTCAGATCGATTTCCTCACAAGCCTTCCCGGCGCGCCCTCCTTCGCAGAGGCCTGGCAAAACAAGTCCAGCGATTTGATCGGGAGCATCCCGGTTCATTTCCTGGGCGAGGCCGACCTCATTGCCGCCAAGGAAACCGCAGCCCGGCCGCAGGACCTCGCCGACCTGGACGAACTGCGGCGCGCCGGAGAGGAAAAAGAATGAAGCTGGCTCCGCCGTGAGCCCATTGCCCTACTCGGCGTCCTTTGCTTCGGAGGGCTTGCCCGCGTCCTCCTCCTCGATCCGCTCCTGCAAGAAGCGAGGTCATCTTTACTTCGGCCATGGCATGGCGCCTGTGATCCCGGCCGGGATCCCAGCTTGTAGCCCGGGGTTGAGCCCCGAGGGCGTGTCACGTCGCAGCCCGAAGGGCGCAGACGGAGGCCGAGGGGCGACCCCCCGGCAACCGGACCATTAAGGGGTCCGATCCCTGCCGGGATCATTCCCTCAAGCCATTCGGGCTGGCCCAACCGGCGAAGTTTCCGAAGTCGTCGGAGGTGAAGCGGAACTCAATTTCGATGGTTTTCCCGGAGCCTTGGCCGGAAGAGGCGCGGTCTTGCTCGTCTTGCCGAGCTCCTCAGATCTTGGCGGTGACGGAGTATTGGTTCTTGTTCTGCCTCTTGAGCAACCTGTTGGCGGGTCCTGAACCCTCGCCCGCAAACTGTTCGGTCTTGGCATCGAAAGCGAGTTTGGCATGACCGACCCGGGTTGCGATGTTCCCCAGGTGTACCAGGGCCGTGCTGGCGTGCAGAATTTTCACATCTGAATTCGGCGCTTCCCGCGACTTGATGCTGTCGATGTAATTCTGTTGGTGCCACGGATCGGGATGGCGACCGTGCATCTCGGCCGCGACTTTCCCACCCGTCGTGAAGGCCTGCCACCCTCCGCCGTGCCGGCCGATCATCATCTGTTCTTTCGAGCCGTAGAGTTCGATCCGGGTCGCGCAGTGCGGCCAGTAGGGGAAGACGTCCGCGTTGCGACTGGCGATCTTCCTCATGTAGGCGGGATAGTTGGTATTCTCCACCGTGACCACCATCCCGGGAAACTCGAACTGGATGACCTGGGTATCCGGAACCTCGGCGTCGTCGTCTTTGAAATGCAGACGGCCACCGGAAGCCGAGACGGATCGAGGCATCCCGGGATCGCCGAGAAGCATGCAGGCCAGATCGATCTGGTGAATCCCGCAGTCGGCCAAATCTCCGCCGGAGAAATCCCAGAACTTGTGCCAGCCGGCGTGGAAGATTCCCGAGTGGTAGGGCCGCTGTGGAGCCGGGCCGAGCCACCGCTCCCAGTCGAAGCCCGCCGGTTGCTTCTGCGATTTCCCGAGCCGATACGCTCCGCCGGCCTTCAGGTTGTAAATCTTGGCGAGGTGAATGTCGCCGAGCTTTCCGCTTCGAATGTACTCCAGGGCGGCCAGGTTGTAGGGCGCGCTGCGGTTCTGCGTTCCCACTTGCACGATACGCTTGTACTTGCGCGCGGTCTCCACCAGCACGCGACCCTCGAACATATTGTGCGAAAATGGCTTTTCGACATACACGTCCTTGCCGGCCTGGCAAGCCATGATGGCAAGCGGCGTGTGCCAGTGGTCCGGTGTCCCGACGATGACCGCATCGAGATCTTTGGCTTCGAGCAATTCCTCAACGCGTTTCAGTTTGATCGGCAGCTTCCCGCCCTGCCTCTCAGCGATGGCACGTCCGGAACTCTCCAACCGGCTGTCGAGCAGGTCGCACACATGCGTAATCTGCACGTCATCGCGGCCCGCAAAGCTGTTGGCGAGCCCGGTTCCGCGGCCTCCGCATCCGATCAGTGCCAGGCGCACTGTTTCGCCCGGGCTTCGGGGCGCCGCGATGGCAGGAAAGGACATCGCCGCCGCCGCCGCCGCTCCCGTGCGTTTCAGAAACACGCGGCGGCTCTGGCCAGAGGAAATTTCTTCAGCGAGGAGGTCAGAATGTGGATCCATTTGTTCAGGCTGGCAGATCCGATCCGAAATTCAAGGAGCAGGACGAGAAGTTCCGCCCGAGAAAAATAGAGGGATAGGAAGGTCATCGTGATTCGCAAAGACCGGGGAAGGCATGCTGGAACAAAATGCCACCTGGCTGATTCGCTGGAATAATCGAACACCTGCTTGCGTTTCTGCAGGCCGGGGGCGAGCGCGAAATAGCCATCAATGCTATTGACCTCCGGCCGGTGCAACCTTCATGCTCGTGTCATGGCTACCGAACTTCGTCGCTCCCGCCGCACCTTCATCGGCTTCGGCCTCGCCGCCACCGCCAGCTACGCAACCCGGGCGCGCGCGCAGTCGCCCAACGAGAATATCAACATCGGCATCATCGGCGCCGGTGGGCGCGGTGGTTCGAATACCGGTAACGTAAAGAGCCAGAACATCTACACTCTGTGCGACACCAACGCCGCGACGCTTGCTTCAGCCAAGGGCAAATATCCCGGTGCGAAAACGACAACCGACTGGCGCGAGATCGTTGCCGACCCCGCGGTCGATGCGGTGGTTATCAGCACCGCCGACCACCACCACGCCCCGGCCTCGATCGCCGCCATGCGCGCCGGCAAGCACGTCTACAGTGAAAAACCCCTCGCGCACACCGTGCAGGAGGCCCGCTGGATGCAGGACGAATACAAGAAGCACGAGGGCAAGATCGCCACCCAGATGGGCACCCAGATCCACGCCAACGAGAACTACCGGCGCGCGGTTGAACTCGTGCAAGCCGGCGCGGCGGGCGAGATAAAAGAAGCACACGTCTGGTGCGGGCGGACCATCAATCCGATCGGCCAGGTCGTGCTGCCAAAACAAGAGCCGCCCGCCGGCTTCAACTGGGACGTCTGGCTCGGCCCTGCGCCGTCGCGCGAGCACAACCAGGGGTACTGGAAGGGTGGCAATTTGAATTGGAACCGACGCTGGGATTTCGGCAATGGCGTGCTCGGCGACATGGGCAGCCACTTGATCGACCTGCCCTACTGGGCACTCGACCTCGCTCGTCCGACTTCGGTCAAAGCCGAGGGCACGCCCAACGACGAACACGCCGCGCCGCCGTCACAAATCGTGACGTGGAAACATCCTGCCAAGGGCGACCGGGCCCCGGTGAAGGTGATTTGGTATCACGGTCCTCAGGGCATGAAGACCATGGCCAAGCGACTGCAGCCGAAGCTCGGCGGAGACACGAACATCGCGGGGTGGCACATCGGCGTGGCCTTCGTCGGAGACGCTGGCACTATCGTCTCCGATTACGGCAAGATTGTCCTCAGCCCCGGCGCCAAGTACAAGGACTACAAGCGCCCCGAAGCGAGCATCCCGAAATCCGCCGGCCACCACCAGGAGTGGCTCAAGGCCTGTCGTGGCGAGGGCAAGACGCTGTGCAATTTCGACTACTCCGGAGCCCTCATCGAGCACAACCTACTCGGCAACCTCGCCCACCGTGCCGCGCTCGGGAAAGAGCTGCAGTGGGACGCCGAGGCCTTCAAGATCACCAACCACGAGGCCGCCAACGCTCTGCTGAGCAAAACGTATCGTAAAGGGTGGGGGATCGCGTAGCCAGGTTCTCCCGGCCATGGAGAGGCCCGGGCCCCAGGCTTTCGGATGGGAGAGAGACATCGGTGTCCGAAACTAGGGCCGCTTATGCGGCGTGGAGGGTGCGGGGAACAGCGAGGCTGGCACCTGCGAGGTCGATCTCGCCGGGGGTCGCGA
>CAUZKZ010000241.1:0-8313 GCA_963580345.1 Verrucomicrobiia bacterium | reverse complement strand
CGCTGTTGGTGCTGATGTCGGCCCTCACGGCGAGGGCTGCCCTCGAGTTCCCGTGGATCATCGGAAACAACATGGTCTTGCAACGGGACAAGCCGGTGCCGATCTGGGGCTGGGACGACCCGGGGCAGGAGGTGACCGTGGCGCTCGGCGAAGCCCGGGCCACCGCCACCGCCGGCAAGAACGGCAAGTGGCTGGTCACCCTGCCGGCCCAAAAGACCGGCGGACCGCACACCATCACGATCACGGGCAGCAGCAAGGTGGAACTGGAGAACATCCTGTTCGGCGAGGTGTGGATCTGCTCCGGCCAGTCGAACATGGGTTGGCCACTGCATCGCTGCCTGCCGAACACCGGGGAGGGAATCCCCGGGGCCGATCTCCCCGGGATGCGCAGTGTCAGGCTCCCGAACGTGATGGCCGCGAAGCCGCTGGGGGACGATCGGGCCGCCACCGGCCTGGGCGTCTATGGCAAGCAGGCGGAAATCAGGAAGACTCCTCTTATGCCCCGCCCGCCGGATCGAGCCGCCACGCTCAAGGCGGAAGGGGCAGGCTGGCAGGTCTGCAGCGAGGCGACCGCCCGCCATCTCACCGGGGTGATCTACTTCTTCGGCCGGGAACTTT
Organism: Verrucomicrobiia bacterium; assembly: GCA_963580345.1. Taxonomy (GTDB): domain Bacteria; phylum Verrucomicrobiota; class Verrucomicrobiia; order Verrucomicrobiales; family Akkermansiaceae; genus Roseibacillus_B. The sequence goes on along the minus strand of CAUZKZ010000241.1, from coordinate 7,695 downwards.
CCAAAGAGCTGGGCATGCCGATCGGGCTGATCAATGTCTCGTGGGGTGGTTCCAAGATCGAGCCGTGGATCCCCCCCTCCGGCTACGAGTCGGTGCGGGCCCTGAAGGAGAATGCGGACACCCTTGCCCAGCGCCTCGCCAAGCCCTTCAACCACACCGCGCCAACCGTGATGTACAACGGCATGATTCATCCCCTCTTGCCCTGTGCGATTCGGGGCGTGATCTGGTACCAGGGCGAATCGAACGGAAACGAAGGGGAATCCTACACCCTCAAGATGGAGGCCCTCGTCAACGGGTGGCGCAAGGAGTGGAAGCAGGGCGACTTCCCGTTCTATTTCGTGCAGCTGCCGAACTACGTGGCCCATGGCGGCGGCGCCCACCCGCCCGACAGCGATCCGAAGGGCGGCAACGGGTGGGCCCGGATCCGGGAAGCGCAGTCCAAGGTTCCGGCCCGGGTCAAGAACACCGGGATGGCGGTCACGATCGACGTTGGCGAATCAAACAACATCCATCCGGCCAACAAGTACGACGTGGGCCGGCGCCTCGCCCTCCTCGCCCTCGCAAACGACTACGGCAAGAAGGACCTCGTCCAGAGCGGACCGGTCTTCAAATCGATGAAAGTGGCCGGCACCCGGATCGAACTGAGCTTCGATCATGCCGGGGGCGGACTGCTGGCGGCCAGGAAGTCAGGCATCCGAAGCCGGGAAGAAGCAAAACCGAGTGAGAGCCTCGACGGCCTGGCCGTGGCCGGCGTCAATCCGGAGATGCCGAAACCGGTTGACAAGGTGGACGGCTTTGCGATCGCCGGGGCCGACCGGAAGTGGCACTGGGCGGAGGCCGCCCTCGTGGACGGCAAGGTCATCGTCTCGTCCCCCGCAGTGGAAAAACCGGTCGCGGTCCGCTACGGATTTTCGGCCAACCCGGGGCGTTGCAATCTCTACAACCGGGAAGGACTTCCCGCCGCCCCCTTCCGCACCGACGACTGGAAGTTCCTGCGCTACACCGATCATACCCTGGGCCGGATCGTGGCGGAGTGAAGCTGGCGGTCGGTGCGGGTTCATCCCTTTCCGCGCGACCGGAACAGGCCCGACCACCCCGCGAGCGCCCCGGGGACGATCCGCCCCACCGGGCTTGTCCCGGTGGGGGAACTGGCCCGCTGATCACACCCCCCCGTCATTCGGAGGGTTCTCGACGACGGAGGGATTCCGCATCCCCACGTCCATCTCGATCCGATTCGGTTCGCACCGGACGATCTTTCGATCGGCCGCACGGCCCCGAGGACGGCCTCACGGCACCTCCCAGGAGAGCTTCGGCAGGTTCCGGTCCGGGTACCGCCACCGGTTGTATCGGCTCTTGCCGGGCTTGCCGAAAAAGACTTCGTCCGCGAAGTCGAGCAGGGCCTGCCAATCCTCCGCTCGCTGTCCGTGCTTCCCGGGTCGCCAGTGCAGGCGCACCGCTTCCTTTTTGCCCAGCCACCGGTGCACCTTCTCGCCGACCCGGAGTCCCACTTCCATCGACAGGGGGTTGTTGACCTGGTCCTCGAGACCGTTGGTGTTCAGCACGGAGCGCGGCGCGATGAGCGCCACGAGGGTGTGCCCGTCGAAGGGGATCCGGTTCTGCCGCCCGGCGAACTCGAGATAGCGCTTGCAGAACCAGTGCGGGTGATGGCGTCCCAGGATCTCGCCGATGTAATCGATCTCGCCCCGCACCCCTTTCGGATCTCTCACCCGCAACGTCCCGCAGGATCCGAATCCTCCCGTGCACGCCACCACCACGTCGAAGCGTTCGTCGAAGATGCCGGCCGCCATGGCGGTCTGCCCGCCGCGGGAATGCCCGGTGGCGACCAGCTTGTCGAGGTCGGCGTAACCCAGCCGGGCCAGCGCATCGACCACCACCGACTGTCCCCAGCACCAAACGCCGACGGCGCCCCAGTCGTGCTCCGGGTAAAGGGGATAGACCCCGCGCCGGCGAGCGGTGGGATCGGGCGTGTCCTCGGCCAGGTCGGTTCGCAGGAACTTGCACAGCAGGTAGCCGCGACGCACCGCTTCCTGCGCGGCGGCCCAATCCCGCTCCGCCACCAGGGCCAGGTCCTTGTTCTGCCCCTCCTCCTTGTGGAATGACGCCCGGCAATTCTTGACGATGGCCGGGTAGGGACCCGGCCGCTTCGGCCGCACCAGCCAGAAACGGCAGGTGGCTTGCCGGCCGTTTCGGGAAATCGTCAGTTGGTAGTGCTCCTCGCGCGCCTTCCCCGCGAAGACATCTTTCTCCGCAACCTGCTCCAACTTCACCTCTGAGGCGTCGGGACGCGGGGGCCGCGAGCCGTAGAAGTAATGCTCCAGCATCGACTTGAGATAGGATCGCTGCGCCGGCCAGTCCTTCACGCTCCGCACCCGCGTGCCGTCCAGCCGCGCAAACGGGTCGGGCAACTCGGCCTGCACGGGCAGTTCCCCGACCGGCGGATACGCCTCGGCCCCGGCGGTGAGCGGCAGCGTCACAGCAACGACCACCAGGCCGAAGCTTCGCCGACAAATGCGGATGAAACCTGCCATCTCGCTCCCTCGATTCGCTTCAGGGGGTTTGCTCCCGGACTATCTCTTGTAGTGCCGGTCCGCGAAATCGAGGTAGGCCTTCCAATCGAAATCGGTCACGTTGTGCTTACCGGTCCGGATGTGATAGCCGATGTAATCGCCGATCGGCTTGTCCAGGGGAGGCTGCTCTTTTTCGTCCATGCCCCGCAGGCCGAAGAGGCCGTAAACGGGATCGGCATTCATGGCGGAGACGAACTCCCCCTTCGGGTCGGTCCAGTGATCCTTTTCCGCGCTGGCGACGTAGACCGGCCGGGGCGCCGCAAGAGCGACAATCATGTGCTGGTCGACCGGGCAGTCGTCCTCGTTCTGGTTGTACTTGTTGAAGTTGTCGCAGAACCAGTGCGGAAAGCCCTGGTTGATCTTGCCGATCGTTTCGCCGAATCGGCGGCGGGAGAGGGCCGCCCCGCCACATCCGCTCTCGTTGGAAATCACGATCGCGAAGCGCTCGTCCTGGGCGCCCGCCCACAGGGCCGTCTTGCCCAGACGGGAAAGACCCATCACTGCGACTTGCTTGGGGTTGATGTCGGCGTCGGTGAGCATGTAGTCCAGGACCCGGCTCAGCCCCCAGGCCCAGGCCCCGATCGATCCCCACTCGTCCGCGGCGGGCCTGGTCTGGCCCTCCTCGTAAAAGGCGGGGTGGATCCCGTTCTGAAATCCATCGTCGCGGTCGGGATCGATGTTTCCGTACCAGATCGTCGCGACGGCGTATCCGCGCGAGGTGATCATGGAGACCGGCCAGCGGTTCGCGAGGGCTCCGCGCGCCTGGTTCCTGGTCGCTTCGTTGATGGGGATCCCCGGATCGTCGATCACGGTGTGGTTCCCCCCGAAATTGGGGACCACGAAGGCGGGAACCGGCTTTCCGGACTTGGGCAGGTAGATCAGCACCTCCAGCACGGGCGCCTTGGGCGCCTTCGGGAAGCGGATCGTGACCAGCTTGCGGACCACTTCCTTCTGTTCCACGCCGCCGAAGACGACCTTTTCACTGGTCTCGACCTTGTCCTCCGGCTTCCCAAGCGACTTCCCGGGCGTCTTGCCGTAGACTTGCATTTCGAAGAGGGCCAGCACTTCGGGGCGGCGCTTGTTGGTCCAGGTCCTGGCATCCTTCACGACCGTTCCGTCCGCGCAGGTCAGCAGGCTCGGCAGGGTGTACTTCGGAATCTTCGCTTCGTCGTAGTTGGGAACGAATTTCTTCCCCTCCGCCGGGAGAACAAGAATGGCCGGCAGGACGAGCAAGGGCAAGACGGCGCGCACGACGGAGAGGCGGTTGTTGGCGAGGGCATTCATTGCTTCGGCGTTAGGAATCGTTCCATCAAAGATCAATAATCAACAAACCGCAATCGGCAATCGGAGGATGGGCCCGGATCCGGCGAATCACTCCAGCTTCCCCAAATACCTTTCGACGACCGGTTCGATCGAATCGGCCCACACCTGGTAGCCATGTTCACTGGGATGACAGAAGTCGTGCAGGCAGTCCTTGTTGATGGTGCGGTCCTTGTTGAGAAGCTTGTCGTTGATGCTCATGAAGGTGATCAATTCCTTGCCCCACTCCTTGTTCTTTTTCTTCGCTAGCGCCGGCAGGTGGGAGTTGAGTTTCTCGATGCGTTTGCGCTCCCCGGAGTACGGTTGTTCTCCGAGGGGAAAGGTGGCGAGGTGCAGGATGGGGCTGTCGGGGCAGCGGCGGTGGATTTCATCGAGAATCGCTTCGAGCCCGTCGGCCGTCTCTTCCGGCGTGCATTCCTTCCTCCCGAGATTGTTGACCCCCATCATGAGGACCACCAGCTTGGGAGAGATGCCGTCGAAGATACCGTTCTGGACCCGCCAGAGGGTTTGATGGGTGCGGTCGCCGCCCTGGCCGTAGTTGAGCGCCCGGCGCTTCCCGTAAAACTTGTTCCAGACCCGCTTCCCGCCGCGCGGTGACACGGAAAGATCCGGCACCGTGTCCCAGGCATGCGTGATGGAATCGCCGACGAACACGAGGTCGACCTGCTTCATGGCATTCTTGTCGGCGAGATCCTGCTGGTGAATACCGCCGCCTCTCGGAACCGGGGTGTTGGCGGCGTGCTTCTCCGGGAGATTCCCCAGGACCTCCTGCACGACCGGCGCCAGCGCCTTCGCCCAGACCTCGTAGCCCCCGGCGTTGAGGCGGATCTGGTCCTCCATGAAGAGCGACTTGTCGAGACCGCCCTGCTCGTCCAGGAAGCTCTTGTTGAGATCCAGATAGGTGAGGTTCTCCACGTCCTTGCACAAGCCTGCCAACTGGTTGTTCATCCAGTCGATCCGCTTCAGGACGAAGCTGAAGTCGATCTTCTCGGCCTCGTTGTACCGCCGGATCTTCTCGTGCTTTTTGATGAGCATGTTGGTCTCCTCGATGTTCGCGAGAATGGAATCGCCCGCCACCGCCCCGCGGTGCAGGTTCGAGAGAAGAACGATCCGGGCGCCCGGACAACGCTTTTGCAGGTCCTCCACCACCGCCTTGATTCCGGCGAGCATCTTCCCGTCGCTGCGCCCCACCCACGTGGAGATCCCGCGGGAGGACGTGATGTTTTCGCGGCCCACCATCACCGTGATCAATTTCGGCTTTATGCCGTACACCTCTCCGTGGGCGAGGCGCCAGAGCATGTCCTGCGTCATGTCGCCCTCCACTCCGAGGTTCAGAATGTTTCGTCGATAAAACTGTCGATCCAGGAGCTCCTTGCCGGTGGTCGCCCAGTCGGCGGTCAGGCCATCGCCGAACATGACCCAGTCGACGCGGCTCATGGCCTCCTTCTCATTGAGGTTCGCGAGGTGCGCCTGCAGCCACGGGCCATCGGGATTTCCGGCCCGCTGCTTGGCGATCCACGGCGTGCGCGACCTCGCCGAGGCGGTCTGCACTGAAAGGGTGATCCCCATCAGCACCACTATACATTTGATCCAATACGATTGGCTTTTCATGGTTATCTTTCTTCGTTTTCAGGTTTCTCTGGCGAATTCTCCGCCCGAACTGGCTGGTCTCTGCAATCGTTATCCCCGTCAGCGATGTCAACGATCCGTAAACCTCGACGGAGGGGGCTTGAATTCAAGAGCGTATCTGATCCCGGGATCGGTAGAAACCTTCAATTCTCCTCGAAACGGAAGAACTGTTGCGGCGGGAAGGGAGGAGCGGGACTGTATTCGTATTCGATCCGTCCGGTCGCATCAGCGGAGAGGTCCGGGTCGAGAACCGACCACGGTGCTCCCAGGAGCGCCGAGCCATCAGTACCCTGAACGGTGTAGGACTGGAGTGGCTTGCCCTGGAACACCACGGTGGCGCTGGAATCTGCAACCCGGACCGAGATTCCGCCGCTCTGGGGTGGAGACCAGCGCGCCAATCCCTGGCGCCCGTCCGCCAGGCCGAATCCGAACGCCACCTGCCCCCGATCGTTAAATCCAAGATAGGTCTGGTCCACATTGGACAAAAATCCGCCAAACTGCACCGTGAGCTCCGTGATCGTACCACCTTCCAGGGCGTCGCCGATCCGTGCCACCGGGATAAGGCCGAGAGCTTCATCATGAAAATAGATGGCCTTGCCGTTTCGACTTCCGGCATTCTTGACGGTCGCAAAAAAGGCGATTTGTCCTTGCTCGTTCATCACCGGGCCGGCGCTGAGTTGATTGAATTGGCCGCTTCCACCGGGAACGGTCATGTCTTCCCGCGCGATGGTATCAAGGGTGGTGCCATCGCCCCGCAGGATTATGTCATCAAACAGAAATCCGCCGCCCACATCGACTACGGCGCTGGTCAGAACGGCGACCTGGCCGAGCCTGTTGGTATCGATTCGGCTGTATTAGGTTCCCACCACTCCGGTGCCATCTGGAATCGCCTCCCCGGCCCGGGCGATCTTGGTAACAGTGGTTCCGTCCGTGTGAAAGACGCCCCCATTGTCGTTGGGCGGATCAGCCGTCCCGCTCAGGCTTCCCGCAAAGGCCGCCGTCCCATTGTCGGCGAGGGCGATCTTGATGAAGTTGGCAATCACTCCCGCCGAGGTGGTTTCGCCCTTTCGGGCCAGGACGGTCGGCCCGCCATTTCCAAGGCGAAACAACCCGGCGTCGTCCGCAGTGCCCCCGGTCGTATTGCGGACCTGGGCGGTGACAAGGGCCTGCATCGATTCGTTGCGCACCACGAATCCGCCGCTCAGGTTGCCATATTGCCCGTTGCCATCGGGAACCGTCTGTCCTTCGCGGGCCAGGAGTTGCCGACTGGAATCGGCGGCCACGGTCACGATGGCGCTATTGTCCAGGCTCCCGCCGTTTGATCCGACAATGGTGGCGGCGAGGATCATCGACCGCCCTCCCAGCGCCATCGGGAACCCGTCGCTGATGGACCCGTTGCCGTCCGGAAGGGGCGCCTGCAGACGTAGTTCCACCCGGGGCCCGACGCCGTCCGCTCCGATGAATCCACTGGTGCTCGCGCTATTCTGAAAAAAGCCGCGTTGGGTGAGAAAGCCGGCGCTATCGATCGACATGACGCCGTCGACAAAGCCCTGGAAATTTCCGCTGCCATTCAAGGCGGGGTCGCCGGGGAAGAGAAGCTGGTCGACGGTGCCCGGTTCGGCCCGGAACATTCCCGCCTGCCCGGCAGAACTGGTGGTGCCGGCCCGAAAGCCGATCTGACCCGCATTGTTCAAGGCCGGCTGCACAAAGGCGAGGTTCGTGAGGGTGCCCGAAACTCCCGGATAGGACATATTGGTCCACAGAACGATCTCGGTGGCCGCTGGCGCGGGCAGCGCCAGCCCGATGGCAAAAAGATAGGGGGAAGCCAGGCAGTTGATTTTCATATATCCAGGCCGATCCGCGGCGCCCCTCACGAGGCGATCGCACACCCGGCTAAATCGCACCACTCAATACTCAAGGGTGGAGGTAGTTGGGACGCGACGTCAAGAAACGAATGTGTCTCAGGCCGCAACCTCCTTGGCACGCTCCTCCCACGATGGTCCGAACCCAAGACGCGGAGACCCCAGGCGAAATTGGAAGTGCTCCCATGTGTCAGTGCTCCCATGGTAAGCACCCGACCAATCCCCATCGATAGGATCTCGGCGCGACCTGGTCGGCGGGCTATCGTGGCGGGATGTCTAAACGATTCAGTGAGAAG
>CAUZKZ010000240.1:0-8323 GCA_963580345.1 Verrucomicrobiia bacterium | reverse complement strand
CGGCGCCGCACGACCATTCCGAATCCGAGCGCGGAGAGAAAGAACACCATAATCGACGGTTCGGGAATCGGGTCGAGGATGGCGCGAATCCCGAAGTCCCCGGGCACTGCGAGCAGGCAGGCATCGGCCCAGCCGCCTGGAATGGCGAAGATGCGCGCGCCGGTCGAAAACCGGTACGGTTCTCGGGTCGGAGTAAAACCGGTACGCATCTAAGAAAGGATGCGTGTACATGGACATGGAGCAATGGGCGCGGGTGCGCCGGAAAGCTTCGGCGGCTTCAGAATCGACAGCGTCTGTGCTGGCTCCGTCCGATCCAGGGGGTGTTGAACGCCAGTATCCTGACTTCCGGTCTGCCTGAAACGCACCCGCGAGGAGGGTCAGCGATCCCACTCCGAGGATAGGGCCTCCCCAAAGTCGTAGTGTGTATGGAGTGTTGATTTCTTCGAAGTTTTCTCGATTTGGCAAAAGCATTTCCCTTGCCGCATCAGTCTCGAGTCTGTCGTGCCAATCTTGGTAGTTGTGGACTGTAAACTCGACCATCTCTCCCCCGACGATCACAGAACCCAGAATTGTCCGGCTGACTATGGAGGCGGAATGGAGCAGGAGATGTGCTGCCACAAGACTGACGATGACGCCACCGAGCGCCTTCACCAAGTTGGCTTCTTGGGGGGTTTCCGTCTCACTTTCAATTGTCGCAGCATTCTTGCGCCCTCGAACCAGCACGATGCAGCCTCCCAAGAGGACTAATCCAAGCACAGAAGCCGCAAAAATTGCGACGGTATCCGACTCCTGATATGGTGATGCCGCGTATAAGCCGAACGCGCAAAGAGCTACAAGGGGAAAGGTTCCATTTCGTTGTTTGAGCGAAAACCCAACGAGTATTCCCACGAGCATATAGGGCACCCCGAAGAGGAGAATGAAAGGGACTGCGACCTTCGAATGGGAAAATGTGACGAGTCCAATCGCTGCGAATCCAACAAGAGCGATTATAGTAGAAAATAAAGAGATCGCCCCGCCAGACTCGTCGGGAGCGTTGCTGTCGGAGTTCGTAGTGTCCGTGTCGGGTGGCAATTTCCTAGGAGCCTGTCGGACTTTAAACACGCCCGAAAATTCAGTAACCTCAATCCATGGGCGCGCGATTTGTTACCGTAGACCGTGAGACCCCGATGTTGTTGCCGCCCGACCTGCGGGATTGGGTGCCCGAAGATGATCTGGTCCATTTATTGCTAGTAAATCGCTTTTCTAGCCCCTGCGTCCCTGGGCGCCTGTCGGGCGGGGAAGGTGGGGGTGCAATTGCTAGTAAATCGCTTTTCTAGCCCCTGCGTCCCTGGGCGCCTGTCGGGCGGGGAAGGTGGGGGTGCAATTTCCGAGTTGGTCTGATCCCCGGCAGCTCGGAGCAACGTAGCGGGTTGGACCCTTTCTCATTCCGCCGATTTCCTCACCGGTCCTCCGTAAGCAACGCCTTTCGATCCCCTTGAAAGGGGCTGGTTTCCCCGGAATTTCCACGGTTTTCACCGTTTGATGGCGGACCGGCCTGATCCTCCTCGGGCGGTGGCCCCCCGGACCCGAAAATGAATTTCTGCTTCCAGCCACCGCCCCTTATTTGCTACTGGCGTTCATCATGAGACGCATCCTATTAGCCCTTTGCCCCTTCCTCGCGACCGCCACCCTCTCCGTGGCGGACCACCACAAGCTCGCAACCATCTTCGACGGCAAGGACATGTCGAAGCTGAAGACCAAGGGAAATTGGAAGATCCAGGAAGACGGTTCGCTCTATCTCGATCCGCGCCCCGGCGAGAAAGGGTGGACGCGCTACGGCTCCTACCTGTGGTTGAAGGACGACTACGAAGACTTCGTGGTCGACTTCGAGTACAAGCACCCGAAAGGCGGCAACTCCGGCCTCTACTTCCGCATTTACGACGAGTCGGACGCCACTGCGCACGGATTCGAAGTGCAGATCCTCGACTGCTTCGGAAAACAGAATCTCGGCCAGCACGATCTCGGCGGCGTGATCAAGACCGCGGGCCCCCTCGCCAACGCCTCCAAGAAACCCGGCGAATGGAATCGCATGATCGTCACCCTGAAGGACGGCAAACTGACCGTCGTCATCAACGGCAAGAAGGTGCAGGACGGACTCGATCTCGCCGCCAAGAAACCCAAGGGCAAGAAGCTCGCCGCCAAGGGCAAGATTGCGATCCAGGATCACGGCCAGCCGTTCTGGGTCCGCAATATCAGGGCGAAGAAGTTGTAGGCTGCTTCTCCGCCTAGCAGCTGCTAATGCACTTTCAGAAAAACTGCGGCCGCTCAATGGGTCCTTTTCGGCCACCTAAATTCGTTAACGTTGTTGATTTTAGGTGGCGGGTCCTCGCGGCGCGGCTATAGTTTTATTTACAACGTTCTAGCACTAGGCCAGGTGTTTTGCGAAAAACGCCTTGGTTTTCTCCCACATCTCGGGGGAGAGGACGTGGCCCGTCTTCCGCTGGATGAAGTGGGTGAACCTGTCGGCGGCGCCGGCCTCGGCGTACGCAGCGGCGATGCGGGAAATTCCTTCTCGGGCGTGGGCGATCGGACTTCCCCCGTCGGTCTCGCCGAGATTCAGGTGCAGGGCACGGGGCGCGATGAGACCGGCCATCTCGGGCGTATCGCCGTATTGCAGCCATCCGGGAACGAAATTCGGAAAGCAGTGTAGTAGCTTGCGGTCGTGGATCGCGGAGTAGGTGGGGAGGCAGCAGTTGCCGAGGAGGGCCTTGAGCCGTGGTTCGTGGGGTCCCACCAGCCAGGTGTGAGTCGACCCCATCGAGTGCCCGTAGCAACCGAGACGTTCCGCGTCGACTTCGAGCCGCGCGGCCAGGAAATCGATCCCGCGGCGCATATCGAGAATGTTCTTCCAGGCCATGCATTGACCGGCCACCACGTAGCGCAGGAACTCGAAGCGCTCATAGGCGCCGTTTCGTTGCCGCTTGTCGGGATCCTGCCGTTCCTCGAAGCACAGCGCATCGGGACAGAGCACCACGTAGCCTTCCCGGGCCAGAGCGGCGCCGGTGTGGTGCATGGGACTACCCGCGAGGCCGGCCGGTTCGCTCTTACCGAGGTGGTACTGGCCGTTGTGCTGGTGCCAGACCGCAATGCCGGGTGCCGGGTTGGCCTGGTCGACCCCGTCGGGAACGAGCAACATGGCCGGGACGTGGTCGTCCACTTCCGCTTCGTACGTCAGCGACTCGATGCGATAGCCCTCCTTTTGAATCGTCTTGCGATGCACGGGATTGAGCGGACCGGGCTCCGGCCACGGGCCGCCCAGGCAGGTCACGAGTCGCTTCCGGAGTTCGTCGGCGCGCTTCACGGGCGGGAGTTCCGGCTTTGGTGGTTTCGCAGCGATAACGGCGGGGACGCCGAGCGCGGCCCCGGCCGCCGATACCTTGATAAATGAACGCCTTGCAACGGACTCGGAAGGGAATGGATCATTCATGGCCGAACCTAAGCGCCGTCATGCTCGCAGGCGAGAATTATGCTCGGCTCGCGGAGTTCGGGCTCGCCGCGAAGGATGGGTGGACGCCAACCTCGCTGCGGTGGGCCCTGGTTCTCCCTCCCCGGCAGGGACAGGACTCGGAAGCATGCCGATCGCGTTAGTTCTCCCCCACCCAAATCCGGAAATACCCCTGCCCTTCGCCGGCGGTGACGGGCGGGGCAGCGCGCACCGAGATGGTCATCGTGCCGTCGCGGTTGTCGATCGCGGAGAGAAGGACAAACCCGTCCGGGTTCCACGGGTCGCGGCCCGGGTGGGGTGTCGTCTCGGGCCGGAAGAGGAGGTGGTCGGCGCCGATTCTGCGGCGATAGCGGAAGACGGGGTAGGCATCAACCTGGCCGCCGACCAGGAAAGATTCGACGGTGGGCGCCTGGGGCAAAGCGGCGTGTGGCACGGAGAGGAGGTCGGCACCCACCGCAAAGGCCAGCAGGTTCGAGATGCCGATTCCAAATGGGTCGTCATCCGGATCGCCCAGCGCGTTTTGCTGCAGCCAGTCTGTCAGTGAGAGTCGGTCGTCCTCCCCGGGGCTCCCGCCGGGGTGCACGCTGGGGCGCCAACTGGCCGGGAGGTCGAGATCCGGGGCATCCTCGGGAGAGATCAAAACGAGGGCCGGGCCGTCCCCGTCGGGGCTGTCGGGCCAAGCTCCCGCGTCGTTGTAGGTGACGCGCAAGACGACGCGGTCGTCGGCGTCGAGGAGGAGGATCTGCTCGCCGTCGTCGTTGAGCTTGCCGTCCGTGAACTCGCCCGCGACCGGGTGGCCGGCGCCATTACGAAACTCGAAGGCGGCCAGGTTGCGCACCACGAGCAGCCGTGCCTCGGGAGCGAGTTCGGAGGAACCGTCGTTGGGAAAGGGAAAGGAAAAGGCGCCGGAGAATCGCGTTTCGGCCAGGGTGACAGGTTGGGCGCCGATGTTCATGAGTTCGACGTACTCGAAGTCGGAGCGCTGGTCGTGACCGGCCGCGATCTCGGCGCTGCTCGGGGCGGCGGGCCGGTAGTGGATCTTGGAAAGGACGAGGTTCGAGGAGCTGGCCACGACCGATCCGGCGTGAAAGGTGGCCCCGGTGAGCGCCGACCACGAGCTGCCGCTCCGCGAGCGCGCCTTGGCGACCACTGATCCACTCAGCAGGATACGGCTCCCTCCCGTCAGGGCCTGGCCCTGCAACTCCGGCAGGATCAGATGGTCGGAGCCCGAGAGTTCGAAGTCGAGCCCGTGGATGGCCAGCACATTGGTCCCGTCCCGCAGGGCGCCGAGGTGCGCGGAGACATCAAAGTTCTGAAACTCGAGTGCGCTCGAATCGCGATGGGCCGCGGTGGCCGCCGCGTTCGAGTTCAGGGCGGCCGGGGCGTTGGCACTCGCGATTCTCGTTCCGTTCAGATAAGCCACGAAGCCATCGTCGTATTTCATGCGCAGGGTCAGGGTTTGAAAGGACGCCGCACTGATCACTTCGAAGGCGCTGCGGATATAGACCGTGGTGCTGCGGCCCGACATTTGAGCCTCCACGTCGAGGCCGAGGTGGGCGTCGTAGTCCGGGGTGAAATCATAGCCGACCCCCGAGGTCCCGCTCATCCATCCGGAGTCGTCGAAGTTGGTGCCGGTCCAGGTCGTTCCCAACGAGTCGTCCACCGGCACGAAGGCCTTCACCGCGGTGCCGGCGGGCAGGACGTGCTCGGTGACCAATCCGGAACCGGAGGCGATGCGGGCCCGGGGCGAAACCGCTCCGCCCCGGAGGCGCGGGTCGGACCCGTCGAGGGTGTAATACACCGTGCCGGGGCCATTCAAGATGAGCTCGAAGCCGTCCGGGACGATGCCGCCGTGCCGGTTGAAGGTGGGCGCCGCGAGCGACGGGTAGAGCCCCGCGCCGCGGATCTGGTCGAGCGCGACGGCGTGCCGCCCCGGGAGCCAGCTGTTGAGAATGCCGTTTTTCACCGGGACCCAGGTCCCACCGTAGGTGAACTCAACAACCCCGGGATTGGTGAGAAAGTCCCCCCAGCGGACCTCCTCGCCCCGAATTCCGCCTTCCACCGCGCGGGCCAGGGTGCGGTAGCGGGCGGTGGTACGATCCGGCTGCAGGGCTCCGCCGTTGAAGAGATGCTTGTGCACGCGGTCTCCGAAGAGAACGCGGAATTCCGCGTTCTGCCGCGCCGCGTTGTAGAGGAAGGCGGGCGTATTGGGATTGTCGATATCGAGGCGACTGCCCTGGAAGTCCCCGCTGCCCCGGCCGAGGGAGTACTCGGCATCCCAACAATAGAACTTGAACCCCGCTCCGGGTTCCCGCTTGCGCGTGGCGTACCAGTTCTTGTGGGGCCAGTCGGTATTGATCACGTAGTGGTTGAGAAGGATGTAGTCGGCGAGGTTTTCGACGTCGACCAGCTCGCGGAAGTCCTCGTAGCGCGACGAGCTGGCGAGACCGCCGGCCGCGAGGTTGAGGGCCGCCTGCCAGGCCCTGCCGTCCCCGTCGATCACTTCGTAGTCGTTGAGGCTGAAACAGTCCGGACCGCAGTTCGAGAGGTGCTTGATGGCGTCGTAATCCTCCGGGCTCCCGCCGAAGTAGGAGGCCGCGAAGTCGGCGTCGGGACGCTCGGTGGCATTGTAGATGCCCCAGTAGAGCCCGTTGAGATAGAGATGGACCCAGGTCCCATGCGGCGCTGGCTGACCCATCGCCAGTTGCGAGGTGCGCACAAAGGAATCGATGATGTACTGGGAGGCCGGATGGTGCCAGGCGTCGCCGTGCACGCCGCGCAGGGCGATCGTCTCGAATTCCTCGACCGGATCGACCGCCGAGTCGGCCTGGTGGGCGGCGAAGAGGGGAAAGTCGAGCTTGGGCGGTCCATCGTGGTCGCGCCGGAACCTGAGCATGAACGATTTCTTGGGAGTCCCGGCATGGAAGCGGGCGCCCCCGCCGAAGATTCGGATCCCCGCGTTGAGCTGAAACCCCTCTTGCGAGCCCGGATCGATCCACTCGAACGAGGCGGAGTGCTCGCGGCGTTCGGGGTCCGGGAACATGACGGTGTAGAGGCCGTTGCTCCCGAAGAGATCGTCCCGGTCCATCACGATCGAGAGGCTGGGCAGCGACATCAAGTCGTCAATGATCGTGGCGGCGTGGGTGTTGACGGCGGTTTGCCAAATGCCGTAGTCGGCCGGGACGGGCGATCCGGAGTTGGGGCCGATCAGGAAGCGGCCCCAGGTATTCGGGAAGCCGGGGGGGTCTTCCGGTTGGGCCAGGACATCATCGAGGAAGAGGTAGGTCTGGGTGTCCACGTTGCTCGGCACGTGGCCGGGTTTGGTGGCGATGGCGCGCAGGGTGGTGGTGGTGGTGATGCGCACCGTCGCGGAGCCGGGAGCGTCCGGGCCGGCGGGAGCGGAGCGGGTGCCGTTCGTGTCAGACGGCGCGCTGCCGTCGGTGGTGTGGATGATGGTGGCGCCGGGGGTGTCGCACGTGATGACAACGTCAAACGGCCCAGCGTAGAACCCGCGATCGGTGCTGAACTCGGTATCGTCCACCAGTCCCTCGAAGGCCTGCCCGTTGCGCGTTCCGGGAGTGGGGACCGGGAAGTAGCCGAACACTCCGGAAGAGGGACTGCTCACGGTGGTGCCGTGCAGTTCGGGCAGGATGAGGAAATCCGGACTGGTTGCCGCATCATTCAATCCATGGACGGCGAGGACATTGGGACCCGGATGGAGCAGGCCGGCATGGGCGGACAGATCGTAATCCTCGTAAACCAGCGCGTGGGTATCGCGGTGCGAGGCGGTGGCGGGGGAATTCCAGGCCGGAGCGGCAGGTGCGTTGCGATCCAATACACGCACCCCGTTCAGGTAGGCCACGAATCCATCGTCGTACTTCATCCGGAGGGTGAGAGCGGTCACCGAGGCGCCCGCCGGAACCTCGAAGGGAATACGCAGGTAAACCCCATTGCGCTGGTTCGCCATCTCGGCTTCGAGGTCGCCCTGCGCGCCGAACAGTTCCGGGTAGGGGCCGTTGGAGAGCTCGTAGCCCACTCCGGTGGCGGCGCCCCGCCAGGCGGAGTCGTCATAATCCTCCTCGGTCCAGCCCTGCCCGATGTCGGCGGAGGGCACCAGGAGGGTGCAAGCCGCGCCGGGAATCAGGAAGGTCTCGTGCCTCGTGGTGGCGGCCTGTCCCACCCCGAACGAGACGTCCGGGAATTGTTCGGCGGGAGCAATCGCAGTCACGACCGTCACCCCGTCCGGTTCCACCAGGGCCAGGTATTCCCCCTGGCGGTCGAGTTGGAAATTGGTGTGCAGTTCGGCGCCGGGCCCGACGCGGTCCTTCCCGGAAGCGAAGACCACCAGGAATTCTCCCGGGTCGAGCGAGAGGACGGGAAAGGTCCACTTTGCGAGTTGGGCCGGGTTGTCGGTGAGATGGTATCCGCCGAGGTTCACGGCCGCCGCCCCGCCATTGTAGATCTCGACCCAGTCCGAAAAGTCCCCCTCCTGGTCGGCCAGGATCCAGGTGTTGTCCGCCAGGAATTCGCTGATGGTCAGGTCCGCGGCCGCCGGCGGAAGCGCCCCCAGGAGCGCCGCGGACAGGACGGCGAGAGAGAATCTCGCCCTCCGCTGGGAGTTGCAAGTGATATCAAAAGGGGGGATGGAACTTCTGGCGCGAGGGATCGCTTCGGGTCTTTGAAAAGCAGGATAATAGGATAATTATTGCTAGTAAATCGCTTTTCTAGCCCCTGCGTCCCTGGGCGCCTGTCGGGCGGGGAAGGTGGGGGTGCAGGGGGCGGAAGGGTGAAATCCCATCGAAATTCGTGCTGACGAGCAGAGTGGGGAACGCTCCGAGG
>CAUZKZ010000239.1:0-8329 GCA_963580345.1 Verrucomicrobiia bacterium | reverse complement strand
CAGCCAGCGATATTCTTGAGAAGGTGAAGCGGGGACGGAAGAAATTGAATAAAACCCAGTCTGCTTGACGGACTACACTAGCCGCTCCACCGGGGATTGGCCAGGGATATTCATGCCCTACTTCAGCGGCCCCCAGATCTTCTCCAGTTCGTCGTGGAGAGTGGGGTCGTGCTCCTTCAACTCCGCCCGCACGAAGGGATAGAAATCGTTGCGGTAAAAATAGGCTTCCGTCCCCTCCGCAAAGTACTCCTTGTGGTTGGTCGCCCCGTAGTGCTTCACGGTTTGCCCGGTGTAGAGAAGCACCTTCTCGTAAGTGCCGGCCTTCATCGCCTTGTGGTAGGACTCGACGATGGGCTTGTAGTCGAATCCGAGAAACTGGTCGTGGTAGGCGTGCGACAGTTCGTGCAGGACCACCGCGGGATGCTTCACGAGCTGCGAGCGGGAGATGAGGGCCTCGGCCCGCGGAATATGCACCTTCTTCGTCAGGCGCGGGTCGTGTCCGTGATCCCGCAGCCATCCTTCGCTGGGATGATACTGCATGGCGCCCAGGGAGGGGTGCTTGTGCTCGATCCAGATTTCGCACTTGCGAAGTTTCTCGAGCCGTTCCCCTTCCACCAGGAGTGCGATGCGGTTGAGGTGGTCCGCCAGCATGCGGAGGGCTCGGCCTCCTTTCTCGGCGTGCTCGCCCTCCAGGAGGGCCGGATCCACGTGCACCGTCCAGCCTTCGATATTCTTCACGACCGGATCGAAATGAACCCCTTTTTCGCGCGGCCTCTTGTTGTCCTGGTCGGCCAAGACCACCGCAGCGAGGGCCGCGAGGAGGAGGGCGATGGGGATCGAGAGTGTCTTCATGGCGAGTGGTGTTCCAAATAAGCGGCGGGAAGGCGAGGTATTACATTCACAATCTCTGCAGCCCGGCACTCAGGTTTCCAAAGCGGTCCCGCATCAGCTGGACTTCCTGCCGGGTAGTGTGCCGCTTGGCGGCCCGGCCGTGTTCCAACAACACATTCACGGTTATGGGCTGCATCTCGATCTTGATGAGGCGGAAGACAGGCTCCCGGCGCAGCCGGAAAAAACAGTGCAAGGGCACGTCCCGGTGGTTCGCGTTCCAGAGGAGATCCGAAGGCGGAAAGTGCTCCATTTCCGCCAGCGCGCTGAGGACCTGCCGGATGAGCCGCTCGCCGTGCCTCCGCTCCAGGCGGGCCGCCGCAAGCTTACTGAGTTTCTCGTCGAGGTACGCCACCACCGGGTTCTGCCGCGCTTCCGCGATCTCGGCCAAGACGCGCTGCTGGTGAATCGCCATCGCGGCCTGTAACTGCTCCCGCGTAATCCGCCCGCTTTCGAAGAGCGCAAAAAGACGATTGGGAGGAGGGAGCAGGGATTGAGCCACCGGGGACATGATCGGCGCAAGAGGTAGATTGGCAAGTGCGCGGCGCATTTCCCATGCCAACAACCGGCCGTCGGCTCCCCGCCGCTCTCACCTACCGCTGCCCAATTCCCAGTTCCTTCCTGCAGAACGCGAAACTGCGCTCGAGGTCGCCACGCTGGTAGTTCTTCTGCGCCTCCTTGGGATCGACACCCTCCGGCGCCTTCCAGGTCTCGCGGGGTTTCCCTTTCTTCGCGAGGGCGAGGAACTTGTCGTAGCCTTTTGGTTTTCCCATCGGCCACGCCTTCCAGAATTCTTCGTCGTTTACCTTCAGTTCCTTGTTGAACCCGGAGATAGTCTCGATGTTCACCGCTACCTGCGGACAAAGCTCGGCGAATCGTTTGAAGAACGTCTTCAGGTCGGTGGTGCCTTCACCCATGGCGGTCCACTGGACCGTGACTCCGTTGTCGCTCTCCCAAAGAGCCGAGTCCCGGAGACTGGTGGTCAAGATGTACTCGCCGAGGTTCTCGAGGGCCTGCACCGGGTCTTCCAGCGTCCACACCGCGTTTCCGGAATCGAAATTCGCCCCCACGAAGTCCGGACCGGCCTCCTCGATCAGGCCTCGCAATTCCAGCGTGTGCATGTCACCGGCGTGATTCTCCACCGCGATCCTGATCCCGGAATCGAGACACCGCGTCCGGTTGCGCTTCAGGACTTTTACCGTGTCGGCAATGCGCGCTTCGATCCCTCCTTCCGTCCCGCGGTCCCGGTTGGCGCCCAGGATGACGCGGAAGGCGGGCGAGCCGAGCGCCTTGGCGGCCCGGATTCCCAACTGCAGGTGCTCGTCGGCCGTTCCCCAGTCGTCCTTGAAGGTCTTCGAGGTGGGACAGATGCTCCAGCTCCCCAACAGGATTTTCACGCCGGCATCGCCGGCCTTCTTTTTCAAGTCGCGGAGGGAGGCGTCGTCCATCTTCTCGAAGGGTCCTAAATCCGTGATGAACAGCGTATCGCACTTCAACCTGGCGGCGTAGTCGATCAACTGCGGCGCTTTCCAGCCCATGGCGCGCACCGCGAAGTTGTCGTAGCCTAGAGCCAGCTTCTTCTTCACAGCCACCCGCTCCGCGAGAACCGGGCCGCTGCCTGCCACCGGAACCGCCAGGGCCGCCCCCTTGAGAAAATTGCGCCGCTTCATGGGCTCCATCCAACTCCGAAAGACCGTGACAAATCAAGCGCAGGTTCCCGGGAATGAACTTGGTGGTTGAAAGGAGCGTCGCGTCACTTGATTACTTCTCCCCTCGATGCGACTCCACGCCGTCCTCGCCTTCCTCCTCGCCTTCCTCCTCGCCGCCCTGCCAGCCGCCCGGGCCCAGCACGAGGGCTGGCGCCCTGCGAAGGTCCCGGACGAGGCGGGGTGGGACGGCGCAAAGGGCTTCGGGTGGTACCGCGCCTATGTGAAGGTTCCCGCCGACTGGGACGGAAGCCGCCTCCTCTTCATGGTGGATTCCGTCAGCGATGTGGACGAGGCCTTCGTGAACGGGGAAAAGATCGGCGCCAACGGTGCCATGCCGCCCCTCTTCGGAAATCCCTCCAGCAGAATTCGCCGGCCTTTCGTGATCGAGCCCGACCAGGTGCGCTTCGGCCACTACAACCTGATCGCCTGGCGGGTTTTCAACCAGGGCGGGAAGGGAGGAATCCTCTCCGGGCCGGTGCACCTCTCGCGCCGCGACGATGCCCTCGACCTGAGCGGCACCTGGCTCTTCCGCCGGGGCGACGTGCCGGCCTGGGCGCGCTGGCACGGCTACGAGAAGGTTGCCGAGGCCACCGCCTTCCTGGAATTGGCGGGCGAGGAACCGGCCGGTCACCGCGGGGTCGTCCCGGCCGACGTGGAAGGACGCAAGCGCAACCTCGCCGCGGTCGCAAAGCAATTTGAGGGAAACAAGAGCACTTGGGCCCGCGCCGACGACAAGGGCGACCCCACGCCGGCCGAAAAAGCGGTGGGCGAGTTCAAAACCGGCCAGGGTCTCGCCGTCGATCTCGTTCTCAGCGAGCCCCTCGTCCGCCAACCGCTCTTCATCGATTTCGACGAGCGCGGACGGATGTGGGTGGTGCAGTACATCCAGTATCCGAATCCGGCCGGGCTCGAAGTCCTGACCTGGGACAGCCACCTTCGCAAGGTCTTCGACGTAGTCCCCCCGCCCCCGCCCTTTGCGAAGCCGGAGCACAAGAAGTTCATCGGGAAGGACAAGATCACGATCCACGAGGACACCGACGGCGACGGAGTCTACGACAAGCACAAGACCTTCCTCGACGGGCTCAACATGGTGACTTCCGTCGCCCCCGGCAAGGGGGGCGTGTGGGTCCTCAACCCGCCCTACCTCCTCTTCTATCCCGACCAGAATGGCGACGACGTGCCGGACCGGCCGCCGGTCGTCCACCTTTCCGGTTTCAACCTCGAAGACACCCACTCGATCTCCAACAGCCTCAAGTTCGGACCCGATGGCTGGCTCTACGGCTGCACCGGCAGCACCGTCACGGCCCGGGTCAGGGTCCACCTCGACAAGGAGGCGCCCCGCTACCCGTTCCTCGGGCAGAACATCTGGCGCTACGATCCCACCCGCCACCGCTTCGAGCTCTTCGCGGAGGGTGGCTGGAACAACTTCGGGGCCGACTTCGACTCCAAGGGCCGACTCTACTCCGGAACCAACGGCAACCAGCAGGCGGTCCACTTCGTGCAGGGCGGCTACTACCAGAAGGGCTTCGGCAAGCACGGCCCGCACACCAACCCCTACGCCTTCGGCCACTTTTTCGGCATGCCGATCGAGGGCGAGAAAATCCGCCTCGTGCACCAGTGGATCCGCTATGAGAGCGGCGCGATCCCCAGCCTCCAGGGCCGGATGGTGGGCGGCAACTCGCTCGGCAACAGGGTCCACGCCCTGCGCACCGAGCAAGATGGCAGCACCTTCAAATCGGTAGAGGAAGAAAATCCGCTCCGAACCGCCGACAAGTGGTTCCGCCCCGTGCACTGCACCGTCGGGCCGGACGGCGCAATCTACCTCGCCGATTTCTATGACGCTCGTATCACCCACGTCGATCCGCGCGACAACTGGGACCGCAGCAACGGCCGGATCTATCGAATCCGGGCGAAGGACGCCAAACCGTCCAGGCCCCGCAATCTCCGCAAGTTGTCCGCAGCGAAGCTGGTCGAAGTCCTCAGCGAAAATAACCAGTGGGCACGCCGATCCGCCCTGCGCCTGCTCGCGGAGCGCGGAGACCGGTCCGCGATTCCCCCCCTCGTGGCGTTGCTGAAAAATACCGAAAACGGCCAGGCTGCCCTCGAGGCACTTTGGGCTCTGCATGGCGTGGGAAATTCCGGCGACTGGGCCCCGACGGCTCTCAGGCACCCCGATCCCCACATACGAGCCTGGGCCATCCGGCTCCTCGGTGATGGTGGTGACCGTCCCTGGGAGAAACAACGGCGTGAACTCGCCTGGAAGATCGCCGGCACGGAAGCGCACCCCGAGGTAATTTCGCAACTTCTCTCCACCCTGCAACGCATTAGTCCGGCCGATACCGCTTTCCTCCTTACCGAAGTCGCCCGCCGCGATGAATTCGCAAAGGACCCCTTCATTCCCCAGCAATTCTGGTGGGCTCTCGAGTCCCTCGTCACGCGCTCCCCGAAGCTCAGCAAGGAGGTCCTCAGCTATGCGGGTTTCTGGGAGACTCCCCTCTTCAAGCAGGTCGTCCGCGATCGCATCGGCCGCCGCTACATGGCGGAACGCAGTCCGGAGAGTCTCCGCATGTGCGCCTTTCTGCTCAAAATGGCAGCCGGCAATGAACACCTGGATGCCCTCATCCGCGGCATGGAGAAAGCCCTGGAGGGCACCACCCTCGATCCGGTCCCACCGGAACTCGATGCCGCCCTCGCCGATATCTGGGAGAACCATCTCGTCGGAGACGACGTCATCCGCTTCTCGTTGCGCCTCAAGAGTCCGCGGGCTCTTGCCGCCGCCAGGGCGCACGTCGTCAATACGAAAACCCCGATGCCAAGACGACTCGAGTTCATCAAGGGCCTGGGCGAACTGGCCGACCAGCCCTCGGAAGAACTCTTCCTCGCGCTCGTCCGCAACGAGAAGGAGGACCCCCAGCTCCGCCTGGCGGCCTTGAGTGCCCTGCGGCGCTATTCCAGCGATGAGATCCCCGCGGGCGTCCTGAAGCTCTACCCGACCCTCGAGGGCGACCTGCAAAAAACCGCCCAGTCCCTTCTCGCCAGCCGCCCGGCCTCGGCTCTGCTCCTGCTCAAAGCGATAGATCAGGGCACCATCGACAAGGGCTCCATCACTCTCGACAGCCTCCTCTTGATCAAAACCTACGAGCACGAGGAATCCGGCATCCTGATTGCCAGGCACTGGGGCGAATTGAGAAAATCGTCCACGGTGAAAGCGAAGCGCATCGCCCAGCTCAACTCCCTGCTCTCCGACAAGAACCTCAAGGGGGATTCCAAGCGCGGCCGCCAACTCTTTGCCGCGAGTTGCGCCGCCTGCCACAAGTTCCGCGACCAGGGCCGCGACATCGGGCCCGACCTCACCGGCTACGAAATGGACAATCTCGGCTTCCTCATCCCCGCCATCGTCGACCCCAACCTGGGCATCCGGGAAGGCTTCGAACTCGCCACCCTTACCTTGCGGGCCCGCAACGAGGCGCCCCCTGCAGTCCTCACCGGTTTTGTCACCGACACCAACGAAGGCACCGTGACTCTAAAGGACCTGGCCGGGAACCTGTCCATCATCGCCCGCACCGATCTCGCCAACGAATCCCGCGCCCCCGTCTCCGTCATGCCGGATGGACTGCTCGACGCCCTCAGCGACCAACAGATCCGCGACCTGATCGCCTACCTGCAGCACCCCTAGTGTCCTGAACGCCAAGTTCAACGCTCTTATCGTTCAGGACCCTAGCCCCAGGCCCCCTCTCCCTACCCACCTCCGTGGATCATCTGGTAACCCACCACCATCAGGAAGGCGTCCGCCACCAGGTGGCTGAGCCAGCAGCCCCACACCGAGCCGTGCCACTCGTACATGAGGGTCCACATCAGGCTGCCGATTCCGACCAGGACGGAAAGAAAGATCGCCACGGGCACCGGGAAGAGTTGAATCGTGATCACGAAGTGGTGCCCGGCGAAGGCTACCGCTGCAATGATGTGTCCCGGCCAGTGGCCCACCATCTGGCGAAGGTGCCCGTACACGAACCAGCGCCAGTAGTACTCCTCCATGGCGGAATGAACCACCGACACGAAGAGCGCAAATAGGATGAAATGCTCGCGGAAGCCCAGGCTCCTTGCTTTCTCCTCCAGCTTGGGACCGTGTTCCCGCACGATCTCCCCGAGGGGAGTCAGGACAAGCAAGAGGCCCACGAGGGAGAACAGGATCCCGCTCCCCAGCCCGGTCAGGATCACCATTTTCCAGCTGGGCCAAATCGCTTTGCGGTCTTCCCGTCGCGTCAGGCCACCAAGACCGATCCAGCCGAAAAAGAAGAGCGGGTAGATGATTACCCAGGCCTTCGTGAACAAATAGGCCCCCCGCCCCCCGTTCCCGTGCGGGATCCACACAAAATAGATGAGCGCGCAAAGGAAGGGAACAGACAATGCCGGCACCATGGCCGGCCAGGTCATTCCATGTCGCTGCTTCGTCTCACCGCCCACTACGCGGATCGGATCATCATGTTGCTCCGGCCAAACTGCAATCTGGAAAGATTGCCGGAGATTCTTCAACCCGCCGGGTTCAACTTGCCAAGAAAATGAGCTGGAATCCCACCACCATCAGGAAGACGTCCACGCATAAATGGCTGATCCAGCAGCCCGCTACCGATCCATGCCACTCGTACATGAGGGTCCAGATGAGGCCACCCGTCACGACGCAGGCCGTGAGGAAGATTGCCAGGGCAGGCGAAAAGAACTGCAGCGTGACCACGAGGTGATGCCCGCCGAAGGCTACCGCTGCGATCCCGTGCCCGGCCCAGCGGCCCACCTTCTCTCGCAGGTGCCCGTAAAGAAACCAGCGCCAATAGTACTCTTCCAGCGCGGAGTGAAATACCGAGACGAAGACGGCAAACAGAAGGAAGTGTTCCCTGAACCCGAGGCCTTCCGCCTTCTCCGTCACCGCACCGGCACCTTCCCGCACCAACGCACCCAGCGGGGTCAGCATGAGGAGCGTCCCCAATCCCGCGATGGCCCCGCCGGAAACCAGTCCCGTCAGTATCACCGCGCGCCACGGCGGCCAGCTCGTCTTGCGCTCCTCCCGGCGCGTCAGGCCGCTCGATCCGATCCACCGCAGGAAAAACAACGGGTAGAGCAACGTGAAGACCTTGGTGGCGGTGTAGGCGGCCTGCCCCACCCGCCCCTCCGGGAACCAGACGAAGTAGACCATGGCTCCCAGGAGAGGAACCGTCAGGGCGGGTCCCAACGCGGCCCACGCCATCTTGTGCCTCGTCACCATGCCACCGTGTACCCGGAATCAGCCCGGAGCGGGACTTGAAAAGTTCAATCCCAGCATCGACCAGAATGATGAAAGCGTGGGAGGCCGGCGCGATCGCCCTCCCCGTCAAATCCCGCTCTTTTCTCAACTCACCGTTGAATTCTCCCGCGATTTGAGAATGATTCCCCAGGATCTGAATTCGAACGATGGAGAAGGTCACAAAGATACAACGACCGATCGCCCTGGCCTCCGCGTGCCTTTCCGTCGGCCTGCTGTGCCAGTGCGGCAGTGACAAGCGCATCGTGGTGAGCGTTCCGCAGCAGCGGATGGTCTTGTTGACCAAGGAGGAGTTTGTGACGTCCTATCCGGTCTCCACCTCTAAGAGACTGTTGAAATACCTCCGTTCGGCGAGAATCGAATTTGCTGATGGTAGCGGAGTTGGTTAAGGTTCGTTAATGATCCGCAAGAAGACTCTCCCCGCGCAGGAAGAACTCTG
>CAUZKZ010000238.1:0-8353 GCA_963580345.1 Verrucomicrobiia bacterium | reverse complement strand
TTACCTTTACCCCGCGAGGTTGCTGGCTTAGCTAGCGCGCACCAATGGGCGGCCCGCATCCCTACGAAACGATTCCACTCGATCTGGCGGGTTACGCGATGGCAGCCTATCTGCTTGTAGTGCACGGGCTGATGCTGTGGAAGCCGGAGCCCTGCAAGGCCTGGCTCCAGAATCTGCCCCGCCACTACATGGCGGGAGTCTACACTCTGGCAGTAGGTATGATCTGGTTCTGGCTGTTGATAGCTCCCGCGAACATGGGACTGATTTCGACGCTCACGATGGACATCGGGGAATTCAATGCGGTCAAGCCGTGGCTACGCTACCTGGTGCCAATCGCCTTCCTCGGGATGATCATGTACGTGAAGGAGTTTCTGTTCGTGCGATCCCTGGGAGTGGTGGCCTTGATGGTGACCGGGCCGCTGCTCGAGGCGTCCTTCAACAAGGACCCCGCCAGCCGTCTCCTGGTCCCGCTTTTTTCGTATATTCTCCTGACCAAGGGCCTCTTCTGGGTGGGGATGCCCTACACCTTTCGCGACCTCGTGACCTGGGCCACCGCCACCGATAAGCGCTGGCGTATGGTGGCATATGGAGGTTTCGGCTACGGAGTGGTGACCCTGCTCTGTGCGGTCCTGTTCTGGCGGGGGCATTGAAGGGCCGGTGGCTGGTTACTGATTACTGGCGGCTTGGAGTACGGCGCCACGGGCCCTACAACCGTCCTTTCATGAACCGACGTATTTGCTGGATTGCGGGGAGCACGCTCTTGGCCGGTCCGCTCGTCGCCAAGGAGGCCCCGCCTTACCGGTCGGCGGACCTCCCGCCCGTGCTCGAATTCCTCGACGGCCGGCCGGTGCGCTCGGCGGACGACTGGAAGGCGCGGCGGGCCGAGATCAAACAGTTGTGGTGCGACACCTACCTGGGGCACTTTCCGGCGAAGGCTCCGAAATTGCTCGAGGCACGCACCCTCGAGGAGGTGGCCAACCCAACGGGACACCGCGTGCGCAGGGTCCGGCTCGTCTTCGATACTCCCAGGCGGGCTGGTTTTGAAATCCGGCTCCTCCTGCCGAAGGCTGACGCCCGGGGTGCCGGGCCCGCCTATCCGCTTCTGCTCACCCAGCCGCGCCACTACCAGATCGCGTGGGGCGAGGAGGCCGTGAAACGGGGGTACATCACCTGCTACTACCCCGGGGTCGACTACAATCACCACGAGAAGGCATTTCCCGGATACGAGAACGCCTGGCGGGTGTTCAAGGGCGAGTATCCCGACGCGACGTGGTCGTCCTCCCTGGCGATCCAGTCCTGGCTGGCGGGAAGAGCGCTGGATTATTTGTTGAGCGAGCGATTCGACCTCAAGATTGCGCCGGGGCAAGTCGCGATCATCGGCCACTCGCGATATGGAAAACAATCGCTCTACGCCACCGCGTTCGACGAGCGGATCAAGGCGGTGGTCTCCCGCAGCGCGGGATCTCCGGCGGCGGCCGGTTACCGGTTCACGGGCCGGGACACCTTCATGGAAACCGTTCTCGATGCTCCGGCGGAGTGGGCCCTGCCCAGCCTGAAGGACTACTTTGGCCGGGAGAACGAACTGCCGGTCGAGAGCAACGGACTGCTGGCTCTCATTGCCCCGCGGGCGTGCCTCCTTCACACCGCTCACAACGATGGCAGCGATCCGACTTTTGCAGTGGAGCGCACCTACCTGGACGCCAGGAAGGCCTACCGGCTCCTCGGCGTGCCGGAGAGGATCGCGCTTCAATATCGCACGGGAAATCACAATCCCATCACGGCCGGGCACGTCAAAACCAACCTCGATTGGTTCGACTGGGCCTTCGGAAGAGGGCCGGTCAAGCGATCCGATTTTCCGGAGAGACTGCTGCACCATTTCGATTGGGAGGAGTGGAAAAAAGCGCAGCTCCAGGTTGAAATGGAAGCGCCGAAAAAGGAGGAGGACCTGCGCCAGCGCATCCTCTGGATCCTTGGGGCGCAGCCTGCGGAGTTTACCCGCCCGAGCCGGGTCCCCTTGTCGGTCCTCAAGGAGGAAGATTACGGAGTGGCGAAGTGGTCGCGCGACCGCTGGAAGCCGAGCGGGATCACGCGCCTGCCCGTTTCCTTCGGGCACAATGTCCGCGGGAACCTCATGTTCCCTGCGAATCCAGCCGGGCCGCTGCCGGTCGTGATCTGGCTGCATCCCTTCAACTACTCGCACGGCTACAACGAGGGCTACGGGGTGGAGGGCACCACAATCTACTATCGGCTCGCCCAGGCCGGCTACGCGGTGCTGGCCTTCGACCAGTGTGGCTTTGGCGACCGCCTGCGGGAGGGTGCGGATTTTTACCGCGAGCATCCCCGCTGGTCGAAGCTGGGGCGGATCATCTTCGATATCCGCAGCGCGCTCGACTTTGTGCACGGCGCTTCGGGCCTCGCCGCCGGGAAGCTTCCCGTCCTCGACCCGAAGGAGGTGACCCTGGTGGGCTATTCGCTGGGCGGCATGGCGGCATTGCACGCTGCGGCTCTCGACGATCGCGTCACGGCGGTGGCGTCCTTCTGCGGCTTCACCCCGCTTCGCTCCGATCACGACCGCAAGCCCACCGGCGGAATCCGGCGATGGTGGGAATGGCATGGCCTGCAACCAAAACTCGGCCTCTTTCACGGCAGGGAGCCCGCCGTCCCTTACGACTACGAGGACCTCCTGGGCGCAATCGCGCCTCGTCGCTGCCTGGTGTATTCCGCAAAGCGCGATCGCCACGTCGATCCGGACGACGTCCGCGCCTGTCTCGCGAAGGCAAAAGCTCGCTCCCTGACCTTTATTACTGCCGACGACGTCAACCGCTTCCAGTCGGCCCAGCACGGGGTCCTCCTCCCGTGGCTGAACGCGGCGCCCTGAGGCGCGGCGCCGGGCCGCTCGAGACCGGGATGGTCGGCCCATCCACGAATTGGCCCGCGCCGGTCTCCGCGGACGTGAAAAACCTCTACCGACCACCCAGTCTGAAAATTAGAATTATTCTAACTTCACCCTTGCGCCCCTGGTTTACGCCCGTACTGTCCAGCCACCGAGCCATGGCAACACAGAATCTCGACATTCCGAAGATCCCGGAAGAAATCCCCTCGGAGCTGGCGGGGCTCCGCATGACCAAGCAGCGCAGGGAGGTTTACAGCGTGCTCCTGCACGACAAGGACCACCCCACCGCCAGCGGGGTATTTCGGCGCGTGCAGGAGGGCCTGCCCACCATCTCGCTGGCAACGGTTTACAACTGCCTGGATGCCCTCGTGGAGCACGGCCTGGTGAATCAGGTGAACTTCGACCGCGAGCCGTCGCGCTTTTGCGTGAACCAGAGTCCGCACGTGCATTTCCGCGACGAGGCCTCCGGAGTGGTGCATGACATTATCTTCAAGGACGGCTGCAAGATCACCGACCTGCTCAACCTCCCGGCGGGGACGGAGGTCACCGATCTCGAACTCACCATCCGCGGAAAGCTTCCGAAGGTTTTTTGACCCTTTCGGGGCCACCCCTTACAGCCACGACGATGAGCCTCATCATCAAGAACCTGCACGCCGCCACGGACGGCAATGAGATATTGAAGGGCCTCAGCCTCGAGGTGCCCAAGGGCGAGGTCCACGCCATCATGGGCCCGAACGGTTCCGGGAAATCGACCCTTGCAAAGGTGATTGCCGGTCACGCCGATTACGAAGTCACCAACGGATCGGTCACGATGGATGGCGCGGATCTCCTGGCACTGGAGGTCCATGAGCGGAGCCGGGTCGGCCTCTTTCTCGCCTTCCAGTATCCGGCCGAGGTGCCGGGGGTCACGATGGCGAACTTCATTCGCGCCGCCCTTCAGGCCGGCATGCCCGAAGGCGAGGAGATCGACGCCGTGGCCTACTACAAGAACCTCTACGAAAAATTGGACCAGCTGGGGATCGACCGGAAGTTCACGGCGCGCTCCGTGAACGAGGGGTTCTCGGGCGGGGAGAAAAAGCGCAATGAAGTCCTGCAAATGATGATGCTGGAACCGAGCTACTGCGTGATGGACGAGACCGATTCGGGCCTCGACATCGACGCCCTGAAAGTGGTGGCGGATGGCGTCAACTCGATGCGTTCGCCGGAGCGAGGATTCCTGGTCATCACGCACTACCAACGGCTCCTGGATTACATCGAGCCGGATCACGTCCATGTCCTGGCGGGCGGGCGGATCGTGCGCAGCGGCGGGAAGGGACTGGCGCTGGAACTCGAGGCAAAAGGGTACGATTTCCTCAAAGAAGAAGGAGAATTAGCAACGACATGAATTCTGAAACGGCAATACTAGACACAGGGACACGGGAAGCGATCGACATCGATCGGAGCAAGGGGGATTTCTCCTACCCGGAGTCGCACAAGTTCGACGCCGGCTGCGGGTTGAGCGCCGCCACCGTCGACTACATCTGCGATGTCAAAGAGGATCCGGACTGGCTGCGCGAGTTCCGGCACAAGGCGCTCAAGACTTTCGAGGCGAAGCCGATGCCCACGCACTGGGCCACCAAGGACCTCGAGTGCATCGATTTTGACGTAATCCGCTACTATCTCTCCGACGGAGTGAAACCCACGCGGAGCTGGGACGAGGTGCCGGACGACGTGAAGGAGACCTTCGAGCGGCTCGGAATTCCGGAGCAGGAGCGGGCCTTCCTGGCGGGCGTGGAAGCGCAATACGACTCGGAGACGGCCTACTCCAACGTGAAGGAGGAACTCGAGAAGGACGGCGTGATCTTCGTGAATTCCACGGAGGGGCTCCACGAACACGAAGAGATCTTCCGGCCCTGGTTCGGGAAGGTGATCCCGACCGGCGACAACAAATTCTCGGCCCTCAACAGCGCGGTCTTTTCCGGCGGCTCGTTCATTTACGTGCCCAAGGGCGTGAAGGTGCGTCACCCTCTGCAAGCCTACTTCCGCATCAACTCGGAAAACTTCGGGCAATTCGAGCGGACTCTCATCATCTGTGACGAAGGCTCGGAAATGACCTACATGGAGGGGTGCACCGCACCGAAGTTCGAGACCACCACGCTGCACTCCGCAGTGGTGGAGCTCGTGGCCATGAAGGATGCCAAGCTGCAATACATCACCGTGCAGAACTGGAGTTCGAACGTGTTCAACCTCGTCACAAAACGCGGGATCGCGCACGAGAACGCGGAAGTGCGCTGGATCGACTGCAACATCGGGAGCCGTCTCACGATGAAGTACCCCGGGGTGGTCATGAAGGGCCGCAAGGCCCGGGGCGAAGTGATCTCAATCGCCCTCGCCAACAGCGGCCAGCACCAGGATACCGGGGCCAAGATGATCCACGCGGCGGACGAGACCACCTCGAATGTCGTGTCCAAGTCCATCTCGGTAGGCGAGGGCCGCTCCACCTACCGCGGCATGGTGCATATCCCCAAGCACCTGAAAGGCTGCCGGAACAACACGGAGTGCGACGCGTTGCTGATCAATTCCAGCAGCCGCACCGACACCTATCCCGCCATCACGGTGCGCGGCAACCAGCACTCCACTCAGCACGAAGCCAGTGTCTCGCAGGTATCCGAAGAGATGCTCTTCTACATGCAGCAGCGCGGGCTGAGCGAGGGAGAGGCCATGAGCCTCGCGGTGAACGGATTCGTAAACGACCTGGTCCGCGAGTTTCCCATGGAGTACTCGGTGGAGTTGAAGCGCCTCATCGAACTGGAGATGGAGGGGTCCGTCGGATAACGTCCAGTCTTCAGTATACAGTATTCAGTGTACAGACTTAGATGGAAGCGGTGTTAGAGCGAGTGAGCGTGTTGGAACAGGCGCCGGAGAGGCTGGAAGACTCGCCGGCCTGGTTCAATGAATCGCGCCAGGCAGGGTGGACGCGCTTCAACGAGTTGCCCATGCCTTCGCGGCGCGACGAGCAGTGGCGCTTCGCCCGCCTGGGGCAGCTGAACTTCGAGGGTGTGGGTTTTCCGCAGCACGAACCGCCGGCCGGCCATCGCGGTGCGGCGGGACTGGAGAAGCGGGCGGCCCGCTTCGGATTCATCAACGACACCCTCAACGAGGAAGAACAAGATTTGCCGGACGGGGTGGTGTGCCTGCCGCTGGACAGAGCTCTCGCGGAGCACCCTGACCTGGTGCAAAAGCACTTCATGAAGGCCGAAACGGAACTTGGGTCCGCCAAGTTTGCGGCCCTGCACCGCGCTCACGTTTCGAGCGGAATGTTCATCTACATTCCCGATAATGTGCAGGTCTCCGCTCCCATCGAGGTCTTCCACTGGCTCTCGGGCGATCACATCATCACCTTTCCCCACACCCTGGTGGTGACCGGAACCAACGCGGAGGTCACGGTGGTGGATTATTTCCAGTCCGATACCACCGCGCTGGACGCCTGGGCGATCGCCATGAACGACCTGGTGGCCGGTCCGGGATCAACCCTGAACTACCTCGTGTTGCAGGATCTCTGCGACCAGGCCCGCATGATCCAGGTCAACAACACCCGCGTGAGTCGCGATGCCACCGCCAAGGCCTTCATCTTGAATTCCGGGGCGGCGTGGGTGCGCCAGGAGTCGCTGAGCCGCCTGGAGGGCGAGAACGCGCACTCCAACATGCTTTCGGTGAGCATCGCCCGTGACGGACAGGAGTACGATCAACGCACCTTCCAGCATCACGTCAGTCCGCGCAGTTACTCCGACCTCCTCTACAAGAATACGCTCTACGATGACAGCCGCACAGTGTTCTCGGGCTTGATCCTGGTGGACGAGGGGGCGCACTACACGGACGCCTACCAGACCTGCCGGAACCTCCTCATGAGCGAGACGGCGGAGGCGACCTCCATGCCCGGTCTGGAAATCAACGCCGACCAGGTGAAGTGCTCGCACGGCAGCACCTCCGCCATGATCGCGGACGACGAAATTTTCTACCTGTGTACACGCGGCATCAGGCCGTATATCGCGAGGCAACTCGTGGCGCAGGGCTTCAGCGTGGAAGCGATCGCGCGGTTGCGGGAACCCGCGCTCGAAGAACTGGTGGTGAGTTTTGCAGCCCGCGAGTTTGATCGGATCTCGGAGCGGCTCGTGGCGTAGAACCTGGCTTCGTGGGATCGCCCGTCCTCGAGTTGGAAAACGTGACGGTCTGGCGCGGAGACAACCGGGTCTTCCACGGGTTGTCGTTGCGCGTGGAGGCCGGGGAACGGCTCGCCATCCTCGGACCGAACGGGGCGGGCAAGAGCACCCTCCTGGCACTGATTTCGGGGGACCTTCACCCGGTGGCGGAGAAGGGAACGGCGCGCCTTTTCGGGGAGGAACTCTGGTCTCTCTACGAACTGCGGGAACGGATCGGGCTGGTGACCCCCGAGCAGCGGACCCTTTTTCACGACGACGAACTGGCGAGCGACGTAGTCCTGACCGGCCTGCGCGGCACCTATGGGCGCACACGGGACCTGCGGTTCTCGGCGACGGAAAAGAAGCGGGCCTGGAAGGCGATGAAAAAAGCCGGAGTACTTGAATTGATGTGGCGCGACTACGGGCGACTCTCCTCCGGCGAGCGGCGCCGCTTCCTGCTGGCACGTGCCCTCGTGCACGATCCCGAGATGCTGATCCTGGATGAACCGACCACCTCCCTCGATCTTCCGGGGGCGTGGATATTTATTGAGGCACTGCGGGGACTGATGCGAAAGGGCACGGGGGTGATGCTGGTCACCCACGACGTGCGCGAAATCCCGCCGGAGGTGGATCGGGTCGTCCTGCTGCGCGAGGGGCGGGTCCTGGCCGATGGCAGGAAGCGAAAGGTAATGACTGCCGAACTGCTGGGGGAATGTTACGACGTGGGCGTGCGGGTCGGTTGGAACCGCGGCTTCTGCGAGGTGAGGCCGGTCTAGTGCATCGCCCCGCAAGTTAGGACGAGTAAATAAATAAAGGTGACAAACACCTATTTTGATATTATGGCTATCCGGCATGGAATTCGATGTCGTGCTTGTCGATAAGTTCAAATCGGTGTGGCCTCTTCTTGACGAACGATCCCGTCGCCTCATGGCGGCAAGTGAAGCAATGAGCTTGGGGCATGGTGGGGTCTCGTTGGTAAGTCGTGCGTGCGGACTCTCCCGAAAGGCCATCTACAAGGGTATGGATGAGATCCAACACGGAATCGCGCCACCGGCGGGACTGATCCGGCGTCCGGGCGCGGGACGCAAGCCGATTACCCAGAGCGATCCAAAGTTGTTGGAAGACCTCGATAAAATGATGGATGGAGCGACAAGGGGTGATCCGCAGTCTCCGCTGCGTTGGACCTGCAAGAGCACGCGGATGCTGGCCGCCCAATTGGCGAAGCGCAAGCATTCGGTGAGCCACACCAAGGTGGCCCAGTTGCTGCATGAAAACGGGTACA
>CAUZKZ010000237.1:0-8363 GCA_963580345.1 Verrucomicrobiia bacterium | reverse complement strand
GTGCTTTATGGATCGGTGAGTTATTCCAGAAGCTTGCGTAAACAAGGGGTGCATGATCGATCCTTTCGAAACAGAGTAGACAGAGGAAACAGAGAAATGACCTCTGTTATCTCCGTTGCCTCCTGTTCAATCAATCCCTTCTAGGTGTTCCAATCGTCCTGTGGAAGAAATAATCAACTGTCGTCAAAATCGGGAAGTCATTATTGACTGGTTCCCACGTCTTTGAACAATCACATACGCGGTGCTGACCTCGCCGACGTGTTAGGTTAGAATGTGCTTGAACTTTATCCGCAAAAATCTTGCACCTCATTTAGCGGAACGGCGCAAGCCGTCCGGTGTCGCAAAACCGGAGGGCTTGCGCCCTGCCGCTACGTCTCAATCCCGTAACTTATTTCCCAACGAATCCTTAGTGAGGCATCGACGATGAAAATTTATCTGGCCACGTTTGCCGCCCTTTTGATCGCCATCTGCTGCAGCCGCGTTTCGGCCGAAGACGATTTGACGAAACTTGTCGAGTCGGCGCTGGCCAAGGCCGGTGACAATGCCGATCAGTTACGCCAGGCACTGGCCAAGGCCCCGGATGACCAGAAGGAAGGCATGCGGTTCCTGGTGGCTTACATGCCCCAACGCGACTTGACCAGCCTGTCGGCCGATTACCTGTTGAACAACAACCGACTGGCCTACCAGGCCTGGAACGAGGCGCCGTGGAGGGACAAGGTTTCCAAAGAGCTGTTCCTGAACGACGTGCTGCCGTACGCGATGATCAACGAACGGCGTGACGATTGGCGGGCCGATTTTTACAAGCGGTTCAAGCCGCTGGTGGCCGACGTCGATTCGCCCGGCAAGGCGGCCGTGATTCTGAATCAGAAGATATTCCCGCTGCTGAAAGTCCACTTTTCGCGCAGTCGGGCCAAGGCCGATCAAAGTCCCTACGAAACGATCGAGTCGGGTAAGGCGTCTTGCACGGGGCTGTCGGTGTTACTGGTCGACGCCTGCCGCGCCGTCGGTGTGCCCGCTCGGTTCGCCGGCACGCCGCTGTGGACCAACAAGAGCGGCAATCATTCGTGGGTCGAAGTCTGGGACGGCAAGTGGCAGCACACCGGAGCGGCCGAACCGTTGGGCGACGCGCTTGACCGGGCCTTGTTTACCGACCAGGCGAAGACGGCCCAGCGTGACCATCGCCTGCATGCTATCTATGCGACCAGTTATCGCCACACGGGAGTTACGTTTCCCCTTGTGTGGGACCTCAAGATCGACTACGTGCACGCCGTCAACGTGACCGACCGCTACGCACCGCCGGCACAGCCCGAGTCACAGCCGGATGCAGAAAAATAACCCGCGGCCAACGTGCAGGATGTCGAGGCATCGCTACACGCGGTCGCTCAACTGAAGACCTACCTGGCCACCGAACCGGACGACCGGCCGGCCCTGGCAGAACAGGATTTCGCCGACGTGGCATTGACGCGGGACGACCGTGGTGTACGATTTGCCAGAGTGGTGAGGCGCGGGGACGGCGCGGGCGCGGTAGACGGAGGCCACAGAGCATGTTCACTTCACGTAGCCGGCAATACTCCGCGGCATACTTCGCTTTACCGGAAGGTCGGGAGATCGCGGCCTTCAGGAAGCAGGGATCCGGAGGGCGGTGGTTAGTCAGCGTCCGCTTTCGTCGCAAGCGGACGTAGTCGGGACACATCCACCCCGGCCAGTGCCGATTAAGATAGATCACCCCGTGCTGCGCGCCGGCGATGCCACGAAGTTAGATTCGTCCAGATCGATGGCGTTCCTTGCGATCATCCCCACCTTGCCCGAGGAGGTGCAGGCCGACCACCGTTTTCCATTAACGCGGGCTTCCGAGTTCCGATCAGCTCACGGCAGCCGCCTTTGAGGGTGCGATATGGCCGCTTCAAGCAGGAGCATCCAAGTTTTCATGAATCCTATTCAAGGCCCTGCGGATCGGTGCTGCAACCCTACACAGCAAAGCCTGCGTCGAAGCGGGCTTGCCATCGCCTGGAGGTGGCGGGCTTCGCCAAGCTGCGCACCGGCAACGCCCCCACCATCACGAGGGGGCCGTACAGGGGAGAGTTGGCCACGGTGGATCACATCATCCCCCGCAGCGTCTGTCCCGAGCTGGACAACGTGCTGATCAATCTGGAGTTCCTGCCCGCTACCCTGAACGCGAAGAAGGGGAACAAGGTGGGAGAGGGCCTGTGCGGGGCTCAGAGCGGTCCCGCCATTGCTTCCGTCCCGGCCCACTGCCACCTTCGGGTTCCAGGGGGCGAGGGGTTGTCGTTGATCGGGGCTTGCCGGGCGGCAATGGCATCTCTACGACGTTAGCCGAAGAATAAATACCCCGTGCCGGACCCACCTCAAGAGCCGAAACCCACGCAAGCCCCATTGGAGATGGTGAACGCAACCCGATCTGTAAAGGAGAAGTTCGTCGGACGGTGGCATCTTCGTGCAATGAGCGAATGGGACTACGACTATCTTAGTATGCTGGATCCTCCGGAACTGGAAATCTCCTCGGATGGATCTGGAAGCATCAGATTTGGAGCGCTGGAGGGCGTCCTGGATGTGATGAGCGACGAGTGGCGCCCTGATGACATTCTGCAATTCACGATCGTTGGTAGCGATGAAGGTGATGAGATCTTTGGAAGAGGTTGCGCGATGATTCGGGATGAATTGTTGATGGGGCGAATCGCCTTTCATCAAGGGGAAGTTTCTGATTTTGAGGCCGAAAGACTGATGAAAAACGGCTAACAAGACGAGGCAGGTTCTTAATCAAGAGAAAAGTGCATTTCTCTCCTGTCCCGGACAGGAGCCTTGATTTTTCCCGTCTGGGTTGCTCTCCGAAGCAGTGGGGAGAAGCGAATCTGCGACAGCGTTGAGCCGGCGCCGCAAGAGAAAGGGCGTGAGGTCTCCCTCCGGCCGTGATGCGCGGCAGCGGTGGGCGCGTCTTGTGACGGTTCAGGATGTTGTGTAACGAGAGCGCGCCGTTTCTGCGAAGCGTGGGCGCCCATCGCCTCTCACTCCCAGGCAGGTTCTTGGGACTCAGCGCGAGCCGGAGGGATGGGCCATGCGGGGGGACAGCCCATGCGGAGTTCATCCACTCAGTCGTTAGTTTCCATGTGCGGACAGAGAAGTGAGCCTCAGGTTGGCGGGAGGAGGTCGCGGAGATCGAGCCCGAGCGCCTTCGCTATCTTGAGGAGCGAGTAGAGGGTAGGGCTCGTCTCCAGGCTCTCGATGTGGCGCAGACCGGTCCTGCTCATGCCGGTCAGCTCGGCAAGGCGCGCCTGGGAGAGACCCTGTTCGAGACGGGCGGCTCGGAGGGCCTTGCAGATGGTTTCGACGGTCTTTCGCTCCTTGTCAGGCTTCACGCCTGACCATTTATGGCCTTGATGACAGGAAGGAGGATGGCCATAAATGGCCTGATGTCGGCGCGGCAGTCACTCCGGCGGCTCGCCCGCCTTCTTTCGCACCCGGTGACGACACATTGCCTCGTAGGCGGGCGTAGGATTACAACCCAAATTCGATCGCATGAAAACCAACTCTTTCCCCAAAGTCTGGCCCTCTCTCTGGCAGGCCTCCAGTCTGAGCAGCGCGCTCTTGTTCCTGATTCAAACCTCCGGCGCCATTTCGCTGACAGGCCTCCTTCAGCATGGAACTCACAACGGCGGGCAAACGACGAGTACCCCGATCTGGAACACGCTGGGAAACGAAGGCTCGTTTGCGAACATCTACGTGACCGAACCGAACGGCGGGTACGAGGCACCGCTCCTGAACTCCGGTAACGGGGCTGAAAGCAGCATCGCCTATGATCTTGCCCCCGGGACCTATGAGTTCTTCTTTCTTGTGGCTGGCTTTTGGGACAACAACCCTGGCGAATACGGTCTGAATCTCTTCTTCGACGGCGACAACGTGAACCCGGGAATCGCCGCACATTCTCCGGTGAACGTGAGTACCGCCACTCCGGCTACGGCTGGTATACCGACGCTTGCGCTGGACGGCTTGAGCGTGTTGGCACCGACGCCAAGCGATCTCAGCTACGCGGCGGATGGCCTGAGAATCACACTCACTTCGTATGGTTTCGGTGAACCTGGAGTATTTGGCGGCCCTCCGCTCAATCGCGTCAGCAACCTCAATTCCATTCCGGACAGCCAGCATGACAGCGTCGGACGATTCGTCTTGAAGGTAGAACTCGACACAGATCAAGACGGGATACCCGACGAGTACGAGACGAACGATGGAAACTACCATTCGCCCACCATGACGGGCACGGACCCGAGCAACCCTGACACGGATGGAGATGGCCTAACGGACGGTGTAGAGGTCCTTACCCTGCGCACCGATCCTAACCGCGTGGACACAGACAGGGACGGCATCAATGATGACGTGGAACTCGCCAACGGCACCGATCCCATCCGGGCCGATACCGATGACGATGGATCCCCCGATGGCGAAGACGCCTTTCCCCTCGACGGCTCAGAGACCACGGACACCGATGGGGACGGAACCGGCAACAACGCCGACGAGGACGACGACAATGACGGCCTGAGCGACTCCGCTGAGGGAACGCATGGCACCAATCCGCTTCTCGCCGATACCGATGGGGACGGGTTGAACGATCCGGATGAGATCACCTTCTCCTACGACCCCACCAATCCCGACAGCAACGGGGACGGCACCCTGGACGGAGAGGATGACTCGGACGAGGACGGCCTCACTGCTGCCCAGGAGATCGCGGCGGGCTCCTCCCCTCTGAAGAAGGACACGGACGGGGACGGCCTCGATGACGGCGCTGAGGTGAACGTCCATAGGACCAATCCTGCCAAGGCTGACACCGATGACGATCTCCTTTGGGACGGCGTGGAACTGACGCTCACGAAGACGAACCCGCGTCTTGCCGACAGTGACGGAGACGGCACCAGTGATGCCGATGAGGACCCCGACAGTGACCGGCACACCAATCATCAGGAGGTGGTGCTCCTGCTCACCGATCCCCTGGATGGCTCGTCCCGCTTCGCCATCGAGTTCGCCCGCTCGGCCACGGAGCACAGCGTGACTTTTCCCGCGCTCTCTGGCCGGAGCTACCGCGTGGAGCGCTCCATCAACATGGACGAGTGGTCCGAGGTGATCACATTTATTGGCACGGGCTCCACGGTGAGCATTCCCCTGGTGTAAACGCCGGGTTAAAACCGGTACGGGAAAGGGGTCGGGATAAAACCGGGACGCGCCTAAGAAAGGATGCGTGTATATGGATATGGCCCAATGGGCGCGGGTGCGCCGGAAAGTGCTGATTGAGGGGCGCAGCAAGCGCTCCGTGATGGAGGAGGAAGGCCTTCACTGGGAGACGCTGCAGAAGATGCTGGCGCATTCGAGCCCGCCGGGCTACCGGCGTGTGAATAAGCGGGTGCGTAAGATTGACGCGCATGCGGAGTGGATCGAGGCCCTTCTGGACTCGGACCGGGAGGTGGATCGCAAGCAGCGGCACACCGCGAAGCGGATCTTCGACCGGCTCAAGGACGAGCGTGGTTACGGGGGCGGCTACACGGCAGTGAAGGAGTTGGTGGC
The DNA here is from genome assembly GCA_963580345.1 of Verrucomicrobiia bacterium. Taxonomy (GTDB): domain Bacteria; phylum Verrucomicrobiota; class Verrucomicrobiia; order Verrucomicrobiales; family Akkermansiaceae; genus Roseibacillus_B. The sequence continues at coordinate 2,795 of CAUZKZ010000237.1, read as the reverse complement.
GGAGCTCAAGGCCGTGAAGCGGGAGGTGTTCGTCCCGTTGATCCACCGACCGGGCGAGGCCCAAGTGGACTTCGGCCACGCCTTGGTCAATGTCGGGGGAGTGCTGAAGAAGCGCCCGTTTTTCGTGATGAGCCTGCCCTACAGCGACGGATTCTTCGTGCAGGTTTTCGAACGCGAGAACACCGAGAGCTTCTGGGAGGGACACGTGCGGGCCTTCAAGTTCTTCGGGGCGGTTCCGGGACGCATCAGTTACGACAACTCCCGCATCGCGGTGGCCCGGATGCTGGGAGGGCGGGAGCGCAAGCTGACCGACGGCTTTCTGCAATTGCAGAGCCACTACCTTTTCGAAGAGCACTTCTGCCGTCCGGCGCGGGGCAACGAGAAGGGCGTGGTGGAAGGGATCGTGCGCTACAGCCGCGCAAACTTCCTGGTTCCGGTTCCGCAGGTGCGCGCCCTGGAGGAACTCAACGCGCGTCTGGAGGATTCGTGCCGGGAGGATCTGAAGCGGCGTCTGCGAGGCAAGACCGGCAGCAAGGCGGAGTTGCTGGCCGAAGAGTTGCCGGTGATGCGGCAGTTGCCGTTGGCGGAGTTCGAGGCGTGCCGGGTGCAGGCGACGCGTGCCAGCAACCTGTCGTTGGTGCGCTTCGACAGCAACGACTACTCGGTACCGGTGCGCTGTGCCCACCGCGAGGTGGTGGTGAAGGGCGACTGCGAACGGGTCCGCATCTACCGCGGGCAGGAAGAGGTTGCCGACCATCGGCGCATCTGGGACAAGCAGCAGGTTCGCTTCGAACCGCTGCACTACCTGGCGCTCTTGGAGCGCAAGGCCGGGGCCCTGGACTTCGCCCGCCCCTTGGAGGGCTGGGAGCTTCCGGAACGATTCGTGGTGTTGCGTCGGCGCCTGGAAGCCGAGCACGGCAACGAGGGAACCCGCGAGTATATCAAGGTGCTTCGCCTGCTGGAGAAGCGAAGTCTGAAACGAGTCGAGCAAGCGGTGGGAGCTGCCCTGGAGATGGGTTGCGCGCGCTATGAACTCATCGCCCAGCATCTCTACGGCGAGGACCAGGAAGCGGCCGTGTTCCAACTCGACGGGCGAGAACATCTCAAGGTTGTCAACGTGGCGTGCACCGACCCCGGAGACTACGCGGCCTTGCTGAGCGAGCAGGACGGAAGGGAGGACGTGGCATGAGCACCGAAAGCAATCGGCTCCTTCTCAAACACCACCTCGAGAAGCTGCGCCTCCCGACCATTCGTCGAGAGTGGGAGAGTGTCGCGGCGAGTTGTGCCAAAGACAGGCGCGACTATGGCGACTTCCTGCTGGGGTTGACCGAACGCGAACTCATCGAACGGGAGCAACGGGCTGCGCAGCGCCGGATCAAGAGCGCGAAGTTCCCGGTGCTCAAGACTCTGGAAGGCTTCGACTTCGACGCGCAGGCCTCCATCAACGAGACCCTCGTGCGCCAGCTCGTCAGCGGTGAGTACCTCGACGCGCGGGAGAACGTCCTGCTGATCGGCAACTCGGGCACCGGCAAGTCACACCTGGCGAGTGCGCTGGGCTTCGCGGCCTGCACGCAGGGCAAGCGGGTGCGCTTCTGGAGCGCGACCGCCCTGGTCACCCACATGCTTGAGATGAGGGAACAGCGCGACCTGAAGCGCTTCTTCACACAGGTGGAGAAGCACGACCTGATCGTACTCGATGAGCTGGGCTACGTGCCGTTCTCGAAGCCCGGGGCGGAGCTGCTCTTCGAGGTCGTGAGCCGGGCCTACGAGCGCCTCAGCCTGATTGTGACGACCAACCTTCCCTTCGAGCAGTGGACCGAGGTGATGGGCAGTGAACGCCTCACCGGGGCCCTGCTCGATCGCCTCACCCACCGGGTCCACATCATCGAGGCCAACGGGGAGAGCTACCGCCTCCAGGACGCCCGCAAACGCCGCAAAAAGCCCCGGGGAGGCTGATCGCCCCGCCGCCCGGAGGCCTGCGAGATCCGGCTCCCAATCCCCACAATTGACTCACTCTGAACTACAAACTAAAACAACCAACAGCGTACCGGTTTTACCCCGGCGCCCGTACCGGAATTACTCCGGCGCGCACACCCCTGCATTACGCCCGTTTGCACCGTGGATCGGGTCCGTCCCTACTCCGATGATCATGGCACCGGTGAGCGTGTAGGCACCTCGCTCGGTTGTGGTGGTATCCTGGGCACCGCGGGGGCGGCCATTGTGCAGCCAGTTGCAGAAGCGTAGGGCATCAAACCAGTTCACATTGTTGACCGGTTTATTCCCCATCAGTGTCTTCTCCTGGTAACGATAGCTTCCCGGGCTGCCCGTCCGCGTGATTCCGCTCTGCACTTCGATGCCCATTCTGGGACTGTAGAGATTGGTGCGATCCTCTGCCGCCACGGCATTGAGGAACTGCACATACTGCGCATTGGTCACCTCATGCTTGCCGATGCTATAGGTATATCCCACCGACCCGTAGGTATTGGGCTCCTGCGTATTTCCCGGATCGTGCTCGTTGCGCGGATTACCCACCGGCAACATCGCCATCACAAAGGGGGGGATCGACAACCGCTTGGAGCACATTGAGAACGGCGCTCTGCGCACTGACTTCGGCTTGCAGGGCCTCGATTTTGTCCCATAGCTCCTGAAGCGTTTTCATGGTTGGCGCGCATTCGCGTCAATCTAGCGTCGGAACTGATTGGTTATCAGTGAGATAAAAGTGAAGAAAAGCCAACTTTTAGGTTGACCTACTGAGCGAGTCGGCAAGCTCGGTATGTTAAAAGCCATTTCTGGTT
>CAUZKZ010000236.1:0-8411 GCA_963580345.1 Verrucomicrobiia bacterium | reverse complement strand
CCCTGAAAAACAGGGGTCCGCTCCCTCAAATCTTCCCGAATCGTGAAAGTCGGGCTAGGGCTGCGACGGGGGCGGGGGGCTGGGCCGGCGAACAATGCCGCCTTTCTTGCGCAGCGTGCCAAGCTCCGCCCGCAAGGCAGAGAACTGGGCGTGAAACGTCTCGTTATCCAGTCCCCCGGAATTCTCCAACCATTTCGCCAGCCGCCGGTTAAATGCAAAAGCCTCCCCCCGGAGCTTGGCATTACTCTTGGCAACTTGCTCCGCCATCCGCCAATGGTTCTGGGTTTGTATCAGGATAACCAGTCGATTTTCCCGCTCGATGTCGACGCTTTGCTTCCGCTCTTCGGCCGCCCGCCGGGCGGCCTGCATTTTCTCCGTCCGGGTGCGCAAAACCTTCTTGCGCTCTTCGGCATCGGTAATCTTGGCCAACCTCTCCGCGAACGCCCTTCGCTCCTCCGGATCCTCAAACACCGTCTTGGATCTCTCGCGGAGCCGCTTCAACTCATCTTGTGCCTCCGCCGAAACCCGCACCACCATCTGCTTCGGACTCTCACGGGGCGGCGCCGGTTTGCCGGCGATGCGCTCCTCCTCGGATTTGCCTTCCGATTTTCCCTCGTGTCGCGAATCGGACGACGAACTCCCGGTATACCTCGGAGTGCTTTTGCTCGTTCTCTTCCCCTTGCCCCGCTCCCCCAATTCTTCATCCCCGGAGGCGGGCTTGGAAAGTAGCGACACCACAAATCCGGTCGCAACCAACAGCAGAATCGCGGCGATAGCGAATGGAAGGACTCGGGAGCCGGGTTTCGGAGAGCTTTCAGTCACGGCACGAAGGAAAGAGGGGATCGAAAGGAGAACAAACCTTTTTCGATAAATGCCGCCTGGGCCTCCCCTCGTCTCTTCTCATCCTGAGATTTCGGCCCAATCTGTCATACTAGCATATTCGGCCCCTTCCGCACCCGCGGACCGTCCCTCGGTCTCTCCTATCCAAGCACTTTCGCAACCTCGCCCGGCTCCGGAAACTTCCCCGTCGCCGCCTTCGAATAGAGTACCTTCGCGCCACGGCGCACCTCGAAGATCCCTCCGCCCCCGGCGACCAGTTTGACCTCGCCGCCCCCCGCTTCCCTGATCTCGGCTGAGACACGCTCGGCCTCCGGAAGATAGTTTCACATCCCGCAATACTCGATCTCGATTGCCATGACGCGCACTATGCATTTGCGGAGGCATCCTGCAAGCGCGACGGCCGCCCCGTCACAATAGACCCCACCGGGCGAAAGTGCGGTCGGAGCCGCGAATCAGATAGAGGAGCATTTTTGCGGCTAATTTAAAAATCACCCCCTCGCCTTTCCGGTTTGGGGTTGTAGGGGTCCCGATTCCGAGCATTGTTATGCTTCGGAGAAGCCGTGTCGCGGGGCCGCTCCATCGAATTCATACCAAACTCACTACCGTTGTCATGACCCATCAAACTAACCCTTCACGGGTTCACTGTGTACTGATCGCAGGCCTTCTGGCCATCATGTCCCTCCCCCTTCTTGGCCAGGGCCTGGGGAATCTCAATCCACCCGCCGGACCCATCGCTCCGGTTGGACCAAACCTCAAGGATGTCGCGAAGGGCACCCCCATCGGTGCCCTCCCCTTCACCATCGTCAAGTGCGGCTCCTACTTCCTCACAGACTGCCTCACCGGCGTCGCGGGCAGCAACGGGATCACAATCAATGCCGACGACGTCACCCTCGACTTGAACGGATTCTCCCTCCTCGGGGTGCCCGGATCGCTCGATGGGATCGGCGTAAACGGCAACAAGAAAAACCTCACGGTCCAAAACGGCAACTTTATCGATTGGGGTTCGAACGGCATTTTCTGTCCGAGCACCTTTCCGATCACTTGCCGAAATATCAAGTGCACCACCAACGGCGCCTGTGGCTTCGCCGTTTCGTCAGGCTCGCTTTACGTCTGCGAGGCCAATAACAATGGCAGCCACGGCTACTGCTTCACCGACCCCGATGACAGCGCCCGGCTCGATAACTCCCGGGCCACCGGAAATGGCGGGGATGGGGTCAACTACACCCTCAACGCAACTCCCTCCGCGCGCGTGTCCTATCCCTTCCACACGACCCGCGTGTTCTCCTGCTATAACTCCGGCAATGGATGCTCCATCACGCTCGCCAAACCCAGTGTCGAGGTCAGCGTCTACTGCGCGGAATCGAGCTATTGCAACAACTCCCTGGCGGGCTGGTCCTGCACAACCGCTGCGGGCGCCAACGCGGGTTCGTGCCAGACCAACCTCAATAGGTGCACCTTGAGTAGAAACGGGACCGAGGGCACGCGGGTTGAGTGCATCGCGCCCAGTTCGAGACAGTTCCATTTGTGGAATCAGGTAAACTACGGAGGGGGGGGCGGCGGAGGGAACGGCGCTCTCTTCGTCCTTACGGCCGAATCAAACAAGCTTGAGGGCGATTTTTCGGATATCGTCATCGACAGCCCCGGCGGTTTCCGAATTCAGTGCACGGGCACCAATAGCTCATGCCGCCTCCGCGTTCAGGGGGCATCCATCACGGGTTCGAGCGGGAGTGGCCTCACGATCAACTGTGTCTCGAGTTCCGCCTGCGATGCCGCCCTCTATGATTGCAGCATTTCCAAAAACACGGATGACGGTTTGAAGGTGGAAAGCGGTGGCGGGCCGGTCTCGCTCCACCTTCAGGGCTGCAGCCTCAACAACAATGGCCAGGATGGCGTTGATGTGAGCGGTGGAAACGTGCGCATTGCTTGCTACAGCTGCAACTTCAACAGGAATACGGACAACGGCCTCAGGTATGTCAGCTCCGGCAACCTCTACTGCAAGGAGTGTACCTTCTCCGATTCCACCACCGGCGCCGACGCACAGTGCAACGCCGGTGAAAAATGCGAGGTGAAATACAGCTACTGCAGCTTCAGCAATTGCACCACGGGCTCCAGCACGACCTGCACCGGTGCCGGGGCCTCCTGCAGTGCCACCTATGATTACTGCAACTACAGCAACAACAGCACCTCTCATTGCACCTCCAACTGCACCAGCGGCGGCGCCTACACGCAGTACTGTACGGAATGCCGCTGTACCGACGGCGGCCGGGCCTATGAAAATCTCTGTAACGGTGGCTCGATGAGTTGCACCTACGGGCGATGCACCGCCAGCCGCTGCACCTACGGATCCTACTACTCGTGCATCAGTGCCACCCAGAGTTGCTACTGCACCCAGCGTAACTGTACCTACACCGACTGCAGCCAAAACGGATGCCACTACGAATGCCGGGCCTCCACTTGCCACTACGGGTGCTTCGGAGTCACCTGCTCGGGATGTAACACGGGCTACCGCTACGTCACGGCGAGCGGGGGGAGGATGATCTGCCGGAACGGACAATGCGTTGCCTCCAACTGCGCCAGCCATGGAGCCTACTGCACGTCGAGTTCGGGAGGCACCTACAGGTACTCTTGCCGGGAGTGCAAGTTCACCGGCAATGGCGGCGACGGGTGCCGCGCCGAAGGCGCCGGCAACTATAGTTGCACCGAGTGCCGGGCGTCCGGGAACCAGGGCAACGGATACTATTGCTCCGGCGCAGAGAGCATGCACTGCGAACGCTGCACGGCCCGCGACAACGTAGGCGCAGGCCAGGTTTGCGAAGGGTCCAACCGTTGCGTCATGTCCGTCCCGAGGTATTCCGGGAACAATGACGGGGCCGCCGTCGTCAACACCCCCTCGGCCACGGTGGAGGGCGGATCGATCGCGAATAACAAGGGCGTTTCCGTCAACGCCACCGGTGCCGGCCCGGGAAAACTCACCGTGAAAGGGTGCACCATGACGGGCAACGCCGGAGGAAACATCCATGTCCCGCTCGCGCCAGTGCGACTCATTTACTGCTACCGCTGCGTGGTCCAGGGCGCTCCCGTCGCGGCGGGCATACCGGCCCCCGGCAGCGACATCGCTCCGGTGCAGAACCCGAGCACGGCCGGTCCCAACGACAATATCAACTGCCCGTAATTCTGGTCCACCCCCGACCCAAGGAGTCATGAAAGCAACTCCCCTTTTTGCGGCGGGCGCCCTCGCCACGATGGCGTCCGCCCCCCTGCTCGCGGCCTTGCGCGCGGACTGGAATCCGTCCACCGAACCGCTTGGCACCACTTTCGGGGGGGACGCGGTCTGGGACGATGTGAGCGGAACCCTGGGCGATCAGTGGAACCCGCTCACCGCCCCCGAGGTGATCGTCAGGCCCTCCCCGCCGGCCGGCACGGCGAACGTCGATACCGGTTCCGGCCTCGCGGTCCTCTGCAACGGCAGCGATCACCTCGAGATGGCGACCTTCGGCGGCACCCCGGTCTTTGCGCCCGCGATCGACACCGGGGATGCCAGCGTGGTGCTCTTAGCCGCCCCCGCCAGTCTAACAAGTGGACGCCAGGTTCTCTTCGAGAGTGGCGGAACCGACGGCTTGTCAGTGGTATTGATCGACAGCCTCCTGACCCTCACGGTGAGCCAGGTCAACGGGACCGGAATCACCATGCAGGCCACCGTCGATCTCACCGGCATCTGGGCTCATCCCGCCGCCTTTCTGCGGATCACGGCCTGCGTGGACCAGTATCCGCGCACCGGTGAGCGGGCGGCCATCACGCTGGACGTCACGAACGGAACCAACCGTGCCGACGCCTCCGACACCACCAATGATGCCAACTTTACCAGTTGGTGCGGGGGAGGACTCTCCGGACTCGGCCGGCAAAGCGGCGGCATTGGCGGCGACCTCGGCGGCGTGGTCACCAATCTCTCCGCTGGGGGCGCCTTCGGGACCTTCGACGGAGTCATCGGCCGCGTCCTGGTCTACGACAACTCCCTGTGCGCGCCTCCGCTCGACCCGACCGTCACCCGCGCCGACAAATACTGGTGGTCCTCCAGCGCCGGCTGGATCAATTGCGGCGCCTCCGCCTCCACCGTGAACGGACTGGTAGTGGGCGAGATGTTCTGCACTGGCTGGGTGTGGTCCTCGAACACGGGCTGGATCTGTCTCGGCGACGGATCGCCCCTCGACGGGATCCGCTACAGCAACAGCGGCGGGGAAGACTTCGGGGTGAATGTAATCGAGGGGCATCTGGAGGGATACGCCTGGGCGCCAACTTTCGGCTGGGTCAACTTTGGATTGAACTATCCACCCGGACCCGATCTCGACGTCCCCTCCGTCGACTTGCTGACCGGTAAGACCCGTGGCTACGCCTGGTCACCGAACATCGGATGGATCAACCTCGGAGAGGGATTCGCCGGAGCTGTAACCGATGCCTTCGCCTTCTTCGACACCGATGGCGACGGCATCAGCGACGCCTGGGAGCGCAACCGCCTCGCCGCGGCCGGAATGGCGGACGATCTCACCCTGGTGGGCGGCGCCGACGCCGATGGCGACCTCCGTTCCGACTCCGACGAGTTCAACGAAGACAGCGATCCCTTCGATCCCGGTGACCGCTTCCAGATTGTTGATCTCTTGCCGGACACGCCCGCGGCCGGAATGACAACCGTCGATTGGACCAGCAAACCGAGCCGCATCTACCAGGTCTTCATCGGGGATGATTTGACTGACTTCAACAGCTGGACCCAGCACGGAGCCGACGCGGTGGGTGATCCCTCCGGCACCAGTTCGGCCCCCACCCCGCTAGATCCAGCCGTCAAGCCCCGCGATTTCGTGCGTGTCGGTGCCAGGCGCCCCTTGGTGCCCTGACGGCCATCCCCTGAACACCCGCAGACAAGGTCGCCAGTTCGTAAGTTCGACGCCCACGCGCCGTAATCGGAACCGTGCGCGCAATCTTCCTCACCCTCGCCACCTGCTGCCCGTTGCTCACGGTTTCGGCCGCAAAGCCCAACCTCGTCTACATTCTCCTCGACGATGCCGGCTACGGCGATCTCTCCTGCTACGGTCAGAAGAAGTTCCGGACCCCGAATATCGACCGGCTCGCGGTGGAGGGGATGAAGTTCACCCGGCACTACTCCGGATCGACGGTCTGCGCTCCGACCCGCAGCGTCCTGATGTCCGGCCTGCACACCGGACACACCGCGAGTCGCGGCAACAGGGAGATCAAACCGGTCGGTCAGCATCCCATTCCGGCCGCTACCTTCACCATCGCGGAAGCGCTCAAGAAGACGGGCTATGCCACCGGAGCCTTCGGGAAGTGGGGACTCGGAAACCCCGGCTCGGAAGGCGATCCCGTGCACCAGGGCTTCGACCGCTTCTACGGCTACAACTGCCAGCGCAATGCCCACACCTACTATCCAACCTGGCTTTTCGACAACCTGAAGAAGATTCCACTCGACGGCAAAACTTACTCTCACGATCTCATCATGGCCGAAAGCCTTTCGTGGATTCGCGAGCACAAGGACGGCCCCTTCTTCGCCTTCTTCCCCGTCACCATCCCGCACGCCGCCATGCACGTGCCCGAGGACTACGCCAAGCCCTTCCGCGCCAAGTTCCCCGAGTTCGAAAACAAGGTCGGCCGCTACGGCAACAACAAGCCCTTCGCCACAAATCCCGCCGCCCAGTTCGCCGGCATGATGACCGCCCTCGACCAGGGGGTGGGACGCATTCTCGATCTCCTCGAGAAACTGGACCTCGATGCGAACACCATCGTGATGCTCAGCTCCGATAACGGACCGCACAAGGAGGGCGGCCACATGCCGAATTTCTTCAACTCCAACGGCGGCCTGCGCGGATTCAAGCGCGACCTCTACGAAGGCGGTATCCGTTGTCCCCTCCTCGTGCGCTGGCCCGGCAGAATCAAACCAGGCACCACCAGCGATCACATCTCCGCCCACTGGGACCTCTTCCCGACTCTCTGCGAGCTCGCCGGCGCGGACATCCCCTCCAACCTGGACGGGATCAGTTTCGCCCCGACCCTTCTCGGCAAGCCCCAGAAGAAACACGACTATCTCTACTGGGAGTTCTTCGAAGGTGGCGGCAAGCGCGCGGCCCGCTTCGGGAACTGGAAGGCCGTGCAGAATAACGTCAACCGAGCAGGCAAGGACGCGCCGGTAGAAATCTACGATCTTGAAAACGACCGCGCCGAGAGGAACAATCTCGCCGTAAAGCAGCCGAAGCTGGTCGCCATGGCACGCGGGATATTCGAAGCAGCCCACACCCCCTCCGCGATCTGGAAGTTCAAATGGGAGAATTGAAACAGAGCCTCGCACTTGGAATCGCGCTGGCCTCGTGGGCGACCGCCGCCGCGGAGGAAAAGACGGCCGGAGCCGACCTCAAAATAGTCTCCGAGGTCGCCGCCCTCCAGCCCGGCGTGCCTTTCACGATCGCCCTCCACATCCACCACCACCCGGGATTCCATACCTACTGGAAGAACGAGGGCATCGTGGGCGTCCCCACCTCCATTGACTGGATGCTCCCGAAGGGCTTCAAAGCGGGGCCGATCCAGTGGCCCGCCCCCGAGGTGGTCGAGATGGCAACACACCCCGCCCACGGATATCATCGCGACGTGCTCCTGCTCGTCGAGATCACGCCCCCTGACCAGATCGCCGCCGAGTCCGTAATACTCCAGGGAGAACTCACCTGGATGGCCTGCTCCAAAACGTGCCACCCGGGCTTTGGCACGCGTCGCATCACCCTTCCGGTCAATCGCGACAGGGAGGTCCGGCACGATGCCAGGTGGGCCGCTGAAATTGCGAAGGAACGCCGCAACTTCCCCGCTCCTACCGATCTCTGGGCCGTCATCATCGAGTCAAAGCGCGACGCTTCTCCCATCCGAGTTCGCCTCCGCCCCGCCAAGGACTCCGCCGGCGATCCGGGCCGAATCTACTTCTTTTCCGAAGACGGACAGATCTCTTCCGAGCCCCCCCAGATTGCGAAACGTCAGACGGACGGCAGCTACCTCATCGTGGCAGAACGTTCCGAATTCGGTCCCGAAAAACGAGACACCCTCCCCGGCACCCTCGTGGCGTCAGGAAGCTGGATCGCGAGCGGCAAGCTTCCTGCCATCCGGGCCAGGCCGAGATACCCTTAGCCCGGTCGCGGTAGGACCGCCGGTTGCCCGGCGGCCCCCGCACAGATCCTTTCTATTACCCACAAGTATTGAGATTTCTAGGGGTCGGCCTTCCTCTTGAATATCTCGATGTTTGTTTCGATGAGCTCCTCGATGATCTTCCGTAGCTTCGAGTAGTTGGCGATCTTCTTCCTGATCTCCGGCAGCCTTTCTTTTGGAACGTACACGATGCGCGTCCTCTGCTGGCTATCCTTGTAGGTCAGACGATATGCTCTGCGCGAAGTCCGCTTCTCACAGATACAACCAGCCCTGCTGCATTTCGCACAGACGTTGTTGATCGAGCCGCGCACGAAATCGGCGCACTTCTCGAATCTTGTCAGGAGCTGCTCTCGTTTTCGAGTGAGATCCTTCATTGACGGCTC
>CAUZKZ010000235.1:0-8429 GCA_963580345.1 Verrucomicrobiia bacterium | reverse complement strand
ATTGGATGGTTTTTGTTTTTTCATCAGGCCGATCCTAGGTGGGATCGGCCGCCAGCCACCCATTAATACCTCAGTCTATGGGATGGCTGTGAACTGATATTAAGAATCCTTGAACTCTTACGGCGGGATGCTCGGTCCTCTGCGGGTCTGCGGGACCGCTGCTTGGTTGGCCTCCCCACTCCATTGCCCACGCCGGGAGAATCGGATCGGAACCAAGCGGTCGCGAAGCACCGATCTAAGAGAGAACCACCGATCTCACCGGGGCCCTGAAAAATCCTGTTTGCCGCAAGTTCCCTGTCCATTTGGGCGAATTCCGGTGCGGCCCCGGCCTCACCTTGGCGGAGCTGCGCCGAGGCAGTAGAGCTTCTCCTTGCGCTCCCCTCCCTCGAACTCCGCCACGCGCACATAGAACCGGCCTCCACAAATGGCCGGAGTGGCGAAGACCTGGTCGCCGAGCTGACCCTTGTGCAGCAGTTCGAACTTCGACGGACTGGCCTTGAACTCAAAGTATTCGCCGTTCTCGTTGATGACGTGGATGCGATCACCCACCAGCACGGGAGAGCTGGAGAAGGTGCCGCCCAGCACGCCCTTCCACTTGCGCTCGCCCGTCTTGCAGTCCCAGCACATTGCTGCCCCGCCATCCATCACGGCGTACAGATGGCCCTCGTGGACAAGCATGGAAGGAACGTAGACCCGGCTGATGTTCCGCCACACCACCTTTCCCGAACCGTCAGCCAGCATGGCGTGGACATGGTTTTTCGGCCAACCCCCGCTCACAAAGATGCGTTCGCCGTCCGTGACGATGGAGGTGACCGTTTCCTGCGTGGATCCCTCCGTTTCCCACAGGGTCTTGCCGGTGCGGGGATCGAAACTGGCGACCCGTTCGCACCCCGAGTAGAGGAGTTGGTCGCGGCCTCCGAGATGACAAACAATGGGCGAGACGTAATTGGGGAACCGGGGACGCTCCACCTTCCAGACGATCTCACCGTTCGAACGGTTCAGCCCGCAGATCGCGCCCGCCTTCTTGTTGTCGGCAGAGACCAGGAGGAGATCGTCTTGGTAGATCGTCGGGGAGGCTCCGTAGCCCTGGTGCACCACGTAATCCGTAATCTTGGTCTGCCACAGCTTCTTGCCCTCAAGGCTCACCGCGGTGGTGTAGACCGCGTCGCTGTTCATGAAACTCACATAGAGCCGCTCTCCATCGCAGGCCGGCGCGTTGTTGGCGTGCGTGGCTTTCTTGCTGATCTTCCCGGGGAATCCCCCCCGGTGAATCACGCTGCTCCAGACCGCTTTGCCCGAGTCCCGGTCGTAGGCGAGGAGCGCTTGCGTCTGCGTCTTCTCGTCCGCCGTGACGAGGTAGACGCGAGCGCCCAGCACGATGGGCGAGCCGTGGCCCCGTCCTGAAACGGGCGCCTCCCAGCGCTTGTGCCTCGCGAGGTCGAGCTTCTCGGGCAGCTTCTGCCCGGGATCGGCGTGCCCGTTCTGCTTCGGACCGCGCCACCACGGCCAATCGCCGCTCGCAGCAGGCGCCGCCAACGAACCGAGCGGTGCGAGCGCAACGAGGGGGATCAGCGCAAGAAGTCTCATCGCATCCATGGCGCGGAAATCTGCCGCGAAGATTCAGGCAAAGCTAGCCAAACGATCGGACCAAACTCCCGGCGGGCGCGCCCCGGCTCCTCGCCGCAAATCAGCAGGCCCCCGAGCAGAATTGTTAGGGATTCCAGATCACCAATCGATACCAAATAATACCAGCAATCGCTGCACAGAATTATTCTGTTCTCCGGTCGGAGCTCATGCCTACGCTTGGTCGTTATGAAGAACTTCTTAACTCTCGTTGGGTCAACCTTGGCTGCGGTCGGCATCTCGCTCTTGTCGATCAGCTGCGACAGGGGCGACAAGGGCGCCAAGGATGGCGATGATGCCAAAGGCAAGAAGACTGCCACCAAGGAAACGAAAAAGTCAGGTGGTTCCGGGGGCGGCAGCCTGGAAGAGGCGATGGTCGGTTACTGGGCGCCCAACGTGGCGGCCATGACCGAGATGGCCAAGAAGGAGATCGGCGACGATCCCAATGCCCAGGCTATGCTCCCCCTCATTCTCGCCGCGATGGCCAACATGGCGGTGGAAGTGACGAAAGGCGAAGTCACCATGCACGGCATGGGTAACTCCGATACCTCCACTTACAAAATCACGAAAACGGATGCGGCCGCCAAGATCCTCACCATGGAAGTCACCGACGAGGATGGCACCACGGAAGGAACCGCCACCATCGAGGGCGACAAACTGACCCTCGGAAAAGACGGGGAATCCCTCGTGCTCGACCGGATCGACGCCGCGGCCTTCAAGACGCGCAAGGAAGCCGCGGACAAGGCCAGCGTTAAGGGAGGCCCCGAAATCCCGCCGCTCCCCGTTCCGCAACCGGATCCCGGGGCTGATCCCGAATCCGAATCCGAATCCGAGTCCATTCCTGATCCTGCACCGGAACCCGAACCCGTTCCTGATCCTGCACCCGAACCCGATCCCGCTCCGGAACCCGCTCCGAAACCGAACGAATAAACGGATTTCACCCAATTTCCCCGGGTGAACCGGCTCGTCCGGTTCACCCGTTTTTTGTGCGCTGCTCCCCACCCCGCCCCACGCCCCGGGGGCCGGCATCGATTCGCGCCATGGCCAATTTCACGATTGGAGCGGGCGGCGGGACCGGTCACCCTTGACCCATGATTCGGCCTGCCCTCGCGCTTTTTCTCACCCTTTCCGCGTCTGCCCAGGATACCCCGTTTGCGGAGGTCCTTGCCGAGTTGGAGAAGATTCACAGCGAGACCGGACTGCGCAACGCCTCACTGGGATTCGCAATGATTCCCCTCGAGGCGGAGAGCCCTTCCTCCCTCGCCGGCTACCGTCCCGACACGGCCCTCCTTCCGGCATCCGCCCTGAAGGCCGTCACGACCGCCACCGCGCTGGATCTGTTAGGTCCCGACTTTCGATTCGAGACCACACTCCAATTCACCGGCACCATCGGGGAGGACGGTGCCCTGCACGGCGACGTCCTCGTCACGGGCGGCGGTGACCCCACCCTCGGCGCCGCGCAAACTGGCAAGCTGTTCTCGGGTTGGCAGGAGGCCTTGAAGAAGGCCGGAATCAAGAAGATCGATGGCCGGGTGATCGGCGATGCCTCGCTCTTCGGCTCCCAACTGCGTCCCGACCCCTGGCAATGGAACGACCTCGGGAACTACTACGCGGCCGGTGCCTGCGGCCTCACTTTCCACCGGAACCAGTTCGTCTGCCGCTTTCAGACCGGCGAGCCGGGCACCGCAGCGAAGTTCCTCGGGACCGACCCGAAGATGCCGGAACTGACCTTTGTCAACGAGATGCGCGTCGGAGCAGCCGGATCCGGCGACCACGGATACGTCTATGGCGCGCCCTACACCAGCCACCTCTACCTTCGCGGAACGGTGCCGGCGGGAGGCAGCTCCTTCGCGATTCGCGGCGCCCTGCCCGATCCCTCCTTTTTCTGTGCACGGGCCTTCACCGCGCACCTCCGTGAAAAGAAATTCGAGGTGTCGGGCGAGCCTTCCACGGTCCGGCTCCTGAACATCGCCGGCGAAAAAGTCGACGCGGAACGAAAGGATCTGCTCTCGCAGAAATCCGATCCGCTCTCGATGCTCATCATTCCCACCAACCATCGCTCCAACAATCTCTACGCCGAGTGCATTCACCGCATGATCGGTGTCAACAAGAGCAACGACGGATCCACCGTGGCGGCCGCCAGAGCGGTCACCGCGCACTGGAAGGAAAAGGGAATCGACCTGACCGGCTTTCACATGGCCGACGGGAGCGGACTGGCCCGCACCAACACCGTCACGGCCCGCCAAATGACGCTCATCCTCTACCACGCTGCCAAGTCCACGCACTTCGCCGCATTCTCGAAGTCTCTTCCGATTGCCGGCCAGTCCGGAACGATGCGGTTCATCGGCCGCGGGACCGCGTCGGAGGGCCGCGTCCGTTCCAAGAGCGGATCGATGGATCGCGTCAAATCCTACTGCGGCTACATTCAAGCCAAGTCCGGAGAGCGCTACGCCTTTGCCCTCTTCTTGAACAGCTTCACCGGGGACCCCGGCCTCCTGAAACCGAAGATCGTCCGCGTCTGGAACAAGATCATAGCCCATTCCCCAAAATGAACCTTCTCGCCCTCCTCATCTTTCTTGCATCTTGCCTCTTATTCCATCTTTCTCACTTCTTTTTTATTCACCCCGAAAACCTTTTCCTAACAGATTTCCTTCGAATTCCCCGCGCCATCACGTGGTCCTAACACCAGATCCTGAACAGAAAGGACCACCAAGATGAAAAAGACACTAGCCACCGCCGCCCTGGCCCTCACCGGCCTGTTGGCGGTCCCAAGCAAAGCCGAAGCCGGTCACGAGACCCGCCTCGGATTCAATCACGCAAACAACCACCGGACCATCGTGAGCGGGCGCGCCACTTGTGGATGTCCGAGATACACGAGACGAATCTTTCGCGGCCGCGACCGTTGTGGTCGTCCCCTCTTTCATTCCGTCCGTGTGCCGTTCCGCTGCTCGGGGGCCTGCCGGTCCCTCAAGCATCGCCCGCGACACCGCATGGACTCTTTTTTCCGGGGCGACCGGCGTCAGCGCAGATCGTGGTCGGGGCAGCGGGTGCACCGCGGACACGGCCGGGCGCGATCGCAGGCATGCGCTTCGGGCCGCCGCCGCCGCTGAAATCCAATCCGCCCAAAAAAGGGACCCCACGCGGGTCCCTTTTTCGTTTCCTCCCGGCGCATTTCCCGCATGGTCTCCCGGAAAATGACCACGCGTCGCTACCTCATTGCAGGGATCTTCACTCTCATTCCTCTCTGGATCACCTGGCTGGTCCTGCGGTTCCTCTTCAATCTGCTCACCGCGGTCGGCAGGCCCGCCATCCAGTGGATCGCGGATCGTTGCGAGGAGAGAGGCTACGCGGGACTCGAGGCCGTCCTCAAGAGTCCCCTCTTCACCAGCATCCTCGCCATCGTCCTGGTGGTGGTGGCGATCTACCTGGTGGGATGGTTCACCACCGTGGTGATCGGCCGCCGCATCCTCCACTTCTTCGAGTCCATCCTGGCCCGCATCCCCCTCGTCAGCAGCGTCTACGGATCGGTGAAGAAGCTCGTGACGGTGCTCCAGGAAAAACCCGGCGGCGGTCTGCAGCGGGTCGTCCTCATCGATTTTCCCTCCCCTGAGATGAAAACCGTCGGGCTTGTCACCCGCGTCCTGAAGGATTCCGTTTCCGGCCGCGATCTCGCCGCGGTCTATGTTCCCACCACTCCCAACCCGACCTCCGGATACCTCGAGATCGTTCCTCTCGAACGGGTCACCTCCACCAATTGGACCATGGACGAAGCCATGGCCTTCATCATATCGGGCGGAGCGGTGGCTCCCGAGTCCATGAACTACGACCACTCCGTCACCCCCGACCCGGAGAGCAACCCCTAGTTAGAATCTGCGCCTGCCTTCCGGCTCCCGGTCGACTGCGTCCTTGCGAAGCGGATCCTCTTTCGGAGGCAAGTCCTTTTTCCAGGGAAGTGACGCCCGCGGCGTCCCCGAAAAGAGCATCTCCACAAAGATCCCGGTATCGTCACCGACTGATCCGATAATTTTTTTTAAGGCGCGGGAGGCATCGAGGAATCCCTTTCGCGCGAGGTCGTCGGCTTTCTTTCCAATTCCTGCCGTGTAGAACTCGAGGTGCCGCTGCACCTTGAGATCATAGGCCTTTGCCAGGAGCTCCAGCTCACTTGCGGACTTTTCCTGCTGGAGACGAAACGCCCTGGAGGCGCCCGCCGGGAGCGAAGCCAGGAGCTCTCCTCTCTTTTCCGCGCCCGCCAAGGCCCTCTTGATCGCCTCCAGCGCGCGACGCTGCACCAACCTGTCGAATCCGCGGCCCGGCTTGCGCCGGATTCGCCGGATCAGGTCCGAGTCGGACCCTTCCTCCCGGACCAGCTTTTTCATGGCGCGGTGGTAGGTTTCGATCACCTTCCCGCGATCCCGCGGGTAGGCCTCGAGTTCGGGGATGACGCGCCCCCCGAGCTTTCGGTTCACGCCCTCCAGCCAGGTCTGCAAGTTGAATTCTGCCACCTCCACGGGGGCCCGGCGCGGACTCCATTCGAGGAGGATCTCCGCCGCCTTCCCTCTCTTCCCGTCCACGGCTACCCAGCCGGGGGGCGACGAGCCCGAGGCTCCACGCAGGGCCAGCCGGTTGAGGGCTTCGTCGCTGCGGGGATGGCCCGCCTGCCAGCCGGAGTTGTTCCAGGCCTCGCCCGTGAGCCGTTGCCAGCGGTCTCCAATTTGAGCCGAAAACCGCCCAGCCAGAAAGCCTGCCCCCTGGCAAGGGGGACCGAGAGAGTGCTGCACATCCAGGCGTGCTCCTCCGCCGTGGACGGAATCGCAAGATAACCTCCCGCGGACTCCGCCAGCTGGCGGGCCTCCTTCCAGGACATCGCGGTCTCGAGGTGAAAATAGTGAGAGTCTTCCCGCGTGCGTGTCCCGACCGGATAGAGAACCGTCCCGCCCTCCTTCAGGATCTTGGCCGTTCTCTTCAATTGCGCCTCGAGGGTTCCCGGATTCGTTCCGTCGCCGCGCCATTGCAACACCAGCCCGTACTCCTGCGAATGACGGGCCGGGAAGAGCCCGCCCGTTGCGGACAGGGCGAGGTAGCGACGGGTTTCGAAGCTGCCCGACAAGGTGTCCGACGCATTCCACGGCGCGGCATCGAGCCATTGCCACTCTTCGCGTCCCGCCAACCCGGCCCCCAGCCAGAGCGGCCGCTTGAAATAACAGTGCTTGCGCAACCAGTCGCGGTCCTCCCTGGCGGGCAGCACCGCGAGATGGGCCCCATGGTGCTCCGCGAAGCGCTCCGCGGCCGACCAGGTCATCGCCGCGTCCACCACCAGGAAGTGACTCCCGTCGTGCGCCGCAGTGCCCTCCGGAAATTCCTCTCGCCCGCCGACCGCCAGCTTGTCCTTCAATCGCGCCAGCCCCGCCTGGACCGATTCTTTGGGTGCGCTGTCCTGCGGCGCCGGCTTCGGGACCGCTTTCGGAGCGGTTCCGACCCGGGGAGCCGCCCTGGCCTCAACCACCGGTTTCAACTCCGCCGCCGTCTCGGGCCCGGGCCGGGCTCCTCCGGACCGCGTCGCGAGATAGGCCCCTCCTGCCACCAGGGCTAACACCGCCGCCGCCGCCACCACCAGGGCTGCGGCCGACTTGCGCTTGGCGGGAACCGGACCGGGAGGGCGGACCGGGGCGGGAGCGGTGCCGACCCCCAGTCGGGAGAGCGCCCGGAGCGGATTCGATTTCGCCGCATTCTCGAGTTCGTCCGCCATCTCGTCGGCGCTCGCATAGCGCGCGGCCGGGTCGGGATCGGTGGCGCGCGCGAGGATCGCGTCGTAGATGGATGGGCAACCGCACAGGGACGAGGCCGCAGGAAGCGGCGCCTCCCCCGGCTCCCGGCCGGTCAAAAGACAGTACAGGACAGCACCAACCGCATAGATCTCGCTCCGCTCATCAATCCGCCCGTGGACGGCCAGCTCCGGCGCCGCATATCCCGATCGGAAGCCGGCCCTCTCCTCCCTTTCGCCCCGCTCTCCCACCCCGTGGGCCAGACCGAAATTGCCGATCTTCGGTTGGTGGCTTCCGTCTAACAGAATATTGGCAGGCTTGAGGTCGCGATGCAGCACCCCTTCATCGTGCGCGTAAGCAAGCCCCCGGCAGATGCCCGTCACCACTTCCGCAGCCTTCTCCGGATCGACCTCGATGCCATCGCAGGCCTCCCGCAGCGATTGCCCGTCCACGAACTCCATCACCAGGAAGAACATCCCGTCCGCCGCGCCGAAGTCATAAACCGCGATGACATTGGGGTGATTCAGGCGCGCCATCGCCTTCGCCTCCGCCGCGAAGGTCTCGCGGAAGGTTTCGTCTTCCCCCACCTCGCGGGCCAGGATCTTGATCGCCACGGGCCGATCCAGCGATCTCTGGTGCGCCTTGTAAATCGCCCCCATGCCCCCCTGCGCCACCAATCCCTCCAGTTTGTAGGTCGGAAAGAGGGGCTGCAACTCGTCAAGCGAGGGCGCCGGGATAGTGGAATCGGATGCGTCCATGACGAGAGCGGTGGAGCGGAGCGCCCCCCAAGCGGAGACTATGGCTCCGTCTCACGTCCATTCAACCGTCCGGACCCCCGAAAGTTGTCTGCCCGCGCCTCCCCGCCGCCGTGCGGCCCCTCCCCAGCCCCTCCAGCTTCACGGATTCTCCACTTGTTAACACAGCCATCCCATAGACTGAGGTATTAATGGGTGGCTGGCGGCCGATCCCACCTAGGATCGGCCTGATGAAAAAACAAAAACCAGCCAATTCGAGATTCCCCGTCCTGACCCAGGTTTGCAAGCT
>CAUZKZ010000234.1:0-8450 GCA_963580345.1 Verrucomicrobiia bacterium | reverse complement strand
AATTCAATTTTCCACAAGCGAGATCGAAATCGACATGACGAAATCCACCCCGCGGATTCCTTGCGACGCCCGACGGACTTCCAGCTCGGGCGGATCGGTCTCATCATTGGAATAGCATCCCGAACTTCTTCGTTCCTAATCTTGTGAGCATCTTCTCTTCTGTTTGCCCGTTGTCCTTCCTGGTCGAGTCGCGAGGAAAGATACTCGCATCCCTCCTCGCCATCGACTACTTGCAACCCGTTACTTCTTCGGCGGTGCGTCCGGCGGGGCGGGAACGATCGTGAAGCCGAGCTTGCTCTTGCTGTCCTTCTCGAACAGTACCGCCACGCGGCCGTCCGGCAGGACGCAGGCGTCGCTGTAGCCCGAGGGGCCCTCGTAATACATCTGTCGCCACGGCCAGGTCTTCCCGTCGTCATAACTGCCGAAGAGGGTCCCGTTCGCCCGGGCCCGGGCGGCGGCGGGGCCGGAATAGAGGAGCAGGCCCGGCTTGCGGTCCTTCGGCCACGAGTAGCGGAGGATGGCGCCCTGACAGTTCGGGTCGGGAAGGTCGGCTTGCAGCCATCTCTTCGTCGTGTCTTTCGAGCCCCCTTCGGGCACGATGGCGTGGGCGCGCTTTCCTTCCGTGGTGCGGGCGTTGAAGAGCAGCGATCCGTCGAGGAGTTCGGCACAGCGGGCCTCGGTCATCAGCGCTCCGGCCCTCAGCATGCCGCCGGTCTTCCACGTCTCGCCCGCATCGTCACTGTAGATCGCGCCCGAGACGCAGGTGCCGCCAAAGCCGAAGTTCATCGGAATAACGAAGCGGCCCGCGTGCGTGCCGCGCTCCAGCACGATGCCGGCCCCGGGACCGGCGCCGAAGAGGACCGCGTTCGGGTTCGGCGTGAGCAGTTGCTTTTGGATGTCCTTCGCCTTGCTCCACGTCTTGCCGTCGTCGTCGCTGTACGAAACGAGGATGGGACGAGGGTTGATGTCGCTCACATTTCCGATTACCCAGATGCGGCCCGTTTTGGGATCCACGACCGGGCTGTGGTTGTTTACCGACTTCGTCCCGTAATCGATGATGAGAATCTCGGGCCCCCAGGTCTTGCCGCCATCTTCGCTGCGCTTCACCACCGCGTCGATGTCGCCCACGTCGGCGCCGCCGGTGCGGCGCGCTTCGCAGAAGGCCAGGATGGTGCCCTTCTTCGAGACCGCCAGGGCCGGAATGCGGTACCGGACCGCCTTGCCGTAGACCGGTTTAGGCTGCGGACCGGAGCCCACATAGATATCCTGGAGGGGCGCCGCGGACTTGTATTCCGATTTTAGGTTGTCCGAGAACTTCTCGGCGGTCAGCACAATGCTCTTGATCTTGACGCTGCAGAACAACGCGTCGAACCAGAGATACAGCCTCACGTTCGGATCAATCGGCTGCTCGTTCAGCTTCTTGTCCTCGTAGTAGAAGGATATCTTGTCCCCGACGCGCCGGACGGCCATCGAGTGCAGGTTGCCGTCGAACGGGTTGGGCGAGATTGCGGTGTCAAAAGCCTCCAGCGGCATGGACATCCTGCTGGTGCTCAGAATGATAGGGGTGCCGGTTTTCCAGAAGCAGAAGCTGCCGCGATCGCTGATATGAATAGCCGGGAAACGCCACTTCGGTCTGCCGGGGGAGGCGGAGAAGACCACCTTGAACTCGCAGTCGCCCACGGCCGACCTGGCTGTATTGAACCGCGACCAGTTCGCACGGCCTTTAAAGTTTGGGCCTGTGACATAGAGGCCGTCGACCGTCTCGCCCTCGCACAGATAAGCCGCGTCGGTGGACTTCGTGGCGGCGGGCGTGAGAGCTTTCTTGTCAAGCACCCCGTCTTTGATGACCCACAGCTCCTCGGCCCCTATTGCGGTCGATAGACCAACAAGGGTAGTGGCCACCACTAGTGATAGCATTGTTGTAATGGTTCTAGCGAGGCGGGGCCTCGGACCAATTGTAGGGCGGCCGCTCCGGCTGCCGAAAACTTGACCTAACAACAACGACTTTGGGTTTTCTAGGACTCTAGTCATGGTTCTTCTCTCCTTCGTAAATCAAGGGATTGAAATTTGAAATGTCGGGACGCCGCCGCCCCACTACGTTCATTCCTTCGCCGCTCCGGCCGGGGGTGTTGCCGGTGGCGCCGGAACGATTGTGAAACCGAGATTGCTCTTTCCGTCCTTCTCAAACAGCACGGCCACCCGGCCGTCCGGCAATGCGCACGCGTCGCTGTACCCAGATGGTCCCTCGTAGTACTCCAGTTTCCACGGCCAGGTTTTTCCATCGTCGTAGCTGCCGAAGAGCGTTCCGTTGGCGCGGGCCGTAATGCTCGCGGGGCCGGAGTAGAGGATCAGGCCCGGCTTACCGCCGGTCGGCCATGAGTGGCGTATGATGGCCCCCTGGCAGCCCGGATCGGGCAGGTCGTCCGCGTACCAGGTCTTCTCGGCGTTCTTCGTGCCGCCCTCGGTCACGATCGACAACGCGCGCTTCTTGTTCCCCGTTCGGCCGTTGAACAGTAGCGAGCCGTCCAGCAGCTCCGCGCACTTCGCCTCGCCCCCGTCGCTGCCGCCCCAGCCGCCGCCCTTCCACGTCTCGCCATGGTCGTCGCTGTAGACGACCAGCGGCGCGAAGCCCATCGGGATCACCAGGCGTCCCGCGTACTTCTCGTGCCTCATCACGATGCCGGCGCCGGGGCCGGGGATCCAACACTTCTTCTTCGGCTCGATCGTGGCCTGGATCGCCTGCGTGATGTCCCTGGGCTTCGACCAGGTCTTCCCGTCGTCGTCGCTGTAGGAGACGTGCTGGTTCGCGGTCGGATACGGGTTGTAGCGACCCAGGCAGATCCAGATCCGGCCGTTTTTCGGGTCCACCACCGGGCAGGGGTTGTTGATGGAATTGCCGCCGTCATCCCAGATGAGGATCTCGGGGCCCCAGGTCTTGCCGCCGTCCTCGCTGCGGCGCACCACCGCGTCGATGTCACCGACGTCGGCGCCGCCCGTGCGGCGGGCCTCGGCAAAGGCCAGGATCGTGCCCTTGCTGCTGGCCGCCAGGGCCGGGATGCGGTAGCGGCACGCCTGGCCGTCGACCGGCTTGGGCTTCGGACCGGAGCCGACATAGATATCCTCGATCGAGGCGGCGGTCTTGTAGTCCGACTTCAGGTTGTCCGAGAACCCCTCGGCCGTCAGCACAATGCTCTTGATCTTGGCGCTGCAGAACAAGGCGTCGAACCAGAGGTGGAGCCTCACGTCCGGGTCGATCGGCTGCTCGTTCAGCTTCTTGTCCTCGTAATGGAAGGAGATCTTGTCCCCGACACGCCGGACGGCCATCGAGTGCAGGTTGCCGTCGAACGGGTTGGGCGAGATTGCCGTGTCAAAAGCCTTCAGCGGCAGGGACGTCTTGCCGGTGCTCAGAATGATGGGGCTGCCGGTCTTCCAGAAGCAGAAGGTGCCGCGATCGCTGATCTGGATAGCCGGGAAACGCCACTTCGGCCTGCCGGAGGAGGCGGAGAAGACGACCTTGAACTCGCAGTCGCCCACGGCCGACTTGGCTGTAGTGAACCGCGACCAGTTCGCACGGCCCTTGAAGTTTGGACCTGTGACGTAGAGGCCGTTGACCGTCTCGCCCTCGCACAGATAAGCCTGGTCGGTGGATTTCGTGGCCGTGGGGGTCAGTGCCTTCTTGTCCAGCACCCCGTCCTTGATGATCCACAGTTCCTCGGCGGGCGCGCTCGCGCCGGTGAGTACGATGATTGCCGCTCCAAGCATTCTTGTCATAATTGTCTCCTCGTTTCAAAGCCGGCATACCCAAACCCACATGAAATCCGAATGACTAAATACAGTAGTTCGCATTTTGACGACGACCTCACCGCCTCATCTTGCCCCCAATGGTACCAGGTAGATCTTAAATCGTTGATTTCGAATTCGTTAACGTCCTGGTTCATAAATTGCAACCATTGCATTCAGGACCCAGCCATCTCGTGTGGATGGTGAAGAATGTTAAATACCTAATAATCAGAATCTCCTGATTTCGGGCCGGAACCGCGCACTCATCGGATTGGCTGAGGAAGTATTCGAGCTCGAACCGAAGGGCTGGGCGAAGCTCGCGAAAGGAGATTGGCGCAAGGGGGTTGTGGCGGGTTTGATCCGTCAGCGGTCGCTGGTGAACAATACATGGTTAGCCGAGGAATTGCAGATGGGTGCCCGCAATGCCGTGAGCCGGACGATCCGCAGGGCGCGCGAGCGCGTGAAGTCAGACCGAAAGGCCGGAGGATTGATCCGCCAAGTGGAGAAACGCATCAAGGCGACAAACCCCTCGACAAACCCCTGAGAAATTGCAGAAGCACCAGCCTTCGCATCCTCCCCGGAATGTCAATTTGTTTGGACTGCCCCGAATGCCACGTAGATAAGGTGCGTCATCGTTGACATGTCCCATCGGCAGCCGGGGCGGCTGCCCTACAATTGTAGGCCGGGCGCCCCGCCTGGCGATCCGAGGCCGTGCTTAACTACGTGGCATTCTGGACTGACCCCTATTTCTATTTCCCACGGGAACCTCGATCTCCGTCCCTGCCAATGCACGCCTCACCGCACAGGATGCCAACGGCGACAACCGAACCGATCTCGTCACGTCCTTCGGCGGGGTCTTCTTCAACACCACCGAGGACCCGGGCGATCCGATCACCTTCTCCGCCGAGGAAGACCTTCTGAACGGGCGGCCTCACGACACCAGCAAGAACCCGCTCTTCCTCCCGCTGAACAAGGAGGACGGAGTCCCGGACCTCGTGACCTTTCCCCGCACCGGACCGGGATTCAGCAATGAGCCGACCTTTTACATGGGGAGCCTCCCCACCCCCGAAAGGTTGACTCTGGACCGGATCGTCTACAACTCCGATACCGGAATGCTCCGCGTCGAGCTCGACGAATCCATCGACGGCGCAGAGTACGATCTCTTCCGAATCGATCCGACCGGTCAGCACCTCGACGAACTCCTCGAGTCGATCAGGGGCCACGGAGCGTCGATCCGCTTTTCGGTTTCCGTCAATATCTTCGACGACCCGGATTTCTTCATGCGCGTGCGGCGCGACGATCCAGCGCCATGATCGTTCGCCATCTCCCCTGCCAGGCCGACCCGTCGCTCTGCTCCGGAGAGGTCAAGGGGGACCGTGACGGTTCGCCGAGGTGAGAAGGGCGCGAGGGATTGATTGACGCCGCGACTCTCCGGGTGAGAATCCCGCACCTTGAGTTTGGGGCAACGGCCGGACGATGCGGGACGCTTTCGCAGCGCGCAGTGGCGGATGCTATTGGCCACGATGTTCTGCTATCTGTTTTACTATACCGGGCGGCAGACATTTGGATTCGCGATTCCCGGGATCTCGGAGGAACTGGGACTCAGCAAGGCCCAGCTGGGACTGGCGAGTGCGGTGCTGTTTTGGTGTTACGCGGTCGGTCAGGCGGTGAACGGGAACCTCGGGGACAAGTTTGGCGGACGAAGATTGATGAGTCTCGGAGCGGTCCTCTCGTGTGCCCTGAACTGGATCGTTAGCCTGGGGCAAAATTTGGCGGCCTTGCTGGTGCCCTGGGGACTCAACGGCGTGGCGCAATCCATGGGCTGGGCACCCGGCAGCCGGATCATCTCGAATTGGTGGGACCATCGCGAGAGGGGCAAGGCCTACGGACTTTATGTGTTCGCCGCCGGAATGTCTTCAGTCCTGGCCTTCACGACCTCGCTCATCGTCCTCAAGACTCTCCACTTGGATTGGCGGTGGATCTTCCGCCTGCCGGTATTGCTCCTCCTCTTTGGCGGCATCGCATTCTATCTCGTAGTTCGAAACCGTCCGCAAGATCTCGGATTTACTCCCGGCGGGGAAGAGCCCGATGGTGAGACCAGTGACCCCAATTCGGAACGAAGCGATCCCGCCGGCGATGCGGAATCGTCCCTGAACCGATACCTTGAGGTGCTGAGAAATCCGCGGTTTCTGGTGGCGAGCCTCGCGATTGGATTTCAGAGCTTTGCCCGCTACGGCTTGATCATCTGGGTGCCGGTCTACTTCCTGGGAGAGAACTGGAAGAAAGTCGACGACACGGCCTGGATCAGCATCGCTCTGGCAGTCGGAATGGCGGTCGGGGCGCTTATCAACGGCTGGCTCTCCGACCGGTTATTCCGGTCGAGGCGAGCTCCGCTCATTTCCGGATTCATGTTTTTGGCGGCGGTCTGCACCGGAGCCATGTATTTCATTTCGAGGGACAATGCCGGACTCGCGATCGTCTTCTTGTTTCTATCGGGATTCTTCGTCTACGGACCGCAGTCCGGTTTTTGGGCGCTCTGCCCGGATCTCCTGGGGTCGAAGCGCGTCGCCACCGCGACCGGACTCATGAATTTCGTGGCCTACATCTTCGCCGGTCTGGAAGGAATCGTCATCGGCTATGCAATTGATCTAACCGGGGGTGAGAGCATCGTGGTATTTCCCATTGTGGCGCTTGCTTGCCTGGTTTGCGGAGTGATCGGTCTGTTCATCCGGAGGTAGCGTAATCCAGGTAGACTACTCGAACATCATGACCAATGAATCGACGCAAAAGGCACTGGCTGCCGTTTTCACGGGGCCCGGACGCCCTTTGTCCTTCGAGCAACTCGCTCTCCCCCGCCTTGCTCCCGGTGAGGTATTGGTCCAGATGCGGGCGTGTACCCTCTGCGGCAGCGATCTACACACCTACGTGGGCGACCGCGAGACGCCCACCCCCACCATTCTCGGCCACGAAATTCTCGGAGAGATCGCCGCGATCGGAGACGGGCGGGCGCCCTTGGATCACGCTGGGAACGCGCTCGGAATCGGGGACCGGATCACCTGGTCGATCGCCGCGAGCTGTGGAGCCTGCTTCTTTTGCCGGCACGAAATTCCTCAGAAGTGCGAACATCTCTTCAAGTACGGCCATGAAGCGATGGAACCTCCCCATCTCTTGAGCGGAGGATTGGCGGAATACTGCCAGCTCGCTCCCGGAACCGCCATGGTGCGAATTCCGGAGACCGTTCCGGATCGAGTTGCCTGCCCCGTCAACTGTGCGACGGCCACGGTGGCGGCGGCGGTGAGAGTGGGATTGGCCGGGCACGAGGCGGATTCTGTGCTGGTGCAAGGCGTGGGGATGTTGGGGCTGACGGCCTGCGCCATGCTGCGCAGCCGTGGTGCCAGGATGGTCATTGCGGCGGACAAGGATCAATCCCGACTGGCGCTGGCGAAGAAGTTTGGTGCGGATCATCTCATCGAGGTGGGAGCCCAGGCTACGAGCGAAGTCGTGGCGGACTTGACCGGTGGCCGCGGGGTCGATCTGGCCTTGGAGATGTCGGGGGCACCCGCGGCGGTGGCGGGAGGACTGTCTGTGCTGCGAATCGGCGGCCGGCAGGTGCTCGTGGGGACCGTCTTCCCCACCGATCCCGTTTCGATTCAACCTGAAGCGCTGGTGCGGAATCTGCTCAGCGTGCACGGGGTCCACAATTACACGCCAGTTGACCTCGCCGCGGCAGTCGCTTTTCTGGAAGAGCATCATGACACCTTCCCATTCGAATCCCTGGTAGAGGGTGCCTATCCGCTTCCCGAGGCGGAGAGGGCCTTCGAGGATGCCCTTCAATCCCGGGCACCCCGCATCCTGGTGACGGCGCGGCAGTGAGATGGCGGATGGGCGATAGACCGGGTGTGATGAGAGCCGCGACTACAACGCCGGCTTGGGCGCGTGTGGGTAATCGACAGGCTTGTATTTGATGGCCAGTTCCGGGGTCTGCATCCTCTGGCCACCATTGAAGCGCGAGGTGAGCACGCGGTCGAGGATCCCGCTGGTCAAGAGGGTCCGCTCCACGGGATAGGACGGCGTTCCGGTGTGAATCATGGTTTCCACTGCCTTCAGTTGATAGGCGAAATGGGGATAGTAGGGTTTGCGACGTTCCTCCGCGCGAGTGGCCAAGGGGTTTCTCTGTCCCTTGAGTTTGACCGCGACACCGCAGCCGGCGAGGTAACCGGGAAGCATAAAAACGGCTCCGGTCAGCCCGTCGGTGTATTCAAAGAGAAACAGGCCCACGCCTTCTCCCTTCACCTTCCGAACATCGGCCTGCGCCGCTCCTTTCGGCACAACCGCCAAGGCCGCGTCGAGGATTGCGCGATCAACCACACCGTCGTCCACCACATTCCACATCTCGTCCGCGCCCACCCACTGCACCCACTTTACCCCGGACTCTGCGCCCTGGCGGCGCTCGACGAAGGCCTGGAACACCTCCAGCGTGTGGATCCCGTAAATGTCCAGCCCGGAATAGCCAACGCCGACGGCCGACTCGATCTCGCTCCCCATCGGAACGGACGCGTCCGGCTTGCGGAAACTGAGCGGAAGCGACGAACCCGCCATGAACGGGATCTTCAACTCCTCAGCCCGCTTGTACATCCAGAGCGCATCTTTCCACACCGGACCAAGATGCT
>CAUZKZ010000233.1:0-8475 GCA_963580345.1 Verrucomicrobiia bacterium | reverse complement strand
GGAATACGCAAGGTTCAAGAGCTGGCATCACGAACCTATCCTGCAAATCCGGAGGCTCTTGTCTAGCAGAAACGCTCAATCGAAGATTCTATCAGCTTCGCAGCATTTTTGGCCAATCACCCTGGGGAATCCCGTGCGAAGTGCGCTTTGCCGTTGACTCGATACACAGATTATTCACACAGTGAACGTTAGCTCTACTTCCAAAAACGATCATGAAACACCAACCGCTCGGGCTCGCGGCCGGATCCCTTCTCGTATTTCCGGCATCGGGGGCCCTTATTGCCAACAATCCATTTCTGCCGGCGGACGGCCCCTACGTTTCGCCCATCGATGCCCATGCCCAGTTCAGTGGGCCGGGGCTCGTGGCGCTTCTTCTTCAGCCGGAGCACATACCTTTTGCGGGTGGAGCGATTCGTTTCGATGATGGGTCTGGGAACGAAATCGAGGAGTTCGATTCAACCCTGACCGGCATCTCGCGGGTCCTCCAGTCACCGGTGGGGCCCGCTCCAGACGCCCCCTTCACCTTGACCGGTCCGGTGCAGACCATCGTAAGTGGGAAGACTGGCAACACGACCGGGACGTTTGATACGGAGATTCTTTCAATGGATCTGACGGGCACCATCAACCTGACCATTATCCAGGTTCCGGTCCTCATCCGGGAGAGCCCCTCGCTTCAATCCACGGGCCAAACCACGATCACCGATATCGGGGGTGGGCAGTTCCGGATCGACAGCTTTTTCGATGTCTTTACCGAGCTCTCGATCGACAATGGCGTGAATTGGGTCCCCACGGTTGGATCGACCCGGATGGTCCTGGTTCCCGAACCGTCGGCCTCGCTCCTGGCGGCGATCGGCTTGCTCATGTTCCTCCGCAAGCGTCGTCGGTAGCGCTCCGAATCGTGCCGCCGGTGTGTGGTTTGAGGTCCCCGGCTGCGGGGTGCGGGGGCTTTGGCTTGATGTGACGGCCGGCATTTCGAGAATGGCGGGGTGGGCAGCGACGCGATCTGGGCCGAGGGAGTCGTCAAGGAGTTCGGGGCAATCCGGGCCCTGAACGACGTGACGGTCGGAATCCGGCCCGGGGAGTTGTTTTTCCTGCTGGGAGGGAGCGGCTGCGGGAAGACGACCTTGCTGCGCTGCATCGCGGGGCTGGAGCGGCCGACGGCGGGAAGGATCTTCTTCGACGGAGAGGACGTGACGGACCGGCCGACTCACAAGCGGGAGGCTGCGATGGTTTTCCAGAGCTACGCCCTGTGGCCGCACATGACGGTGGCGCAGAACATCGCGTTCGGCCTGGAGGAGCGGAAGGTGCCGACCGCGGAGATCGACCTGCGGGTGCTCGAGGCGCTCGCGATGGTGAAGTTGACCGGCTTTGAAGATCGCGGGATCGACCAGATGTCGGGCGGGCAACAGCAACGGGTTTCGCTGGCGCGGGCCCTGGTGGTGCGGCCCAAGTGCCTCCTGCTCGACGAGCCGCTCTCGAACCTGGATGCGCAGTTGCGGCTCGAGATGCGCTCCGAGATACGCCGCATTGTGAAGGAGAACGGACTGACGGCCGTCTACGTCACGCACGACCAGGCCGAGGCGCTCTCGATGGCGGACCGCATGGCGGTGATGGACGAGGGACACGTGGAGCAGATCGGGACGCCGCAGGAGATCTATCGCGATCCGGCGACGTCCTACGTGGCGGCCTTCATCGGGGAGACGAACCTGTTGAATGGGACGATCAGCGGGCGAGGTGCGAACGGGATGGTCAAGGTGGACACGGAGGCCGGCGAATTCGAAGGGCGGCTCACGGTGAAGAATTGGACGGCCAGGAAAGGAGAGAAAGCGATCGTGTCGGTGCGTCCGGAGTCCATCAAGGTGGAGGTGGCGGAGGGAGAATCCCAGGGGCATATCGTGGCCAGGACGTATCTTGGGGATGTCATTCAGTATCGGGTGGAAACCGTGACCGGGGTGGAAGTGCAGGTCTCCGAGATGAATCCGCACCGGGTCCTGGAACCCGGCCACCGCGGGGTGACCCTGGACGTGCAACCGGAGGATGTGGTGGTTCTGAGGGATTAGCAGGGGCGATGAGGGGAAACTGGAAGAAATATCTCGGGATACTTGCGCCGCTCGCGGCGGTGGTGGCGGCGCCGATGGTGATGCGTGAAACCGGGGCGGAGGGGGCGCGGGCAACGGAGGTGCGGCTGGAGGTCATCACGCCGCACACCGAGACGATCCGGCGGGAATTCGGGGAGGCCTTTGCGGAGCACTGGGAGGAGAAGACGGGGGAGAGCGTGTATGTGAACTGGCGGGTGCCGGGGGGGACCTCGGAGATCAAGCGGGTGCTGGACGGCGCGTATGAGGCGGCGGCGGGGATCGGGAAGGAGGGCATCGGGATCGACGTGTTTTTCGGCGGGGGCGCATTCGATTTCATTGCACAGGCGAAGCTGGGGCGCTTCGAGACGCTGCGCATTTTCGAGACCCAGCCGGAGTTGTTTGGAAAGGGCGGGATACCGGCCATGGTGAGCGGGGAGCCGTATTACGACGCAGGGCACCTGTGGGTCGGGGCGGTGCTTTCGAGTTTCGGGATCTGCTACAACGTGGACCTGGTGGCGGGGCGGGGCCTGGAGCCGCCGTCGAGATGGGACGACCTGGGAGACCCGGGGTATGCGCGGGGAATCGCGCTGGCGGACACCACCAAGAGTGCGTCGGTGACGAAGTCGTTCGAGATGCTGGTGCAGCAGAAGATCCAGGAGGAACTCGCGGCGGCAGAGGAACCGGAGGCACACGAAGTGGTGGTGGCGCGGGGATGGGACAAAAGCATGCGATTGATCCAGCGCATCGGGGCGAATTCGCGGTATTTCACCGACAGCTCGGCGAAGATACCGCGCGACGTGGCGCAGGGGGATGCGGTGGCGGGGATGTGCATCGATTTTTACGGGCGGACCTTCAGCGAGGGGTTGAAGAAGGCGGATGGCACCTCGCGCCTGCAGTTCCTGACGCCGACGGGCGGGAGTTCGATCAGCGTCGATCCGGTCGCGGTGCTGAAAGGGGCGCCCCATCCGGAGTTGGCGCAGGCCTTCGTCGAGTTCGTGCTCTCGCGGGAAGGCCAGATGCTGTGGGCGGCGGCTCCGGGGACGGAGATGGGGCCGAAGTATCGCGCCCTGCGGCGGTTGCCGATCCGGCCCGATTTGTACGAGGGCGAGACGCTGGCGGCGATGGTGGACGGGGCGGCGATGCCGTATGAGAAGGCGGAGAAGTTCACCTACGATCCGTCGCTGACCGGGCATCTCTTCACTCCCTTGCGCAATATTGTGCGGGTGATGTGCATCGATGCGCACGAGGAGATGAAGGAGGCCTGGGCAGCGCTCATTGCGGCGGACTTTCCCCCGGAAGCGACCGCAAAATTCCACGACGTGAGCGCGGTGGCTTACGAGAAGGCGGGCGGGACGATCAAGAGCACCCTCAAAGGGAGCAAGGTGGACGCGATTCGGATGCTGGGAGATCTGGCCGGGAGTTTCCGGGCCAACTACAAGGAAGCCAGACGGTTGGCCAGGAAGGGACGATGAGAACCTGGAAAGCAGTCTCGCTCACCGCCCTGGTAGCCCTGCTTTTCGGGGTGTTCTTCATTTATCCGGTCGTGATGGTGATCGGGGAGGCCTTCTACGACAAGGAGAGCGGCTTCACGCTGGCCTACGTCGGGGAGGTCTTCTCGAACCCGGTGTATGTGGAAGGAATCTGGAACGCCTTGCTCCTGGGCATCACAAGCACCGTCGCGAGCCTGCTGATCGCCATGCCTCTGGCGCTCCTGGCGCATCGCTACCGGTTTCCGCTCAAGGGCGCGCTCTCGGCGCTGATCCTGGTCCCGCTGGTGCTGCCGCCGTTCGTCGGTGCGGTGGGAGTGAAGCAGATGCTGGGAGTGAAGGGCGCGCTGAATGCGCTCTTGGGGGAGCTGGGACTGATGGATCCCGCCACGCCGATCGACTGGCTGGGGGAAGGGCGCTTCTGGGGGATCGTGATCATGAACGCGCTGCACCTCTACCCGATCCTTTACATGAACATCGCTGCAGCACTCTCGCATCTCGATCCAGCCATGGAGGAGGCGGCGCAGAACCTCGGGTGCTCGCCCTGGCGGCGGCTGCGCAGGATCACCCTGCCGCTCACGATGCCGGGTATCTTCGCGGGCGGGGCGATCGTCTTCATCTGGTCGTTCACGGAACTCGGGGTGCCGCTGGTTTTCGACTACTCGCGAGTGGCGCCGGTGCAGATCTACGACGGGATCAAGGATCTGAGTTCGAATCCGTTCCCCTATGCGCTGGTGGCGATCATGCTGGTGATCTCCTCCGTGGTGTTCCTGATCTCGAAAGCGTTGCTGGGGAGATCGAATCTGGGGACTGCTCCCCGTCCCAAGGGAGAGCAGACCGAGAAGAGGTTGCGGGGCGTGAAGGGATGGCTCGTGACCGCGCTGTTCTTGGGGGTGTTCCTGGTGGCCTCGCTGCCGCACCTCGGGGTGATCTTCCTTTCGATTGCGACCGATTGGTACGGGTCGATTTTGCCGGAGGGGATCACGGGGGCGCACTACCAGGAAGCGCTTGGCCATCCCCTGGTGGTTTCTTCCATCCAGAACAGCCTGGTCTATGCCACGGGATCGATGCTGTTGGATCTCATTCTGGGCCTTGCGATCGCGTGGGTGGTGGTGCGCAGCACGATCCGGGGGCGGGCGCTGTTAGATGCGCTCGTGATGCTGCCGCTGGCGGTGCCGGGACTGGTGCTGGCCTTCGGTTACCTCGCCCTGGCGCAGGAGGGGCGGACCTTTCATTTCCTGGTGGGCGAACTGCAGGATCCGACCATCCTCCTCGTGATCGCGTACGCGGTGCGGCGCTTGCCCTACGTGGTGCGGGCCGCAGTGGCGGGGCTGCAGCAGAGCAACATTGCGCTGGAGGAAGCGGCACTCTCGCTGGGGGCGACCCCGATGCGCATGATGCGGCGGATCGCGCTGCCATTGCTGTCGGCGAATCTCATCGCGGGCGGAATCCTGGCGTTCGCCTTCGCGATGCTGGAAGTGAGCGACAGCCTGATCCTGGCGCAGCAGGCCGAGCACTACCCGATCACGAAGGCGATTTACTCGTTGCTTTCGATGCTGGGGAACGGGTACGAACTGGCGTCGGCGCTGGGGGTGTGGGCGATGGTGTTCCTGGGGATATCGATCCTGGGAGCAGTGGTGCTGGCGGGGAGGAGAGGAGGACTGTTTCGGATTTAAGTGGGGGGCCCGCCTAGGATACGCCGGTCGGTTCTGCCATCGAAAGTGGATCGTGTTCGGCGGAAACTCGAACCCACAAGTTCCAAATAAATTTCAGATTCCAAACATCAGATTCCAAACGAAGATTCCAAACGAACTGGTGGGCGCGTTGGTTGAGATTTGGGTAGTGGGATTGAGATTTATTTGGAACTTGGAGAGTGGGATTTTCGACGATTGGACATCCTCAGGATATCGTCCAGAGCATTGAGCAGCTGGTCGATCTCCTCGATCGTATTGTAGTGCACGGGTCCGACCCGAACCACCCCGCCGGAGTGGTGGAGGCCGAGGGATTCGACGACCTCCACCGCGTAGTTGTGGCCGCTCCAGACGAAGATATTGCGGCGGGCGAGTTCCCGGGCGATGTGATCGGGTTGCACGCCTTGGGCCGTAAAGGCGACGGTAGGGACGCGGCGCGGGAGGGCCTCCCGGGCGGAAAGGCCCTGAATGCGGACGCCCGGCAATCTCTCCAGGCCCTCGATCAGATGGTGCGCCAGGCTCCGTTCGTACGCGAAGAGATAGTCGAGGGCGGCGTGCACATGCATGCTGCGGCCCTCAAAGCGGGCGTTGTCCTGGTGATGGTCCGCCGCGAAGTTTTCACCGATCCAGGCGTAGTAGCCGACCGCAGCGGCGGTGCCGGCCATTCCTTCGTGACTCTGGGTGCCGGTCTCGAAGCAGCCGGGGATGCTGGAGGGAGCCGGGCGCACCTTGTAGGGCACGAGGCTTTGGAGGAGGTCCCCGCGCCCCCAGAGGATGCCCTGGTGCGGACCGAAGAACTTGTAGGCCGAGCACACGAGGAAGTCGCAGCGGAGGTCTTGCACATCGATCGCCACGTGGGGAGCGAGTTGCACGGCGTCGATGTAGGTGAGGGCCCCGGCGGCCCGCGCCTTTGCGCAGATCGCTTTGACGTCATTGATGGTGCCGGTCAGGTTGCTGGCGCCGCCGGCGCAAATGAGGCGGGTCCGCTCCGTGATGAGTTCGTCCAGGGCGGAGAGGTTGAACTCGAAGGTATCGGGATCAAAGGGCAGCCACTTCACGGTGAGGCCCAGGTCGCCGGCGAGCAGGGTCCACGGGGTGATGTTGGCGTCGTGATCCATGCGGGTGACGATGATCTCGTCCCCGGGCTTCATGGTGCGCCCGATCGACCGGGAGAGATGCAGGGTGAGGGTCGTCATGTTCTGGCCGTAAACGATCTCGTCCCGAGATGGCGCGTTTAGAAAATCGGCCATGGCCTGGTGCGCCTCCGCATCGACCGCCCCGGCGCGGCGGGAAGTCTCGAAATACCCTCCGAGGTTGGCATTGGCCTCCAGGAGGCACGCCGACATGCGTTGCGCGACGGCGTCAACCACCTGGGTGCCGGCAGGATTGTCGAAGTAGAGGCGCGGCGAGCCGGCGTCCTCGAGGGACAAGGCGGGGAAGCGGCCGCGAATGGCCTCCAGCGGGTAATGCGAGGGCGTCATCGCAGGAGAGGTGCCAGCGGGAGGGGGTTTTGGAAAGCAATTCGTGGGCGGCTCGCCGTTGAAAGGCCCGGCTCCCCCGGCCGGAGTGGTGTGCAGGTAGTTTGTTTCAGAAGGGTGGGTGGCTGAGGGATCGCGCCGCAGGCCGTTGCGGCCGCATCGTGCGCCAAGGATTCGATCAGGTGGGAATCTCGCGGCGAGACGCCGCGTTGACTGCCTGCGGCACGATGCCGCCGCCACGGTGTGAGAGACGCTCGACGGGGTGGCGGGGGCTTGTAGGCTGCGAAGTAATTCCAACCACCGAATGAAGACCATGAATCGACAGATCACATTATTGGGTGCCTGCAGCGTGGTGACGCTTGGCGCGGTTTACGGCGCGGAGGACCTCCTCGTGGCCGACTTCGAGCAGGAGAGCTATGGCGACTGGAAAGTGGAGGGCGAAGCCTTCGGCCCCGGGCCCGCAAAGGGGACCCTGCCGGGACAGATGCACGTCACGGGCTACATGGGCAAGAGCCTGGTCAACACCTTCTTCAACCGCGACGGGACAGTCGGCAAGCTGACTTCACCACCGCTTGTGATCGAGCGCGATTACCTGAGCTTCCTGATCGGGGGAGGGGCTCACGCGGGAAAAACCTGCATGAATCTGCTGCTGAACGGACAAGTAGTGCGGACCCAGGCGGGATCCGAGGATGAGGCGTTGCAACCCACCGCCTGGGACGTGCGGGAATTGAAGGGAAAGACGGTCACGATCCAGATTGTTGACCAGGAAAAAGTAGGGAGGGAAGGTCGCGATCTGCACGAAGCCGCCCT
This sequence comes from Verrucomicrobiia bacterium, assembly GCA_963580345.1. GTDB lineage: Bacteria > Verrucomicrobiota > Verrucomicrobiia > Verrucomicrobiales > Akkermansiaceae > Roseibacillus_B. The sequence goes on along the minus strand of CAUZKZ010000233.1, from coordinate 931 downwards.
TCCGGGCGCAATGATGATCTGCAACGATCCTCTTCCAGGACTGGCGTCCCGGACTGGTATGAGTTGCCCGTCGGGGCATGGGGAATGGAGAGCTGGTATCGGCGGCGATCTGTCGCGGTGGCCTTGATCGGGGCTCGCGAGATTTCCGCCGAAGTGCGGCTCAGGGGGCCGTGGCGCGCAGGCGGCGGAGCCACGGATCGAGGAAGTTGGCGAAGATGATAAGGGCGGCGCCGAGGTAGAAGGCGGGGTGCAGGAATTGGTATTCGTGGAAGAGGACCGCGCCGAAGAGGATGCCCCAGACCGGCTCAAAGTTGAGGGCGAGATTTGCGGTGTAAGCGGTGAGGCGACGAAGGAGATGAATGCTCCAGGTGTGGGCAATGAGTGTGCAGATGATGGCGAGGGTGAGGAGCGGAAGCCAATCGGCCGGAGCTGGGATCTCGAAGCGGTAGGGAGCGATGAAAGGGATAGCGAGAGCGGCGAAGAAAGAGGCGCCCGTCATCTCGTAGAGCAGGAGGGTGCGGGACTTGTGGCCGCGCGCGACCAGGAGGCGGTTGAAGACAGGGAAGATGGCGGCGATCACAGCGCCGACGAGGGCAACGATGAGACCGGCCCGAAACTCGGTTTCGAGACCGGCGATGAGGAGGATGCCGGCGATCACAATCCCGCCGCAAGCCACTTCGGTCCCGCGGAAAGGGCGCCGCTCGATGAGCGGCTCGGAGATGGCGGTGAAGAGTGAGATGGTGGCGAATCCCGCCAGGGCGATCGAGATGTTGGCCAGCTTGATGGACCAGAAGAAGCAGGTCCAGTGGGCGCCCACCAGGACGCCCACTCCCAGGACCTGGAAGGCAGCGCGGCGGGGAAGGCGGAGAAGGGGACTTGCCGTGAAGGAGAGCCACATCGCCATGCCAAAGGCCGCGATCGCGACCCGCCA
>CAUZKZ010000232.1:0-8506 GCA_963580345.1 Verrucomicrobiia bacterium | reverse complement strand
GATCACCGCCACCGCGGTCAGGTCCACCAGGAATCTGCCCGGCTTTCCAAAGAGTCTCCCGCTGTGCAGGTCCGTCACGACCCGCCCCCAGGTGAATCCCGCTCCCTCCGCCAGCGCCGCCTGCAGGGCCGCACGCGCCCCGCCCGCCTCCGTCACGACGCTCCACACCACCTCCGCCTCTCGCCCGGCCTTCTCGTGGGAGAGAAAGTCGTCGCTCAGGACGTGACTCCCGCCGCCCGCCTCGAGAATGACGCGCCCCGACGAATCCCTTCCGATCCGTGCGACCGGCACCGCCGGCAAGGACTCCTCGCCCAGGCGATCGAGATAGCTCCCCTGGGAATCGTACACGAATACCGCGTTCTCCGTCGCCAAGATCAGTTCCGCCGGCTTCGCCACCGCTCCCACCAGGGTCCCACCCTCTTCCAGGACTTGCCCGTCGAAGAACAACACCCCGCCCCACTCCGAAACCGTGAATCGCCCCGCCCTGGCCTCCCGCGGCTCGCCTGCCGGAACCTGCTTGTACCGTTTCAACAACCAGCCCGAGCTCACCTTCCGCTCCGCAAGCCCCAGACCCTCCTGGTGCTGCAGCAGCAGTCCCGTCACGCACAGCCACAGGAGCGGCAGGGCCAGGACCACACCCAGACAGCGATGCCATCGCCGCGGACCCCACAACCCCCGCTTCTTCTGGATGGGCGGCGCTTCACTCATGTCACTTCGGTCGTATCTCGTTGAGGTAAAGAGCCACCCGCGCCATCTCGCTCAAGGCCCGCACCGAAAGCGTCGCACCCGCGATGTTGTGAATCCGCCGGCTCAGTTTTCCCGATCCGCCCAGGGTCGCTCCCCGGAACTGGTTCGTGAATGACGTCCGCCGCACCTCCGCGCCGATACTCTCACGATAGATCAACACCTTCACCCGTTCGATCCGGCCGCCGCTCACCACGAAGCCGGTCGTGATTGGCTGGGTCTTCCCGATCTCATCAAGGATCACCACCATGCGTTGGCCCGACACCCAGTAGCGGACCCGCGATGGCCGGTAAGTGTGGCCGAGCAGGCGCTTGATACGGGCCTGGTGACTGGCGGTGAGATCGATCGCACCCGCCGCCGGAATCACCCCCCCGCACGCGGAGCGAATGAAATTCGACGGCTTCTCGTAAACCGTCGTGGCGGCCCGGGAGGCGCCGAGGGTCAGAGCCATCAGCCCCACCGCGCAGAACCAACCGACTCGCCTCCCCGTTCCGGTTCCCGTCACCATGAGTCTGGTCCGGATCTCCAATCTCCACCTCGATCCGCGCCCATCTGCAGACCTCTGCGAACCTCTGCATCGATCGCGGACGGCCTCTCCACCGACGAGCACGGAATCCCGCCGACGACCCCGCCTGGCACCCTTCCCTCGCACCCCTCTTCGTCTTGGCCTTCTCATATCCTGTGATTCCCTAAAAGCTATATCCCACCCCCAGGTTGAATACATCCTCCGCATTCCCGCCATCCGGAATGATGCGCGAGTAGTCCGCCTTGAACACCACGTTGTCGACCGGCCAGTAGTTCACTCCCACGTCATACTGGTCCACCTCGCCCTTCGCGGATTCGTACCAGTTCCAGCGCCCGAATATTCCCACCTTGCTGGTCTCGCCCAGCGGATGGGTGTAGGACGGCTCCAGGTAAAATCCCCACTGCTCGTCGCGGTTCATCATCTTCACCATGTCGCCGTCGATGTGCCAGTGCGCGATCAATCCCCGCAGGCCGAAACCGCCGCGCTGAATGTTGGCCGCCGCCCCCAGCAGGTAGGCCTGGTTGTCCTCCGTTCCCGCCGCCTGGGTGAGATCGTTCTGGTAGTTCCCAAACACCGAGACATCCACCCCCGGGATCCCGGAGTAGCGAACGCGCGCGGTGGCAGCCGGTTCGTCCGCAGGGGCCTCCGAAACCTTCTGCCGGCCGCTGCGAATCCGGTAGGCGTCTCCTCCCGTGGTGGGCACATCCAGCCCCGAGTGCACCGCCACATCCCACCCCCATCCCGACTCGGTCGTCTGCGAGAGCGCCAGGCCCCCCTCCCACCACGTGGTCGGGATGATCTCCTTCTCGATCGGATTGCGCTCCACTCCAAAGAAGGTGTTCGGCTCGTGGGTCTCGTTCAGGATCCCGACCGGCAGGAGAAACAAGCCGCCCTTGGCATGCACTCTCTTGCCCAGCGCAAGATCGATGTAGGCCTGCTCCAGTTCCAGCTCGCCCTTCTTGCCCTCCCCGGCCAGGGAATGTTCCAACTCCAACTCGCTGTTCAGGGTGATGCGATCGTTGAAGCGGTGGTTCAGAAAGAGCACCCAGCGGTGGAAATCGATCTCGTTGTCCCCTCCGCCCACCAGGTTGAGATGCATCTCGCCATAGCCGCCCAACGTCGTCCGCTCCCACCACGAGTCGCCTCCCCGTCCCGGATCGCTCCCCGCTCCTCCCCTCGCCCCGTAGAGGGCGTCAATGGAGGCCGCGTCATCCAGAACCAACCCGCCCTTCGGAGATTCCGCCAGCGCAGGTGACCCCGCCCTGCTCGCCGCCGGGGCGCTCGCACCAGCCCTCCGCACCGGCGGCCCCTCCTCCTCCAACGGCCCGTAGCGCCGCTCGTAGGCCGCCACCTTCTGTTCCAACCGCTCCATGCGAGCCGCCAGCTCTTCCAGCGTCACGGCCCCCACCACCGGCCCCGCCCCCAGCATCCACATCACCTGCATTCCAATTCGCCTCCGCTTCGTTTTCATTTGCGCAGTCTCACTACGCGGCTGCTATTGAGACTCATTCTCATTTGCAAGCCTCTTTTTGCCAGGATTCACCCAAATGATCTGCAACCCCTTCGGCTCCAAATACTTGTGCCGGGGGCAAGCCAGCCAGCCCGGGCGGGCTCAGGAAGAGGCAGAATCGCACCACGGCACCGTCCGCGCGGCGCGCGCACCGGTGAGGCAGGCCTTCAGCCTGCGCTTCGCGTCCTGATCCCCAGTCCTGGGGCGCCGCGTTGCTCTGCCCCAGGCTACGATGAGTGAAGGCCGTTGGCCTTTGCCCCGTGAGAGGAATAAATACTTGCGCCGGGGGCAAGCCAGCCAGCCCGGGCGGGCTCAGGAAGAGGGAGGATCGCACCACGGCACCTACCTCGACCCGACCACCGTCCTCGCCAGCGGATGGTCGCGAAACGATCTGGGAACCGGTCCCGACTGGGAGGTCGCCCGCTGCAGTGGAACCGGGGAACCCCCAACGACGACACCTTCGACGGCTCGAACAAGCATCTGCCCTTGAGACGCTCGCAGGCGCAAGGCGAGGGCGGGAACTCGCAGTAGAATACGGATCTGAAGAACAACATGCTCAACATCCACGGCGACTTGCCCGGCAAAGGAAAGACGAACTACCTGGAGGCCTCCCCTTCCCGCCAGAGCTCCTCACGGGGCCCAGAACTTGCCCCTTCCTGCCCCCCCCGGCATGGGCTACAGTAATGAACAGTGACGACGGCGCCCCCAGTTTGGTCCCAAGGTCCGTTGACACTGTTCTGCTGAATATGAGTACGTCGGCATCCAAGTTCATTTTCGAGATGCTCCCGCCGTGGCAAGAGATCACGGAACGCGGAGCGGAAACCGTTGCGGATTTAAAGCGGGAACTGAGGCGGGACCACGTTCTCTACGGGGTGCAGGCCGAAGCATGGGCGAGGCGAATCGATTGTAATGATGTGCTTTTCCGAATCTTCGGACGCAATGAACAGTTCGCGGTCGTTCACCTCACACCATCAGGTGAGAGAGATCCGAACAAGGCCTGGCCTTCGACCTTCCTCTTCTTCGATGCCGAAGCCTGGAGGATCGATCGCATGGTTCCCGATCACCAGGACTACACGGGCTGATGAAAAGAGGCAGACGGCGCGCCGGCGTCGTCGAAGAGGTTCGCGGGAGGCAAGGCGGCAGAACCAGTGTCCTGAACGATAAGAGCGTTGAATTTGGCGAGAGAGAGATTTTTTTCAAGGGCAAGGCGCGACGAGGGAGCGAATCGCGATTCGTGACCGCGGAGCAACGCCGCGATTGGAAAAAAGATCCGCGCGATCCTCTTTTCGCCGAGCGAAGCGAGCACTTTCACAAAAACCTCTCAGTTCCCCAAGTTTAACGAACTTGGCGTTCAGGACACCAGGGCGTCCTCCCCTTTTGCAAGGACGCTGCAGGGACGCTGCCACCCCTGATCGAAGATCCGCGCCGGTGGCGTAATGAGTGAAGCCATGCCTGCCCGCCTTTCCGCTTGCGCTCTGCTCCTCGCCCTTGCCGCCCCGCTCGCCCTTGCCGCCCCGCCCCGGCTGACCTGCACCTGGGAGAAGAACATGCTCAGCATCCACGGCGACTTCCCGGGAAGGGTGGTGAAGACCCATTATCTTGAAGCTTACTGCCGGCCCGGCTCCACCGATCGTGACTGGCACCAGACCGTCATCGGTCATCGGACCGAACTGGTCGCGGCCAACGACGAGAAGACCCGCCTCGAACTGAAGTGCGTGCTGGTGGACGGCGTGACGGTGACGCACGTCATCACGTGCCGGGACGACGAAGTCGACTTCCAACTCGTTGCGCACAATCCCACCGCCAAGGCCTCGCTGGCGCACTGGGCCCAACCCTGCGTGCGGGTCGGGGAATTCTCCGGCACCGGCAAGTCCGCCACCGAGGACATGTACGCCTACCTCAAGCGCAGCTTCATCTTTCTCAACGGCAAGCTCGCCACCATGCCGACCAAGAACTGGGCGACCAAGGCCCGCTACATCCCGGGACAGGTCTGGTGCCCCGCCCACGTCCCGCGCGACGACGTCAACCCCCGCCCCCTCAGCGTCGATGTGCCCAGCAACGGCTTGATCGGTTGCTTCTCCGCCGATGACAGCCTGATCCTCGCCCTGGCCTGGGAACCTTACCAGGAGCTCTTCCAGGGTGTGATCCGGTGTCTCCACTCCGACTTCCGGCTGGGCGGACTCGCGCCCGGGGAGACCAAGAAGATCCGCGGGAAAATGTACTTCGTGAAGAACGACGTCCCGGCCCTCCTGGCTCGCTACACCAGGGATTTTCGAGGGCAAGCCGCCCGGGACAAGTAGTTCTTCCCCCCTGCGCTTTTGGCTTTCGTTCGCGAGTTCGTCCCTCAGCATGCCACAATGTTTCGCCTCCCTGTTTTCTTCATAGTCGGCGCCCTCACCTCCGTGCTGGCTCATGCCGAAAACAAACCGTCCCTCCGCCAGGGCGGGTTCTTTAAATCCGAAGAAGGCAAGCCCGAGCTCGATCGGATTGCGGCCACCTTTTCCGACCTCGCGGGGTGGAAGAAGCGCCGCACCGCCGTGCGAATGGGCATCCTGGAGGGCGCCGGACTCGACCCCTTTCCCGGGAAGACGCCGCTCAATCCGATCCGGCACTCGAAACGCGAACACGACGGATACTCGGTAGAGAATCTCGCGATCGAAACCGCGCCCGGTCTCTTTCTCTGCGGTAACTTGTACCTCCCCTCGGACACCAGGGGACAACTTGCCGCCATCCTTTGCCCGCACGGCCACGCCCGCGATCCGAAATACACCGGGGAGGGGCGCTATCGCCCCGACATGCAATCCCGGTGCGCCGCCCTGGCCCGCATGGGCGCGGCCGTGTTCTCCTACGACATGGTGGGTTACGGCGACTCGCGCAAGACCGGCTGGAATCACCGCCCCAGCCCCGGCAACCAGGTCCTGCGCCTGCAATGCTGGAACAGCATCCGTGCCGTCGATTTCATGATCTCGCTGCCCAAGGTCGACCCCAAGCGAATCGGCATCACCGGCGCCTCGGGGGGTGGAACCCAGACCTTCCTTCTCACCGCCCTCGACGATCGCATCGCGGTCTCCGCTCCCTGCGTGATGGTCTCCGCGCACTTTTACGGCGGCTGTGCCTGCGAAAGCGGCCTCCCGGTTCACGTGCGGCCCGACCATATCACCAACAACACCGAGATTGCGGCCCTCTGTGCGCCGCGGCCCATGATGCTGATCTCGTGCGGCGGAGACTGGACCGTCAACACCCCCAACGTCGAATTCCCTTTCGTGCAGCGGATCTACAGCTTCTACGGCAAGAAGGATCTCGTCGAGAACGCCCACCTCCCCAACGACAAGCACGACTACGGCGAATCCAAGCGGCAGCCGATGTACAAATTCTTCGCGAAGCACCTCGGACTCGATCGCAAGCCGTGGCTCAAGTCCGGCACCGAATTCGTCGACGAGTCATCGATCACGATCGAACCCCACCCGGTCCTCCAGGTTTTTACCGACAAGTATCCGCTTCCGAAACACGCCCTCAAGCCGAACGAGCCGGTGAAGCTGCCTTGATCGATCCCGGAGGGAAGCCCGTAGCGTGGCGGCGCTTTTCAAGCGCCCAGCCCGGCACCCACCTCGATTCCGCGAACCCATCCCGGAGTCTCTCTTCGATCGACCCCACGCTACGAGCCGCGATCCCGCCGTGATCTCAAGCGACTCACCCTCCCGTGAAGCCGATCCACGCCAGCCACGCCGCGAGCGGAATCATCACGCACCCGTAAACGATCGACGATTTCTTCTCGAGGAAGAACCGTGAGACTCGGGTCATGTGCCCGGGGAATCCCAACATGACGATCCCCTTCGAAAGCGAGAGGTACCCGACGATTGTGATCGCCACCCGCCAGTTGGCCTCCCACACGTTGTGGCCGATCACAATCGCGAGCCCCGCGATCAATGCCAGGAATCCCGACAGGATGAGGAAAGTGGGCTGCCCCACGCTCTCCTCAATTTGCCTGTTGAACTCCTTGCCCCGCACCAGCCACAGCACGCATACGACCAACCCGTAGAGCCCGATCAGTTTCGCGAGAAAGAGGGATGTTTCCATTCTATATAATACGCCCGGCCCCCGCCGGCCGCCATGCAATTTCGATTACAAATGTCGCGCCGATTGTAATGACGTCTATTTCCAGTCCCGCCACAACCACCGCATGGTGTCCGGAAAGATGGCACCGCCGTGCTTGCCGTTGTGGCCGCCTTCTCCCCACACCGTCTTGTAATCGTATTTCCTGAACTGCAACGCTTTCTCCATCTGCAGGTTGCTCAGCCACCAGTTCCCGTGCTCATTGTCGAGATCGTTGGAGCCGTCCTGCAGATAGACCCGCAGGGGCTTGTTGTCCGTCTTGCGAATCAAGGCCGGGTAGACGTGCCCGCCTCGAATGTTTGTGAAGCTCCCGATGTGGCTCACCACTTTCCGGAAGAGATCCGGGCGCTCCCACGCCGCGGTGAACGCACAGATTCCGCCCGAACTCATCCCGCAAATGGCGCGCATGGCGGGGTCCGTGGTGAGCTTGTACTTCTTTCCCACCTCCGCCAGGATCTCCTTCGCAAGAAAGGTCGCATAGGCATCGCCGAGCGTATCGTACTCCACGCTGCGATTGCTCTTCACGCCCTCCGGCACCTTCCAGCCCTGCTGTCCGTCGATCTTCTCCGCGAAGAGACCCGGATTGACGAAAATCCCGATCGTGATCGGCATCTCGCCCTTGTGAATCAGGTTGTCGAAGACCACCGGGACGCGGAGATCCCCCTTCTCTCCCACGTAGGCGTGCCCGTCCTGGAAAACCATCACGGCCGCCGGCTTAGAGCCATCGTACTGGGCCGGCACATAGAGGTACCACTGCCGCACCGTCCCCTTCAGGATCTCACTCTTCCACTCGTGCCGGGTCACCTTGCCCGCCGGAACACCGGTCTGGCGCTGTGAATCGGAACCCGCGGCGAACTTGGCCTTGTCCTGCCCGGCGAGAGGGAGAGCGACGCAGAGGGCAAGGGCGAGAGCGGGGAAAACGAGCGGAAAGCGCGACATGGGTGGAAAACGGGAGGGAGATGCGGAGTCTTTCGCAATTGAGTTGCAGCGGCACGATCGGCGCTCGCCTCGGCAAGACGGGTTTCGCCGTGCCGGAGTTACCACTCCACCTTCGCTCCGAAAATCGCGTTGCACCCGGGCTCGTTCACGCCCGAGCCGTGAATCCGGTAGTCTTGGTCGGTGAGGTTCTCCAGGGAGACCGTCAGGGTGACATTCTCGGTCGCCCGGACCCCGGCGTGGAAGGACGGCACGATGTAGCCCGGAGTGCCATTGATTGGGACACGCTGGTCGTCATTGCCGGGAGTCTTCTCAAAGCGCGAGAGCGTAACCTTGTAGGTCCCAAAGACCCCGAGGGTGTCGTAGGAGGCATCGTCCGCCACCGGCCGGTTCGCGGGCCGCGGGGCGCCATTGCGAATGCCCTCCGAGTCGACCTCATCGTGATAGAAATCCACCCCGTAGAGCAATTCCCCAATGCCTGGCTCGGCGGTGGCCTGCGCCGAAAAGCCGTAGGTATCGACTTCCGCCACCTTGATGTCCCGTTGCAGGCCCACGGGCCGCATGGCCCCCACCGCGCTGTCCCGAATGTCGCCGTAGTCCTTGCCGGTTGCCCCCAGGACAATCCCCTTAGAGGGCAAGGCCCTTTTTCCCCCCCGGGAGGCCGAACCCGCCCCCAC
>CAUZKZ010000231.1:0-8536 GCA_963580345.1 Verrucomicrobiia bacterium | reverse complement strand
ACGGCATTTTTGTTCTGAACGAAGCCCTCCAACCCTTGGAATCACGGGGGTTTGGTCAGAACGAAAATGCGTAAAACGTTGATTTACAGCCATGGGGCGATATTCGATAACAAATTGAATCCGCCCGGGTCATGGGGTCCATTTGGTGCTAGCTGTTGAAGCCTATGATCGATGCGAAACGGACTCTCTTGACGCTGGCCCTGACCGGCGCGTTGTCCCTGGCGGCCCTCCTTCCCGCCGGGTGGGCCGCGGCCAACGGCAACCGCCTGGTCCACCTCGACGAGCCCAACAACCCGTGGCAGTTTCACCGCGAGTCGGCGAAGCTCATCACGCCGCAGTGGATCGGCGAAAAGGGGGTGGAAGCGGTGGTGGTGCTCGCGATCGACGACATGTCGGGCGACGGCCAGCACTTCCGAAATTACCTGACTCCCATCATCGAGCGGCTCAAGATCATCGACGAGCGCGGGCCGGTCAGCATCACCTGCAACCGGCCCGACCCGGCGCATCCCAACATGCAGTGGCTGCTGGGCGAGGGCGTCTCGCTCGAGACCCACACCCTGAGCCACCCGTGCCCGCTGCTGCAGCGGCTCGATTTCGCGCGGGCCAGCGCAGACTACCAGGGCTGCGTGGATCTCCTGGCGAAAATTCCCAACAACCGGTCGGTGGGCTTCCGCTTCGGCTGCATGGACGGCCAGAACACGCCGAGCCCGCGCGCCTACGCCGAGATCCTGAACGCGGTCAGCCCGGGAGGAGGCTTCATGTCGATGAGCACCAGCGTCGGCCTGGTGTTCACGCCGGAAGACCCGGAGGTGCCCAAGGCGCTCTTCGCAGACGACGCCGGGGGGGCCCAACGCTTCGCCCGCTACCTGATGACGGGCTTCGTCAACTACCTCGAGAACTACCCCTATCCATTCGTGGTGGGCGGGAAGATCTGGGAGCTGCCCTTCGTGTATCCCAACGATTACACCGGACAGGCCCTCCTCGGCGCGCAGAACCCGGTGTTCATTTCGGACTACAAGGCGGCCGTGGACGCCACCGTGGCCAAGCAGGGCGCGGTCTCGCTGTGCTTCCACTCCGGTGGCTGGATGCGCAACGACCAGATGGTCGAGATCGTCGATCATGCCGACCGCACGCACGGAAAAAAGGTCAAATTCCTCAACATGCGCGAGATGCACGACCGCATGGTAAAACACATGCTGGTCGGGCATCCCCTGCGCAATGCGAAGGGCGGGGACAACGGCGTGCGCGTCTTCGACATCGACGGCGACGGCTACATGGATGTCGTGATCGGAAACGACAAGGCAAAGCTGAGCCGCATCTGGGAACCGAAAAAGGGGACCTGGCGCGAATTCCCCTTCCCTACCCTCGTCACACCCGGCCTGCACTTCGGGATCCTGGATGAAAGTGGACGGGCCGCCGCAATTTCCACCGATCCGCGCGGGGTGAACCGCGCCTGGCGCTTCGACGGCAAAGCCTGGGTGGCCGATGCACGGCTCGTGGCGGGGCTCGACGCGGTAACCACGTTCCGCAAGGGCGCCGATGCCGGAGTGCGCCTGCGCGATATCGACCGCGATGGGATTTGTGAGCTGATGGTCGGGACGGCGTCGCAGTCGGCCGTCTATCGACGCGCCAAGGGCCGCTGGCAGAAGCTCCCGTTCGGTTTGCCGGAAGGCACCTCGATCGTGACGGCCAAGGGCGGCGACGCGGGACTGCGCTTTGCGGATCTCGACGACGACGGGCGCCAGGACGTCATCTTCTCGAACGCGGAGCGCTATGGGACCTGGATGTTCGACTCGCTGAAAACCGGCTGGTCCCGGAAGGGGCTTGGCGGCAAACGACAGGGCGACGGAGTAGGCGAACAGCACCCGCGCGAGCGCAACGTGCTGGCTCCCATCGTGCGAAAGGACGGCACCAACAACGGGGCCTGGGTGAAGCGCGGACACCTCTACTGGCAGAACGAGGACACCGGCGCGATCATGCCACACCACATCGACCAGCGCAGCTTCGGCGACTTGATGGGCGACCAGGTCAATCAACCGCGCAGCCCGGGGGCCTCCCTGCGCTCCATGCAGCCGCGTCCCGGATTTCGCGTCGAACTGGTGGCGGCCGAACCGCTCGTGATGGACCCGGTCGATGTGGCCTGGGGTCCGGACGGCCGCCTGTGGGTGGCCGAGATGGCGGACTACCCGATGGGGATCGACAACAAGGACAAGCCCGGATCGCGGATTGCGTATCTCACCGACACCGATGGCGACGGAAGCTACGACAAGCGGACCCTCTTTGCGGACGGGCTCGAGACGGCGAACACAGTGCTGCCCTGGCGCGACGGGGTGCTGGTGGTGGCGCCGCCCAACATCTGGTTCCTGCGCGACACCACCGGCGACGGCAACGCGGACAAAAAGGAGGTGCTCTACGAAGGCTTCGGACGGGGCAACGAGCAGCACCGCGCGAACGGCCTGGTGTGGGGGCTCGACGGGTGGGTCTACGTCGCCAACGGAGATAGCGGCGGGCCGATTCGATCCACCAGGGCCGGCAAGTCGCTCGACCTCGGTGGGTTCGACTTGCGGATCCGGCCCGACACCGGCGAGCTGGAACCCGCCACCGGCGTGACGCAGCACGGCCGCAATCGCGACGACTGGGGCAACTGGGTGGCCGGCAACAATTCCAATGGCTGGCAGATCGCGCTGGAGGATCACGAGATTCGCCGCAACCCGAAGGTCTCCCAGCCCCCGGCCCGCCACGCCACCACGGGCGTGATCGACCTTTACCCGATCAGCCGCGTGCTCAGCCACTACAGTGGCTACAACCCCCCGCCCGCCGGGTCGCCGGGCAAGCTGACCTCCGGCTGTGGATACACCTTTTACCGCGACACCTTGTTCGACGGCGAAGTTGAGCCCTCGGTCTATTTTTCCTGCCCGGTTCACAATTGCGTGCACCGGGAGGTCATCACGTGGAATGGAGTCCTCATCCAGACTGCGCGGGCGGCTGACGAGGCGCAGAGCGAATTCCTGCGCAGTTCCGACTCCTGGTTCCGTCCCACTGCGATCCGGACCGGACCGGATGGAGGGATGTACGTAGCGGACCTCTACCGGCTTGTGATCGAACATCCCGAGTGGATCGACGACACCCTGGAATGCGAGATGATCGCGGACGGCCGCCTGCGCGCCGGGCACGACCGGGGACGGATCTACAAGGTCTTTCCCGGCGGGGCGACTCTGCACAAGCCCGTAAAGCTGGCGGGCCTGGTGCCGGCCGAGCTGGCAGCGGCCCTCGACTCGCCCAACGGCTGGCAGCGCAACACCGCCCACATGATGTTGACCTGGCTCAAGAAGGCCGAGCAACAGAAAGCGATCCCAGCCCTCATCAAGGTGTTGCGAAGCGAGCATCCCGCCGCCCGTACCCAAGCCCTGAGTGCTCTTGCGGATCTCGGAGCGCTTTCCGATAAGGCCATGACTGTCGGTCTCCACGATGCGCACCCCGGGGTGCGACGCAATGCGCTGCGGGTCGGCGCGTCGTTCCTGGGTAGCGATCCCAAACTCGGCGAGCGCGCCATTGCCTTGCTCGACGATGCCGATGCACACGTGCAACGGCAGGCCGCTTACGCTCTTGGTGAACTAAAGGATGGGCGGGCCGGGCAGGCCCTGGGACGCTTCCTGGTGAAGAACGCCGGGCGCCCCTATTTGCGGGCCGCCGCCCTCACCTCGGCGGGAGCCTTCCCGGATGGCGTCCTGCTCGCGGTCCTCGCGGAGGAGCGCACCCCCACCACTTCCGCCCTCGCCAACGAATTGATCGGCATGCTCGGCGGGGACGCCCGCAAGTTTGTGCCGCGAGTGCTGGCGCGCATCACCGCCAAGCCGGCAGACGGCAAGCGCTACGAAGCCTGGAAACTCACCGCCGCGGCGCGCCTCCTCGAAGCGGTCGGCGCCGACGAAACGCTGCGATCACAGGTCGCACCGATGCTGGCGGCCGCGCGGGCCATTCTCGACGACCAGAAGGAACCGCTCGCCACGCGCCTCGCCGCGGTGCAGTTGATCCGCCGCGCCGGATCGGGCTCGGCAGACACCGCCCGGCTCGCCTCGCTCCTGAAAATCACGGCCCCGGTCGAATTGCAGGTCGCGGCGGTCAAGTCCCTCCTGCGCCACGACGACGACGCGGCGGCCAACCGCCTCCTCGCCGCTTGGCCCGGTCACGGACCGGCCGTGCGCGGCGCCATCATCGATGCCATGCTGGCACGGCCGAAGCTCACCAGCACGCTTCTGGGCGCGATGGCCGGGAATAACGAACTGGCCGCCTCCCTCGACGTGCCGCGGCGCCAGTTGCTGCTGCGGAACGAGGACGAAACGATCCGCAAGCGGGCCGAGAAACTGCTGGGCGGGGCCACCCGCCCGGACCGCGCCGCGGTGATCAAGAAGTACGTGCCGGCCCTTTCTATGGCGGGCGACCGCCAGAAGGGCCGCGCCCTCTTCGCGACGCACTGTGCGGCCTGCCACCGCCTCGATGGGGTGGGCAATGTCATCGCCCCGGACCTGGCCGCCCTCACCAACCGCACTCCGCAAATCTACCTGACCGGGATCCTCGATCCCAACCAGGCCATCCAGGAGAACTGGATGATGTACATCGCCAAGACGAAGGACGGGCGCACCGTGGCCGGTTCGCTGGTAGAGGAAACCAGCGCGGCCGTGACGCTGGTGGGAATCGATGGAGTTCGCACCACGATTCCGCGGGGAGAATTGCAGTCGCTGACGTCGACCGGGCGCTCTCTCATGCCGGAGGGACTCGAGGCGTCCATCAACCTTGCGCAGATGGCGGACCTCCTCGCCTACCTGCAGGTCGGGGGTGAGCCACGCAAGAAGTTCGACAACAACGAGCCGAAGCTGATCAACCAGGAGGGGGGCTACACCGTCACGCTGCCTTCATCCGCGGCGGAGGTCTACGGACCGAAGATCGTCTTCGAGCAACAGTATCGCAACCTCGGCTTCTGGGGCACCGAAAAGGACCGCGCGGAGTGGACCTTCCAGCTGGAGCGCGAGGGCGAATACGACCTGTGGGTTGACTGGGCCCTGCACAGCGACAGCGACGACGGGCGCATCATGTTCACCATCGCGGACCGCTCCCTGAGCGCCGACGTCCCCAACACCGGAACGTGGGACGTCTATCGCTGGGGACGGGTCGGGAGCATGACGCTCACGGCCGGCACGCACCGCCTGGTTGCCAGGAGCGACGGCGCCTTCAACGCGGGATCCTTGATCGACCTGCGCACCATCAAGCTCGTCCCGAAGGGTCGCGGTGATTTTCCCAAGGGGGTGGAATGGTCCGACGTCGAGACGTCCGCGGTTGCCCCGTCGAAGAAACCGGCCCCGCCCGCGCCCCCGGCACCGTCCAAGGTCAGCGGTCAAAAGCCGAAGCCGTTCGGCGGCAAGAGCCATCCCATTCCGGGGAAGATCGAGGCGGAACACTACGACGAAGGACCAGCCGGCGTGGCCTATCACGACAAGGATCCGAAGAACCAGGGCGCGGACTACCGAAAGGACACGCAAGTCGATATCGAGAAGCGTGACGACGCCTCCAACCGGCACGGAATCGGCTGGACGGTGCAAGGCGAGTGGTTGAACTACACGGTCGAGGTGGCGGCGGACGGGAACTACGCGATCGAGATGCCGGTCGCTTCCGCCAAGCAGGGCGGCCTCTTCCACCTCGAGATCGACGGCGTGGACATTAGCGGCCCGATTCGGATCCCGGACACCGGGGGCTGGACGACGCTGAAGAAGATCTCACACAAGGGCGTGCATTTGAAAAAAGGGGGGCAGACCATTAGAGTGGTCATGGATGAGGTCGGCCCTTCCAGCAACATCGGAGATATCGATTACTTCAAGTTCACCAAAGTGGAGTAATAAATTCTAAATGAAACCGGCCGTCGGCGTTCGCCTCTTGGTCGTGGCCTCCCTGGCCGCGTCGGTCCCGTGGCTGCGCGCGGCGGATTTCATCGTGGTCTTCAACGAGATTCACTATCACCCGGCCGGGAACGACCACGCGCGCGAGTTCGTGGAACTCTACAATCAAAACTCGGTGGACGTGGACATGTCGGGCTGGCGCCTGTCAGGGGAGATCGACTTTTTCTTCCCGGAAGGGACCGTGATCGAGGGGCGATCGTTGCTGGTGGTGGCTGCCAACTCGGCGGGGATTTCTGGTGCCCTTGGTCCCTTTACCGGACAACTTGACAACGGCGGCGGGACCCTGCGCCTCCGCAACCGCAATGACCGCATCATGGACGAGATCGTGTTCAACGATCGCGGTTATTGGCCGGTCGCAGCGGACGGATCTGGCTCCTCGCTCGCGAAGCTCGCGCCCCTGACCGCAAGCGGACCCGCGAAAAATTGGCGTGCCAGCCGGCAGCCCGGCGGCACGCCGGGGCAGGAGAACTTCCCGCCTCCGGGCGCATCGCAACCCGATCCGAATTCTCCGCCACTGCTCCGCATCAGCGAAGTGGCGTCCGCGGCCGCCCCGGACTGGTGGGTGGAACTCGTCAACGCCGGCGCAGCACCCCTGGAGGTTGGAGGATCGGTCCTCTCCCCCGGCGGTGCAGCGAACGGCGAGCACGTCCTGCCGCCCGCCACCCTGGCATCGGGTGAGCGTCTCGTCCTCGATGCCAATCAGCTCGGTTTCGCTCCTCTCGCGGGCGACCGGCTCTTTCTCTATTCCCCGGGCCGCGCCGCGGTGCTCGATGCCGTGCTGGTGGATGATCGTCCCCGGGCCCGCCTGGCGAGCGATCCGGATGGCGAGTTCCTGAGCCCCTCCGCGCCCACCCCGGGCGATCCCAACACCTTTGCGTTTCACGACGAGATCGTGATCAATGAGATCATGTACCACCACCGGCCGCACTACGCGCAACCCGGTGCACCCGCGATCGACTATGCCCCGATCGACGAAGAGTGGATCGAGCTCTACAACCGCTCCGGCACCGAAGTGGACCTGGCGAGCTGGACACTCGAGGACGCCGTCCTGCAAACCATCGATGTGGACAAGTGGATGCGGCAATTCGCCCTCATGTCGTTGTTGGGGATCGGCGATTCCTACACACACGGCAGCCCGCACAACCTGCTCTTCTATGCGCGGCCGTCGGATGGGATCGTGGAGTCCATGCCGTGGGACTGGGACTTTTTGTACTCCCGTTCCTCGAGCGCGCCGCTGTGGGGCAACCGCAACATGTCCAAGGTTATCTCGCGCCCGGCCTTCACCCGTCTTTTTCACGGGCACCTGCTCGACCTGATCAATACCACCGTCAACATCGCTTACATGAACCGCTGGCTGGACCACTACGGGAGTGTCGCCGAAGCGAACTTCACGGGCTATGCCGGCGGCATCCAGGCGCGCGCCAATTTCGTCCTGGGGCAACTCCCTGCGGAGGTGCCCTTTTCGATCACCACCAATGGGGGAACGGACTTCACGACCGAGGCATCGACCGTGGAGCTGAACGGGCAAGGGTGGGTGGATGTGAGGGAAATCCGGCTCCAAGGGGCGGACGCTCCTCTTGAAATCAAGTGGCTGAACGCCAACACGTGGCAGGCGACGGTTCCGTTCGGGGCGGGAGAGAACCGTCTGATCCTTCGGGCTTACAACCGCCAGGGTGGGGAGGTCGGCAGGGAAAGCATCAGGGTGACCAATACAGGATCGGTGGTGGCGGCCTCCGCTCCGGATCTTGCCGTCAGCGAGATCATGTATCACCCCGCCGAGGACGGAGGGAACGAGTTTATCGAGGTTGTTAACACCAGCGATACCGTGACGATCGACCTCACCGGGGTGCACTTTATCGAGGGGATCGAGTATACCTTCCGGTTCGGCACCCAACTGGGGCCCGGAGCGAGGTTGGTCGTCAACCAGGCCCGGTTTGAAAATGACACCCGCCTTGCCAATGGGGGCGAACGGCTGACCCTGGTCGATGCCGGTGGCTCGCTGATCTTTGACTTTCGCTACAGCGACCAGGACCCGTGGCCCACGAGTGCGGATGGCGGAGGATTCAGCCTGGTCCGAACCGATTTCTCGATGGGAGCGAATCTGAACGACCCGCTCACCTGGCGACCAAGTGTCAACCCTGGCGGAAGCCCGGGCGCCTCCGACTCACAATCCTTTGCGGGCGGTTCCCTTCTCGCTTACGCCCTGGCGGGAGAACTTACGACCGAGCATCGTGGTTCCACCGTGAGCGTCTCGTACCGTCGCAACCTTGCGGCTGACGACGTTGCCCTGACCTGTCAAATTTCGCCGGACTTGCTCGAATGGCAGCCGGCCGGTGGCGAGGTGATGTTTGTGGAGAGGATCAACCACGGCGACGGGACGGAATCCCTGGTTTTCGAGACGACCGGTCCGGCGCCCTTTGGGGGTGCACCCGAGATGTTCATCCACCTGCGGGCCGAGCTGCGTTGAAGGAAGAGATTGGGAGCTTCGTTTTCGGAGTGCGGAAGCCCTGCTTCCGCTTTTCCGGCAGACGAAGCTTGCTTCGTGGGGGCGGAGCGTTGACGCCTTGCAACCCCGAATGGCGCCT
>CAUZKZ010000230.1:0-8583 GCA_963580345.1 Verrucomicrobiia bacterium | reverse complement strand
ACGAAGCCCTCCAACCCTTGGAATCACGGGGGTTTGGTCAGAACGAAAATGCGTAAAACGTTGATTTACAGCCATGGGGCGATATTCGATAACACATTGAATCCGCCCTCCACACAAAGCGTCAACCGTGGTCCTTTTCGTCTGGCCGAAAGCTTCGGCATTTTTCCGTATTGGGCTTCATATTTCACGCCCCTTTCAGCCCCTGACGGGCTCCCTCACCCCTTTCGCGTATGGCCAGCCGCCGACCCAGAAAATCCGCTCCCCGCCGCCGCTCCTCCTCGGCCCGCAAGGCTGCACCCCGAAAACGCCCGGGGCGCCAAGCTTCCCGCTCGCGCTCACGGCAACGGACCCGGCGCAAGACAACGCCCCGTAAAAAACACAGTCCGCTCTTTGTCCTCTCTTTCTGGCCTTTCCTGCTGGTCAACCGCCTCACCGAAAACTGGCCCGGATTTCTCCGTATTCCCGCCCGCGCCCTCGGCCACCCCGCCTGCCTCGGCCTGGCGCTCTTCCTGTGCGGCGCCGTGTTCTACGTTGTGAGATCGCTGCAATACGACCTGGCGCGCGTCGCCGAAATGCCGGAACGATCGATCATCTACGACCGCAACAAGAACGAACTCGGCAGGCTGCACGGCGCGCACCGCTACATTGTCGACCTCGGCGAAGTCTCCCAGAATTTTCAGACCGCCCTCCTCGCCCGGGAGGACAAGAGCTTCCGGAAGCACTTCGGCGTCGACCCGCGGGGCGCGGCGCGCGCCGTCTATCAGAACATCAAGCGCAAGCGGCTGGCACAGGGGGCCTCCACCCTCACCATGCAACTCGCCCGCAATGCCTTCCACCTTCCCACCGACGGCCCGAAGTGGAAGCAGCTCGATCGCAAGTTCCTGGAGATCGCCTTGGCCTTCCGCATCGAGGCGCGCTACGAGAAGGATGATATCCTGCAGCACTACATGAACCTGATTTTCTGGGGCGGATCGATTCATGGGGTGGAGGCGGCTTCCCGCGCCTACCTGGAAAAACCCGCCAGGGATCTCACCCTCTCGGAGGCCGCCATGCTGGCCGGCATCATCCGCGCCCCCAATGCCTTCTCGCCCTTCGAAGATCTCGAAAAGACCAAGCGTGAGCGCGACGACACGCTGAACTCCATGGTGCGCTTCGGCTTCATCACCGAAAAAGAGGCCAGGATCGCCAAGGCCGAGCCCCTCCACATCCGGCCGCCCGGCCGCCGCATCATCCACGGCAGCTACGCCATGGATGCCATCCGCCGCGACATCGAACACTTCCTCGAAACACAGAACATCAAATTCGGGGGCCTCGAGATCATCACCACCATCGATAAGAGCCTCCAGGAATCTGCAGAGCGCAACCTCGACAAGCGCCTGCGCGGGATCGAACGGCAGGCCGGCTACCGGCACCAGACCCGTGCCAGCTGGCAGGCCACTCCGGCGGCGCGGCGCGGCGCGCCCAACTACCTGCAAGGCGCCGTGGTGGTGATCGAGAGCCGAACCGGGGCGGTCCGCGTCGTGGTGGGTGGTCGCCATGCCGACGAATCGAAGTTCAACCGGGCCCTCCACGCCCGGCGCCAGATGGGTTCCGTCTTCAAGCCGTTCGTCTTCCTGGCTGCTTTCGACCGCGGACTGCGTCCCGACACCTGGATCAAAGACGACCGCATCGAACCCGGAGAGATCAAGTACGCTCCCAAGGATTGGTCGCCAAACAACTCGGACGGAAAATACCACGAGCTCGTGACGGTAAAGGACGCCCTCATCAGGTCCCGCAACACCTCCTCGGTTCGGGTCGGCGAATTTGCCGGGATGGAGAACGTCAACGACGTGGCCCACCAGGCCTTTGCCCGCAGGATGCCGATGAAAGCCTCCTCCTATCTCGGCTCGTGGGAAGCCACACCGATGGAGGTTGCCAGCGCTTACACCATCTTCCCCAACGGCGGCACCCGCTACCGGCCCTTCCTGATCAGCAAGATCCTGGATCGCAGCGGCAAGGTGGTCTACGAAACCAAACCACTCGGGTACCGGGCCGCCCGCGCCGGTGCCGCCTGGAGCGTCAACTCCCTCTTGCAAAGCGTCACCACGACCGGCACCGCAGCCAGCATGCGCAGCCAGTTCGATTTCAAGAAGCCCGCCGGCGGCAAGACCGGAACCAGCGACAACTACCACGACGCCTGGTTCGTGGGCTACTCCTCCTCCGTGACCTGCGCGGTCTGGATCGGACTCGACCAGCCCAAGGCGATCATGCCGCGCGGATACGGATCCGTCCTCGCTCTCCCGGTCTGGGTGGATGTCATGAAGACCGCCGACCGGCTGCGACGCTACCAGTTCGCAGGACTCGGGCCTCCTGTGGACCTCAAGACCTGCCGCCTGTGCCGCTACTCCGCAAAGCGCGCCACGCCCGGTTGCGAACAAGCGCAGGCGGCCTACAACGACAAAGTTCCCGTCGATCTCGCACCGGCCGACAACGAATTTTGCACGAATCATCCGCTGCGGGCCGTGCCGGTGGATGCCCCCGATCCCCCCCGAGCCCAGCCGGTCCCGGAACCAAGGCGGGCCCTGCGGGCCATCCCCGTGGACTGATGGAACCCTCAAGGTGGTAGACTCCCGTGCCTCGACACTCGCCAACCCGGAGGACACGCCGTCGCGGCGGCTCACCCCCTGCTCCCGTGCGCCAGCCCGATCTCGGCTTCGGGCCGGACCCGGACGCGATCTGGAAGCCCGCCAGGCGGGACTCGCGCCTCCCGGGCTGGATTCCGCCCTTCGGCCAAAAGGTCATTCGCATCAGTTTCCGCCTCGCGATTGTCGCCTTCTTCCTTCTCCTCGCGGTCCTGCTCTTCTACTGGGTGATCTCGTTCCGTTACGACGTCACGAAAATCGCCGAGATGCCCGAGCGGAGCATCATCTTCGATATGCGCGGAAATGAACTCGCCACCCTCCACGGAGAAAGCCGGCGGCTTATTACCCGCGAAGAGCTTCCCGACTTTTTCGTCGAGGCCCTGCAGGCTCGCGAGGACAAGCGCTTCTTCAAGCACATCGGGATCGATCTGGCGGGACTCCTCCGCGCCACCTTGCGCAACGTCAGGGACCTCTCCTTCACGCAGGGGGCCTCCACCCTCACGATGCAACTCGCGCGCAACAGCTTCGATCTGAGGGAGCGCAGTCTCCATCGCAAGCTCCTCGAAATAGCGCTCGCGGTGCGCATCGAGCGGGCCTACACCAAGGACGAAATCCTGACCGCCTACGTCAATCGGATCTACTTCGGGGCGGGCTGCCACGGAATCGACGAAGCCTCCCGCCGCTACTTCGGCGTGAGTGCAGCCGACCTCACCGAAAACCAGGGCGCCCTGCTGGTGGGCATCATCAGGGCCCCGCACGCCTGCTCCCCGCTCCGCAACCTGGAGGGCGCCCGCCGGCAACGCGACGAAGTCCTGGGACGCATGGTCGCCGAGAAGTTTCTCACCACCGACACCGCGGAGGACATCGCGGAGGCTCCCCTCGGCCTGCGCTCGCGGGATGCTCCCCTCCGCGGAAATGCCGCCCTGCAAGCGGTGCGCCGCCACTTCGAAGAGCTCATCGCCACCCGCGACATCCAGCAAGGCGGCCTGCGCCTCCGCAGCACCATCCACTCCGACATCCAGGTCCTCCTCGAAACCGAAACGGCCGACCTGCTCCACAAGCTGGATTCCGATCTCGAAGTCGCCGCGGTGTGCATCAATGCCCGCTCCGGAGGAATTCTCGGAATCGTGGGAGGCCGCACCACCGAGAGCACCCCCTTCAATCGCGCCCTCGACGCCCGCCGCGGACTGGGAGCGATTTTTACGCCCTTTCTCTATGCCGCCGCCGCGGAACGAGGCAAGCAGCCCCTCCTCGACCAGCCCCTCCGCACCGGCCGGGAAGTCGGCCACGATGACACCATCCGGCTCGTCAAACGCCTGGGTTTCGAAGGGCCCTTCGCAGCCGGCGACGACCTCTATCGCGGAGGAGTGAGCGCCACCCCCCTCGAAGTGGTCACGGCCGCGGCCACCCTCACCGGCGGCGGAAACCGGCCCCGCACCTATTTCCTGCAGGATCTCCGCGACGCCGATCTCAATCAACTTTTTGAAATTACCCCCTCGGTGACACCCGCCCTGGAGGCCCGTTCCGCCGCAGCGGCCCTCGCCATGCAGTTTCCCGACGGGGAGCCGCGCCTTCTGACCGCCATCAGCCCCGCAAAAACCGACCTGTGGGCCGTTTCCTTCGGAACCCGGCACGCCATCTGCATCTGGCTCGGACACGACAATCCCCGGCGGCTTGACGGCTCGGATACTATTCTCAGAGAAGTTAACAAAACCATCCGGCGCGTGGCCTTGAGCCTGACCCCCTGATGTGTTTTGGTCTTTGCAAGCCCCACGATCTTTCCTACCCAAATTCCCATGCAGGCCCTCCGCTTCGATGCTGCTGTCGATAATATCCTCCAACGCGACAAGCGTTTCGAGCCGGGCGCCTACTTCCTCCTGAAAGACGCCCTCGATTACACCTTGAAGCGGACCCGCGAGGAAGGGGGCGAAGAGCGCCACGTCAGTGGCGAGGAATTGCTGACCGGTTTCCGCGATTACGCCCTCGAGGAGTTTGGGCCCATGGCGCAGACCCTCCTGAGCGAGTGGGGCCTGCGCGCTTGCAGCGATGTCGGCGACATGGTGTTCCATCTCATCGAGGAGGGCATGTTCGGCAAGCAGGACTCCGACACCAAGGAGGACTTCTGCGATCACTTCGACTTCGACGCCGCCTTCGCGACACCCTTCCTCCCCGCGAACATGCCGGTCGAGAGCCCGCGCGAAGAGCAAGCCGGGGAACCTCCCGCCGACGAAGAGTCGTCCTTCAGGGCCGCTCCGCAAGACGCCTCTTGATGCGCGCCAGGAGGCGCTCCCAGTGCGGCAAGTCCGCTCCGGCACCTCGCGCCCTCTGCAGGGGCTCTTCCCAGATCGCTTCCACCTCCACTTCGCGGCCCTCCACGAAGTCGATCATGCTGGACGGGCGGTAGGCACCCATCGCGTAGGTGGACTCGATCTGTGGGTCGATCATGTCTCGGGGAACTCGCAGGCCCACCGCCGCCCCCGCGATGACCTCCTCCATCAGGGCGCGGACTTCACCCTCTCCCCCTTCCTGTGCGAGGAGCTCGCGGGTCGTGATCCCGCCCGCCGCGATGCAGAGGCCATTGAACGGGACGTTCCACACCAGCTTCGCCCACTGCGCGGCCGCGAGGTCATCCACCACCCGGCACTCGATCCCCGCCGCCGTGAAGCGCTGTTCGAGCCCCCGCACTCGCGCACTCTCTCCGCCCGCAAACTCCCCAAGCGTGACGAGCCCTTTCGCGGTGTGCCGGATATGACCGGGCCCAAGGCGGTTGATGCACACGAAGCACAGCCCTCCCAGCACACGCTCCGCTCCGAACAGTTCCGCCAGCCGCTCCGTGTTTCCCAGGCCGTTCTGCAGGGTCAGGATCGCGGTCCGGTCGTGCAGGAGAGGCGGCAGCACCTCCCCGAAGTGGTGATTGGAGGTGGCCTTCCACGCCACCACCACCAGGTCCACCGGGCCGATCTCCTCCGCCGTCGCAAAAAGGCGCGGACGCTCCACCACGAAGCCGCCCGCCACGCTTTCCACGTGCAGGCCCCGCTCCCCCACCTCCTGCCGGCCCGAGCGCATCAGGAAGCGCAGGTCCTCGCCCCCCGCTGCCAGCCGTCCCCCGTAGTAGGTTCCCACCGCGCCCGAGCCCACCACTGCAATCGATTGCATGCCGGACCATTTCGAACCCCGCCGCCCGCAAGGTCAAGCGCCCGGAGCCTGCCCGCACCGTGGCACGACCGTCACGGTCGTGTTTTCAGAACTCTCCGCGTGCTCGTTGACAAGCTGCGGAGCCTGCCCATTCGCGGTCGCCTCAATTTCTCTCCATAACCGGGACGGTCGCATCACGTCGTCCTGTGCCACTACGGGCTGTAGCACTGCGCCGCGATCCGCTTCGCCGTCGTCACCGTGTTGCGGTGCAGCTTGGCGGTGTATTCGGGTTGGCGGTTGTAGCCACCCCCGTAGAGAAGCGCCAGCGGGATGCGGTTTCCGATCAGAGCCCGCAGGATCACCTCGTCCCGGCGCTGCAGGTCCTTCACCGTCAGCATCATTTGCCCGAAGCGGTCGTTGCGGTGGTTGTCCGCTCCCGCAATCCAGATCACGAGGTCGGGAGAAAAGACGTCCAGGGCGGCGGCGAGGGTCGTGAAGAGCTGGTTCAGGTACATCTCCCCCTCCACGTAGCGCACCGTTTCGACATCCATCGATCCGCTCACTTTCCGGTTCGGGTAGTTCCGCCCCACGTGAATCGAGTAGGTAAAGACGTTCGGATCGGTGTCGAGCAGGCTGTTGGTCCCGTTGCCCTGATGCGCATCGGTGTCCACCACCATCACCTTGATCCCCGGTTTCTTGATCTGGAGACTGCGAATCGCGATCACGATGTCGTTGAAGACGCAGTAGCCTTCCCCGTGCTCGCGAAAGGCGTGGTGCGTGCCGCCCGCCAGCACCACCGCCACTCCATCCTGCAGCGCCGCTTCGCAGGCCAGCCGCGTGGCCTCCACCTCCGTGGCGCTGCGCGTGTAAAGCTGCGGCGTGACCGGAAGACCAAGCTGAATCTGCTCCTTGCGATCCAGCTGCCCGCGGTAAATCTTGGCGAGGTAATCCGGGTCGTGCGCGCGTTGCAGCACGTGCGGATATGCCGCACGCACCTCCACGATCTCCTCCGGACGCACTGTCCCGGCCTGCAGGAGCATCTCCTTGGAGAGACGAAACTTCTCCATCGGAAACGGGTGGCCCGCCGGGAGATCCAAATAGAAATCCGGAGAGTAAAAACAGCGCATCGAGTACCCCATACCGCAGGAATTGAGGTGTTCATGCCAGAATTGCCCGGCCGGCGCAATCTCTTAGGTTTCCTAACATTCAACTTGCCTGAATCTCCGCGGCCGCTACGGTCCGAGCGCAGCCCATGAGCCCCCCCCGGAAAGTGGTCATCGTCGGCGGCGGCTTTGCCGGGTTGTCCTGCGCACAAAAGCTCGCCAACGACGAGCGCTTCGAGGTCACGCTGATCGACCGGCGCAACCATCACCTCTTTCAGCCCCTCCTCTACCAGGTCGCCACCGCTGCGCTGGCCGCGCCGGACATCGCCCGTTCTCTGCGCGGAGTCCTGAGCCGGGCCCGCAACGTCACGGTCTTTCTCGACAAGATCACCGACCTCCTGCCCCGCAAACGCGAGATCCGCTCCGCAAAGGCAACCTATCCCTACGACTATCTCGTCCTCGCCACCGGGGCCCGCACCTCCTTCTTCGGCAACGAGCAGTGGCGGCGCAACACGATCGGCCTGAAAACCCTCGAGGATGCCCAGGCCATTCGGCGTCACGTCCTCACTTCCCTCGAAGAAGCGGAGCGCAGCGACGACGAAGACGAGCGGAGGCGCCTCATGACGGTTGCGATCGTGGGGGCCGGGCCCACCGGAGTGGAACTGGCCGGCGCCTTCTCCGACCTCGTGCGCCGCGCCCTGACGAGCGACTTCCGCCGCATCGATCCCAGCAAGCTGCGCATTCTCCTCATCCAATCCGGCGACCGCATCCTCAAACCCTACCAGGCCGAGCTCTCCGAGTACGCTCGAAGACGCCTGGAAGATCTCGGGGTGGAGGTCTGCCTCGGGGTGCGGGTCGACGACGTCCAACCCCACCGCGTACACCTCGACAACGGGGAGTGGATTGAGGCCGAGACCGTGATCTGGGCCGCCGGCGTGCAGGCCACCGACCTCTGCACCAAGCTAAGGTGCGAGAAGGACAACAGCGGACGCTTCCTGGTCTCACCCGATCTCTCCCTCCCCTCCCACCCGGAAATCTTCGCGGCGGGAGATATTGCTTCCATCAACGATGCACACGGCGACCCGGTTCCGGGACTCGCCCCCGCCGCGGAGCAGATGGGCCGGCACATCGCGGCTGTCCTCAAGGAAGAGTTGCGCCTCGAAATGACCCGCTATGCCGGCCGCAAGCACGAGTTTCGCCCCGCCTTCAAGTACCTCGACAAGGGAATTATGGCCATCGTGGGCAAGAACTGCGCGGTGGTGCAGGCCGGCAGGTTCAAGCTGCGCGGATTCCCGGCCTGGTGCGCCTGGCTCTTCATCCACCTCCTCTTCCTGATCGGCTTCCGCAACAAGCTGGCCGTCCTCCTCCAGTGGGCCTGGGCCTACATCGTCGACAAACCGGGCGCGCGCGTCATCACGGGAGGTGCAGTCGGGGATTCTACCTGAAGGATTGTTTCCGCCGCCTCGCCTGGCGCGATCGGACCATGCCCAACGAAAATATCACAGACCAATTTCCAGATAAATCTCAACTCCAGGGCCAAAACTCCAGATCCAATTCTCATCATCCCACTTGAAACCTGGACTCTGGCCAATGAGGTTTATTTGGAAATTGGAGCGTCGGGTTTTCGCCGAAACCGAGCAACCCCCGATCTCGCCTCTCCCCTCCGCCCACCCTCACGAGGACGCAGAGTTGATTCCGCCCAGTGCCCCCCCGCGCCGTAAGGA
>CAUZKZ010000229.1:0-8594 GCA_963580345.1 Verrucomicrobiia bacterium | reverse complement strand
GCTTCAAGTGTGCCCTCACGGACACCCTCACATGACTCGGGGCCAGCGTGACTGGCTTGGTCTTCACTGTGGGACTCTTTCATTCCTTACTTCTCACCGGCTTTTGCCGGCGCTATCAATGGCACGTGGTTCAGGCGGGTCTTCGTCATTGGCCATCTTTGGCAGCCGGTGCGGCCGCCCTACAATTGTAGGCCGGGCGCTCCGCCTGGCGATGGATCGATGCGCTTAATCACGTGCCATTCTGGCCTGACCCCTTTTCCCTCCAATGCAGAGCTGAGGCGGCATCAACTCGCCGCAAGGGAAAACCGTTACTTCTTCGGTTCTTCCGGTTCTACAATGTCGCCCTTGGTGGTGCCCACCACCGCAAGGACCTCGTCAATCAACTCCTTCTTCACCTTCAGTTCTTCCAAGGATCCTTTGAGATGTCCGGCGATGGCATTGAAGTGGGTCTCCTGAATTCCCATGCCCTCGTGCGCCTTCTTCATGTCCTTGCCCTTCCAGGGCTCCGGACCACCGAGCGCCGCCGTGAAGAAAGCCTTCTGTTTCTTGGCCTGCTTCTTCATATTAACACCTTCGAAGAACTCGTTGACGGTCTTGTCGGCGAGAACCTTCTTGTAGAATAGATCGACCGCGGCACTGATGGCCGCCTTGCCTCCGACTCTCTGGTAGATGCTCTTCGCTCGGTCCTCGTTGAACTTGGTGCGGCACTTGCCACTGCAAAACGCGTAGGTTTTACCTTCATACTCGGTTGTGCAGGCGGGATTAGAAAGGGCGGAATCCGGGCGTATCGGAACAGGCCTGATTCCTCCCGAAAATTTTTGACGTACAATTTTGGAGCGGATCTAGATGGGGCAATTCGAAAGAATTGCCCTCAATATCTCGATCCTTGATGGAATACTCACTGACACGTTATTCCCTCGCCTTATTGGCGTTGCTGCCTTTCTCAACCGAGGTCGCCGGTCTTTTTTTCAATAGCATTCCCAATAATGATGCGGTAGCGATAGCGACCACCCGCGACGCCTGGTTCGATGCCATCGGAATTTCGGATCCTCAGTTTCTTGTCGACTTCGAAAGCCCAACCGTGGCCGGCCTGAATGTTCACGACATCCCGGGTTTATTTCCTGCCGGTCTCGTAATCCGGGACGCCGACGCGGGCAGCGCGACCGTATCGTCCGGCCCGGTTTTCGGAGGCTCGAATCCGGTGGACAATTTTGCCGTGGCCCAAAACGAGCGGCCGTTCCTTGAATTGGATTTCTCCCTTTCTCCTGTCGATTATGTGGGCGTCCTGGATATCGACCACTCCGGCACGACTGTCGTCGTTACCTTTCTCGGAGGCACGACCCAAAATTTTTTGCTCGATACGACAGGTGCCAGCCAGGATAGCGCTGAGTTTGCCGGGTTTTATCGAAACGATCAACCTCGCATTACCCTCGTCCAATTTGATGCGTCCGGAGACGGGCAATGGGGCATTGACAACATCGAGTATGGCATCATTCCCGAACCTTCCCGCGTCGTACTCCTCATGATCGCTCTCGGGGGCATCGCGGCCCGGAGGCGTCGCGGCCCGGCGGTCGCAGATTAAGAGGGGTCGACATTAGAATCTTAGATCAGTTTCTAAAGTTGTCTCTCGACCGTTCTGACGCTTCGATCGGCGCTTCGCTCGATGATGCGGACAGGTTTGCTCGCGCTGGTGTAATGGCCCATATGCAGCCGTTGGCTCAACCAGCGGTTGGTCACTGATGTGCGCCTCTTCACTTCCCACGCGATCAGATCTTTGCGCAGCTCCGTTTTCCGCAGCCCCGCCAGCTCCTGCGGGCTCACCTTCAGAGGCTTGAGGCATTACCAGTCCGCTCATTGCGCACTGGCCAAAGGGGATCACTCGCCGGAATGAATGGGTCCACGACCCCCCCAATCCCTTCAAGGGCAGGATCCACGCCGTGAAGGTGACTGCGCACCGAGCCGGCGGTCCTTCCCCCGTCCCGCCTATTGGCGCACCACCGCCAGCCAGTCGTTCTCCGCATCCGGCGCCTCGAGTTTCATGGCGGCACCGCCCTTGCCCGGAGCGACCTTCGTCAACTCGCCGCCGGTCCGCGGATCGAACCAACCAACCTGAAATTCTCCTGTGGTCCCACTGAGGTCCAACTCCCGCCTCCCGCCACCCGGCAGATAGACGAGGTAGATCTCACCCTTCCTGGCAAAACAGTACGCGGAGTTGTCGTGCCCGGGATTTCCCACCAGGCCGTCCGCGTTGCTCATCTCCCAGAAGGGAATCTTCTCGTCGCGAAAGAAATCGAGGGCGAACCGGCAGTAGTCCCAGCTTCGGTCCCGCGAGCGCCAGTCCTCGCAAAGCAGGTCGTTCTGGGGGAGCTTGGAACAATCGTAGTGAAACTTGTCGTTGCGCGCGATGAAGGGCCACACGTTGTCGCCGTCGCCCCCAGCGTTGTATGGCAGGAAGGAGAATACGTTGCAGCCCTTCCCGGAAAGGTAGTTGATGGCGCCGATCATCCCCTTGCCCTTGCCGTCCTTCCAACTCGGATCGCCGGTCTTCCAGTCCCGCAGGTGCGGTTTCCAGTGTTTGAGCGTCACCTTGTGCCATTGCTTGAGCTCGCCGCTCACTTCGACCGAGCCGTCCCCATCGGGCCCACGCTCACCGAACCGGGCGCCGGTGAACGACGGCCTCCCTTGCGGAGACTGGCCCAGGGCGCACGTGACGAGAAGGCCGGCAATCAGGAGGGAGTAAATTCGCTTCATCGCTCTGTCCTCACTACGATGGGAGGCGCGTATTCTTATTCGATCGCAGCGTCAAATCCACACTACGCGGCCTTTTTATTCCCGGGCCCGCGGATTGCAGCGCCAAAGTGCCCGCGCGGGAAACGGCCAGAAGGCATGATTTCACGCCTTCGCGCTTGCAGTCTGATAACGACTTTCCTTTGCTCGTGAAATGAAACGCACCGTCTTCATTGGCACCTACACTGACGGGGACGGCGAGGGGATCTACACCTGCCGCTTCGATTCGGAGACCGGGGCGCTCGACTCCTACCGTCTCGCGGCCGAATCCGAGAGTCCCACGTTCCTCGCCCTTCACCCAAACAAGAAGTTCCTTTATGCCGTCAATGAGACCAAGGACTTTCAAGGCGAGGAATCGGGGTCGGTGACCGCCTTCGAGATCACGGATGTGGAGGGCGGAGTCCTGAAGAAACTCAATACGGTCTCTACTCACGGCGGGTGGCCCTGCCATCTCGCCATCAGCCCCGTGGGCAATTCCGTCATCACTGCCAACTACCACGGTGGCACGGTCGGGGTGCTCGAGATCAAGTCCGACGGCTCGCTTGGAGAGCCCCTCAACGTGATCAGGCACAAGGGATCCAGTGTCGACAAGGACAGGCAGGAGGGGCCGCACCCGCACGCCATCAGCATCGAGCCCGCCGGAAAGCATGTCTTCGTGGCGGACCTGGGCCTGGACCAGATCGTCCGGTACGAACTCGACGAGAGCGGGCGGCTCGGCGAGCGAAAGGGTGCGACCGAAGTCGCTCCCGGTTCCGGGCCCCGCCACATCGCCTTCCACCCCGGCGCCAGGTTTGCATATGTAATCAATGAAATGCTGCGCACCATCACCGCCTTCACTTACGCGGCGGAATCCGGAACGCTGAAGGAGATCCAGACCATCTCCACCGTGCCCGAGGGGTGGAGCGGGGGCTCCACCGCCGAGATCTTCGTGCACCCCGGCGGGAAGTTCCTCTACGGATCGAATCGCGGCCACGACAGCATCGCCGTTTACGGGATCGACCCGCAGAGCGGCAAGCTCACTCTGGTCGAGATCAAGACAACGGGCGGGAAGTCGCCCCGGAATTTCAGTCTCGATCCGGACGGCAAGTTCCTTATCGCCGCCAACCAAGCCTCCGGAGACCTCCAAGTCTTTTCGCTGGATCTCAAGACGGGCGCGCTCACGCCGGGGACGGGTCGGATCGAGATCCCGGCTCCGGTTTGCGTCCTGTTCCATATTGAATGAGGCGGAATCCGGTGCCTTAATCCTCCCTCAGCCCATTGCTTCCATTCTCCCTTCTTCCAACCATCTCCGCCCTGCCCATGCGCACGATTCTTGCTCTCGCTTTTCTCCTGGCCTGCGTTTCGGCCTCCGCCCGCCCCCACGTCCTCTTCGTGGCGATTGACGATCTGAACGATTACATTTCGCCCCTCGACCATCACCCGGGCATCAAGACCCCGCACTTCGATCGGCTCGCCCGGCGCTCGGTCAATTTTGCCAATGCCCACTGTGCTGCACCGGCGTGTCACCCTTCGCGGGTCGCCATCATGACCGGGGTGCATCCCTCCCGCTCCGGCATTTACCGCAACATGTTTGGAGCACGCGGACCGCGCTGGCGTCACGAATCGCCGCTGCTCGAGAAGGCCGTGGTCCTGTCGCAACACTTTCGCGATCACGGCTACCGCGCGGTGGGGGGCGGAAAAATCTTCCACACCCTGCAGTGGACTCCGAACGATTCGCAAAACGATCCGGAGGCATGGGACGACTACCGGGGCGACCCCAACGATCCCATTTCCCAGGACTGGCCCCGGCCCAAGCTGATCCCCGACGACAAGTCCGGACTCGGTCCGGGGCGGCCTCTCGGGGGCGGATCGCAGCTCTTCGGAGCGGCGCCGCTCGACCTGCCCGATGAGAAGACCGGCGATCACATGGTGGTGGACTGGGCCATCGAGCAGATGAAGAAGAAACAGGCCAAGCCCCTCTTTCTCGCGGTGGGTCTCTTTCGCCCGCACATCCCGTGGGAGGTTCCCAAAAAGTGGTTCGACATCTATCCGCTGGAGAAGGTGAATCTCCCCGAGCATCGCGAAGACGACCTGAAGGACGCCCACAATCACGGCAGGACCGGCTGGCACAAGTGGGTGGTGGAGAACAAGCAGTGGGAAAAGTTCATGCAGGGTTACCTCGCCAGCATCACCTACGTCGATCACCAGTTGGGCCGCCTCTCCCTCACCTCCTTCCAGTTCTGGGGGGAGAAGACTCCTTCCCACGGCGTCAGCGACGCGCGCTATCGCTACATCCAATACGGCAACGGGTTCGAGGAGCTCTACGACCTGGAGGCGGATCCCCGCGAGTTCACGAACCGCGCCGACGATTCCGCGCTGGCCGAAGTAAAGACCCGCCTCGCCAAGGGAATTCCGGCCAACCCCGCGCCGATCTGCCAGGTTCCCAAGGACTCGCCCCACCATCGCGCCAACCAGAAAAAGAAGTAGCATGACCGTGGACGAACATCTCATCGAGCGCATCCGCGAGCTCCGTCCCGGTGGGGGCGTTGAGATATTGCCCTCCTCCCAATGTCGCCCAGCTCTCGAAGGTCTCCTGGAGTCCCTTGTCATCGATGGCATACCCCACAATATTGATGCGGACGTCGAGTCCCTGCGCGCGCAGGCTCTTGATGGCGAGAGCGGGATCTCCGTCGCAGATTTCCTCGCCATCCGTGAGCAGGATCACGATGCGATCGCCGGTTACGCCCTTCAAATCGGAGGCAACCATCTCGAGCGAAACCGCAATGGGAGTCTTGGCGAGGTTCATGGCATTGATCCCCGAGATGGTTTTCGTGACGGCGGTCGGATCCAGCGGCTGCAACGGAATCTCTAGATCGGTACGGCAACTCCCGGACTCCTTGTGCCCGAAGACCCGCATCACGAAGCTGGTCCGAGCCGGGATGGTCTTCGTGACAAGGGACGCGAGGGATTGTTTCGTAATCTCGATTCGTCGCTTGCCGCCCTGGCGCTGGAGCATGCTCCCGGAGGCATCCAGGATCACTTCCACCGCGGATCCTTCTCCGAATCCTTTCGAAAGATCGCCGACGACATTGAGGAAGCCGGGCTGAGATAGGTCACGTCTTCATAGCCACCTCCGACCCGCACTGGACTGCCGTGCAGAGTGAGATCCTCATCGGACCAGACCGAGAGACCGCTGTCGCTGAATTCCGGAACCACCAGCACGCAGGGATTGTCGTAGCGGCGGGTAAAACTGAAGGCCGAATCCCCGGAGCATGGTCAATGCGATTGTCAGGGCACCGCCAAATAAGGATGCCCAAACTCCAAGCCCCCCCGGGAGCGTTTGTCCCGCGCCCATTTTTCGCCGAAGCTGCCACGCACTGCACCGCTGAACTCTACAATCCAGGCAACTCCTCCTCCGCCTCCGCAAAGCGCTCCATGGGCACTCCCATGCGCTTCGCCAGGCCGAGGTGCAAACGTGACATCGAGGTGCTTTTCTGCGGCTCGAGGTAGCGTCCCGGCTTGATCGTGCCGGCGCCACCACCCGCCACAAGAATGGGCAGGTTCTTCTCCGCGTGCTCGTGGCCATCCGCAATGCTGGACCCGTAGACGATCATGGAGCGGTCGAGCACGCTGGCCCCGTCCGCGTCCTTGAGTTCCTTGAGACGCGCGAGAAACCACGCCAGCTGCGCATGGTGCCATTTGGTGACTTCGTTGTACTGATCCTTCTTGGTGCGCACATCCTCCCACTTGGTGGTTCCGTCATCGTCCTCGGTGCGGCCGCTCGCATTCTTCCAGTGCGAGAGCGCGTGCCAGGTTCCCTGCACCCCGGGGAGGAAGTTGAAGTAGCGATTGCTCTGCCCGTGATCCAACATGAAGGTCGAGACGCGGGTGGCGCCCGACCAGAAGGCCAGGGCCATGAGGTCTAACATCTGGCGCACGTACTCTTCGTGGTTGGTGGGAATGCCGGGCTTGGGGCGTTTGAGGGTAGCGGTCAGGGCGCGATCGGCGGCCGCCCGTTTGCTTTGCTCTTCCGCGAACTCAAGCCGCTTCTCGATGGCGCGCACGGAGTCGAGATACTCATCAATCTTGCGGCCATCCGCTTCACTGGCACGGCGCTTGAGCGACTTCGATTGCTCGAGCACGAGATCGAGCACGCTCTTGTTTACGAAGCCCTCCTGGGCGCGCCGAAAGAGTTTGTCGAAGACGGCGCGCGGGATTGTATCGCGCACCGCCGGGACATCGCGCGCGGTCCAGGAAAGACAATTGCGTGGGAGGCTCCCCGAAAAGCTCCCCTCGCCCGCGGTGCTCAGTTCCAACGAGGGAAGCGGCAATTCGTCAGCGAGATGCCGCGCAACGATCTGATCCACGGAGGGATTCCCCACATCGTTCTTGCGGCGATTGTAGGATCCACCGGTCAGCCAGGTGGCCGTGCCCGCGCCATGGCCATTGCCGCGGGGAGTCCACAAGTTTCTCGTGACGATGAGATCGGACTTGTGGGGCTCGAGCTTGCCTCCGGCCCCCACCTTGCGCGGCGTCCAGGATCCTTCCGCGGAGCCATTGGGAAAGTAGAGGTAGGCCAGCCGGTTTCCAGCGGGTTTCAACTTGGCGGCAATTTCGCGGACCGCCGTTTCGTCGTAGTACTCGAGCTGCCGGCCTAGTCCGTATGCCAACATCTTGCGGATGATCTGCGTGCCCAAATCATCGAGACGCGTTTCCTTGAGCGCGATCTTCAATCCGGCCGGTCCGCGAAACTTCGCGCCGTTGGGAAGAGTGCCGTGATTATCCACTCCGCCCCGCCACTGGCCAAACTCCGCGTAGTTCTCCAGGCCAAAACCCAGGGGATCTATCTGTGCGTGACAGCCTGCGCATTTCGGTGAACCGCGATGGCGCTCCAATTGTTGCCGGAGCGTGCGCACCGCCTTGCGCGAGCGGCCTTCCACTTCGATCTCCGGCACATCCGGCGGCGGAGGAGGAGGCGGCGTGCCCAGCAGGGTGGTAAGAATCCAGGTCCCTCGCACCACCGGGCTCGTGCGTTCGGGAAAGGAGGTCGCCGCCAACACGCTGGCATGTCCGAAGACCCCGCCGCGTTGGGCGCTCTGCAGCTTCACCCGCCGCATGGTCTCCCCTTTCACTCCGGAGATGCCGTAAAACCGCGCGAGTTCGGCATTCAGATAGGTGAAGTCGGCATCGATCAAGCGCGCCACCGGCGCATTCTCGCTGATCAGGGAGTGCACGAAGAGCGCGGTCTCATTGCGCATGGCCGCCATGAGTGATTCGGTACACCACGGATTGTCGATGGGATCCTTGCGAATACGCGGGCCCACATTGTGGGTGCCCAGCCATTCCCCGGCGAAGATGTCACCAAGGGCCCGGCTCCGGGGATCGGCCAGCATGCGCGCGATCTCCTTGTTCCGCTTGGCGGTGTCCGATAGATCCGCCGTTCCGGCTGCGCGGAGAAGCGCATCGTCCGGGGTGGATGCCCAGAGGAAATACGAGAGCCGCGCCGCGAGATCGTAGGGACCCACGGCCTCGTCCCCGCCCACTTTGCCCGGCTTCTCCACGCGCAGGAGAAAGTGAGGCGAGATCAGCACGAATTTGAAGGCTTCGCCCAGGGCATCGCGCTCCGATTTGCCCACCCTTTTCGCCAGCTCAAATTGTCCTCGAACCTCCGCCAGTTCCTCCACACTGGGCGGTCGCCGATAGGCCCGCCGCACGAAGTTTTCCAGGGCTTCCTCCGAGGTTAGGAGACTGTTGAAATACCTCCGTTCGGCGAGAATCGAATTTGCTGATGGTAGCGGAGTTGGTTAAGGTTCGTTAATGATCCGCAA
>CAUZKZ010000228.1:0-8613 GCA_963580345.1 Verrucomicrobiia bacterium | reverse complement strand
AACATCGTCTTTATCATGTCGGACGAGCTGGCCTACTACGAGGTGGGCCACATGGGGAATCCGTACCTCAAGACCCCCCGGATCGACAAGATGGCGGCGGAGGGGATTCGCTTCACGCACGCCCTGGCGGCGGCACCGGTGTGTGCCCCGCTGCGCTGCAATCTCATGACCGGCAAGCACGCCGGGCACGCCTCGGTGCGGGCCAACGACGGCAGGACGCCGCTGCGTGCCGAGGAGGAAACCATCGCTTCGCTTCTCAAGGCGCGCGGTTACGCCACCGGCGGCTTCGGGAAGTGGGGCGCGGGCGGCCGCGATTCGACCGGGGTGCCCGAGAAGCACGGCTTCGATGTCTTCTACGGGTACTACGACCAGGTGCACGCTCACTCCTTCTATCCGCCCTACCTGGTCCGGAATAGTGAGGAGGTGAAACTGGAGGGCAACGAGGGCGGCCGCAGCGGGAAGACTTACTCGCACTACTCCATCATGGAGGAAGGGTTGAAGTTCATTCGCGCCAACAAGGAGAAGCCATTCTTCTGTTACTTTCCCATCACGCCGCCCCACGGCATGTACGACATTCCCGCCGACGATCCGGCCTGGGCGCCCTACAAGGACGAGACCTGGATGAAAGACGAGAAGCTGGCGCAGGACGTGAAGAACTACGCCGCGATGGTCACGATGGTGGACCGCAACGTGGGCGAAGTTCTCGACCTGTTGAAGGAGCTCGATCTCGAAAAAAAACACGCTCGTCTTTTTCACCGGCGACAACGGCGGGCAGGACCGCTTCCGCAATAACGCCCACCCGCGGGGATTTTTCAGCCCCAACAAGGATCCCAAAACGGGCGTGGAGTTTCGCGGCGGCAAGGGCAACCTCTACGAGGGCGGCCTCCGCATTCCCTTCCTGGTGCGCTGGCCCGGGAAGATTGCGGCCGGCCAAGTCAACGGCCTCCGCTTCGCCCAATACGACTTGCTCGCCACCCTCACCGAGTTGTGCGGAGCGAAAACTCCCGAGGACACCGATGGCATTTCCATCCTCCCCACCCTGCTGGGCCAGGAAGCGGTGGGCCGCAAGCAGAAGGAGCATCCCTACCTCTACTGGGAGTTCGGCAACATGATGGCGGTGCGCATGAACAACTGGAAGGGCCTCAAGATCCGCAACAAGAACACCTGGGAACTCTACGACCTGAGCAAAGATCCCAGCGAGACCACCAATCTCGCCGCGCAGCAGTCCGACTTCCTCGGCAAGATGATGAAAATCGCGGAGCAATGCCACACCCCCGCCCGGCCCGGGACCTACTCCACACGGGAACGCCACGAACGCGACCGCTGGGCGAAGTGGGGAACCCCCAGCACCCAAGGAGCCCTAGTGTCCTGCCTTTCTGGAATGATCCCGGTAGGGATCCGAGCTTGTAGCGCGGGGTTGATCCCGCCATGGCGGGAGATACCCCGGGAAGAAGTTGTCAGTCCGGAACCGATCCCGGCGGGGATCGCAGCGGCGCGGTGAGCGCTCGGTGGCACCGCATTCTCATGCCATCCTCCGGCCATTCTGCGGGGTCAGGGAGGGAGGCCGTGCCAGCGACACCGCCCCATGGCCAACGAGGCCTCCTCTGTGCGTCCTTTTGCAGGGATCCTCGCCCTTCGCTCCCGAGGTGACCACGCCGCTGCGATCCCTTCCGGGATCGGACCCATTAATTGGCCCGTTCCCGGGGTGTCGCCCCTCGGCTTCCGTCTGCGCCCTTCGGGCTGCAACGTGACAGGCCCTCGGGGGCTCAACCCCGGGCTACAAGCTGTGATCCCGGCCGGGATCACGGGCGCCATGCCATGGCGCCCGATCCGGATCCGTGAGGCCATTCCCTAAAGCCTACATCAACAAGCACTTCATCCCCCTCGGCCTCGACACCTACTTCCGCGGCAACTCGCAGGAGGTGGAGTTTTGTAAACGGGCCGAATCGGGCGGCAACCGCGTGGTGGTCACCACCGCAGAAGGGCGAAGCCTTGTGAAAGGCTCCACGCTCGCACGCTCCCCCTGCCGGTTGCTTCAGATCATTTCCCCATAATCGATCGGCTGGTGCCGATCCAGAGACCGGGTCACCGGCGGCAGGTCGTACTTCAATCCCGTGGCGCAATTGAAGAGGACGGCAGATTCGTCGGGGCTCACCCGCCCGTTGGCGAGTTCCTTCTTGTAGGCTGCATAGGTCGCGGCCCCTTCCGGACAGAGGAGGATGCCCTCCAGGTCCGCCACTTCCGCGCGCGCGGCCTCGATCGCCTCGTCGTCCACCGCGGTGGCAAAACCATTCGTCGTGCGCACTCCGCGCAGAATGAGAAAATCCCCCACCGCGGCGGGCACCCGGATCCCGGTCGCCACGGTGTGGGCACCCTCCCAGAGCTCGGCGTGCTCCGCGCCTTCCTCCCACGCCTTGACGATCGGCGCACACCCGCTGGCCTGCACCGCCACCATGCGGGGACGCTTTGCACCGATCCACCCGATGGCCTCCAGTTCCTCGAAGGCCTTCACCATCCCGATCAACCCCGTCCCCCCGCCGGTCGGATAGAAGATCAAGTCCGGCAGTTCCCAATCGAATTGTTCCGCCAGCTCCAGGCCCATCGTTTTCTTTCCCTCGATCCGGTAGGGCTCCTTCAAGGTCGAGATGTCGAACCATCCCGTGGCATCCACTCCTTCCCGCACGATCTTTCCGCAATCGTGAATGAGCCCGTTCACGCGCCACACCTTTGCACCCTGCATGGCGATCTCGCGCAGGTTGGTCTCCGGGGTGTCCTCCGGACAGAACACGAAGGCCTCCATCCCGGCCCGCCGCGCGTAGGCCGCCATGGCCGCTCCCGCGTTGCCGTTGGTCGGGATGGCCAGCTTATTCAAACCGAACTCCTTCGCCATCGATACGGCCAGGGCCAGTCCCCGCGCCTTGAAGGATCCGGTCGGCAACCGCCCCTCGTCCTTGATGAACAACGGGCCGCCTCCCAGCCGGGAGCGAATCCGATCCGCCCGTTGCAGCGGGGTGACCGGTTCTCCCAGGCTCACGATATGCTCCGTTTTCCGCACCGGCAAAAACTCCCGGTAACGCCACAAGTCCGCGGGCCGTCCTGCAAGATCCTCCTTCGTCACCACCCCGGCCAACCCATCCAGGTCGTAGCGCACCAGCAAGGGCTTCCCCTCCCGCGACAACCCCTGCACCACGTCCGCCTCATAACGCTCGCCGCTCTTCGAACACTCCAGGTGCGTCACAAAGGTCGGCCGGTCCGTCCGCGTGTTGTCCATCGCCGCCATTCTCCCCCCGCGCCCCGGCCCGCAAAGCGGAAAGGTTCGGCAGCTTGACTTTTCCTTGACCGGACGCTTCCTCACGCCACGTTTTCCGCCATCACCTGATGCCTGCACCATCCCTATCCGGGCTGATTCGCGTGTTCGCCCTCGTCCTGGTTCTCGGTCCCGGCGCCGCCGGATTGCGGGGCCAAATCATCGCAGTCCTCGGCAACAACATGGCGATCACGGCAGGGGACACCTCACCGAGCCTCGCAGATCACACCGAGTTCGGCAGCGTCGCGGCGGCAGCCGGGGTGATCGACCGAACTTTCACAATCACAAATACCGGAAGCGCGACCCTCCAAATCGCTCTCCAGCGGATCGGCGGAAACTTCCTCGACTTCACCATCCCGTTCCCTCCCGAATTCTTCATCGTGGGCGGGGGGCACACAACCTTCACGGTGCGCTTCAATCCGAGCGGGCCGGGCACCCGCAGCACCACGATTCGCATCACGAGCAACGCCATCAATACGCAGGTCTTCGATTTCGCCATCAAGGGATTCGGCCTTTTCCCCGAGTCGGACATCAACCTGCAGGGAAACGGGGTCGACATACCCGACGGCGATCCGCTTCCCAGCGTCGCCAAGCACACCGACTTCGAGTCGATTGATATCGAGGCCGGAAGCATTACGCGCACCTTCACGATCCAGAACCTCGGCGACCTCGTCCTGAACCTGAGCGCCCTCCAGTTCCTGGGCGGAAACACCTCCGCCTTCACCTTCACGAGGGCCCCCGCCATCGTCGTGCAGCCCGCAACCGAGACCTCCTTCGACGTGACCTTCGATCCCGTCACCACGGGCCTTCACACCACCACCATCCGCATCATCAACACCGATCTCAACGAGGGGATCTATGACTTCGTGATCAAGGGCGAGGGCACCACCAACGCTCCGGAACTCACCCTGCTCGGCAACGGGATGACGATCTCTCCCGGCGATGTCACTCCCGCCGCCGCCGACCACACCAAGTTCGAGGGAATCGGCGTCCACGAGGGAAGCTCCGCCCGCACCTTCACGATCGAAAACACCGGTTCCGACGATCTCGTGGTGGCGTCCATCGTCACGGCCGGGGGGCAGGCGGCCGAGTTTTCGATTTCCTCCGTGCCCGCCGGACCCATTCCGCCGGGAGGAGAGGTGACCTTCGACGTCCTTTTCGATCCCGCCGCCTATGGCGCCTCCTCCACCACCCTTCGCCTCACCAGCAACGACCCTCGGAATCCCGTCTACGAGGTCGGTCTCTTCGGGGCAGGCGGCAAGTTCGAATTGCTCCGCGTGGTGCGCGACGGCACCGACGCCATCGTTATTTTCCATTCCAACCCCGACACCAGCGTATCGACCTACATTTACAACATCACCCACTCCACCGATCTCAGGAGCTGGCTCGGCATCAAGTCCTTCAGCATCCCGGGTGGGACCCTCGAGCAACACCGGATTAGAAACGGTTGGGTAGGTCCGACTGGATACTGGAGGATCCAGGAGGTGACCATTGAGTGACGGAGGGCGAGTCTCAACCCGCCCCGCCCGTCACCATCTCGGTGACTCCCTCCAAGAACTTCATATGTGCCCGTGCCCGCCGGTAGAGCGAAAACTCGGAGGGAGTCTCGAAGGTCAGCGCGGTGCGGGCGTGGTGAAGATACAGGTAGATCGCTTCCGGCATCCCTTCGATCTGCTTCACAATCGCCTCCAGTCCCCGGGTGCGCCGAATCACACCATTGTGCGCCCGGCGCCCGTCCACGGATCCACGGTGCCGCGGCAAAACGCTTTCCACCCGCTCTAACAGTCGATCCCCCGGGCGCTCCCCCCGCTGCGCCAATTCATAAAGGTAGGCTCCATTGGCGTCGTAGTCTTCGTGCAAACTCCCGGCCACCGAAAACGACCGTCCCTCGATGAAGTCCAGCATGGCGCAGATTGGTCCCCCGCAGGTCCGGTCGAAGGCGCGGTTGAGGTCCCTCCCGGCACTGTCCTCGCGGGAGTTGTTCACCAGCCCCCACGGGTTGACACACGGAAAGATCGCGACCGGATGAGTCCGCAAGACGTCCGGGTTCTCCTCCGCCCACTCCAGGAGTCCCATCACCGCCCCCGGCTCGTCACCGTGAATGCCGGCACTGAGGTAGAGGCCGGGAGCATCCGCCGCGCCGCGCCGGTTCGTGAGCGCCATGACCGGATAACCTCCCTCCTCCGCCACGGTCTCCACCACCAGCCCCGCCTGCCGCGCCGTCTTGCGCCACCGGCCGAGAATATACGTGATATCATGGCTACGGTGGTCGCGTAGATACTTCTTCTCGTTCGATTCCACGCCCTATCGCTCTCATAAGGGAGGGTCCCTTGCCAACCAATTCCAGCCGCTCAGTTTTCCACGATGCCAACCTTCCATTCATTGGCCGCCCTGATTCTTTCCGCCCTCGCTCTGCTCTGGTCCGCTCCCGCCGCGGAGGCGCAGAAGAAGCAGGTCCAGGAGGAGGAGAAGCCGTGGTGGGACGCCCCGCAACCGCGCTTCTCGAAGTCGGAACTTGGCGGCGTGTTCACCGGCACGATCGACATGCGCGGCGATGTGGGGGTGAAGGACAGGACGACTTACAAGGCCATCGCGGTCCGGCTGGGGGAAGGCGGCAAAGATGCAACCGTCCTCTTCGATACCGATATGATGCGCCTCGCTTGTGCTGTTCCCGACCGGCCGGTCATGTTCAACACCTTCCGCGACGGCCTGGGAGGAGCCGGCCACTGGGTGGGATCGCCCTACATCTTCACGGCGGAGAGCGGCCCGGGTTGGGCGAAGGAAGGCGGAAGCTTCGAGGACCCGCGCACCGGCAGAAAGGCGGGACCGCTGCCGCGGGAATGGGCCCGCTACCGCGGCCTCTACCGGCACGGCGGGCGGGTCGTCTTCTCCTACACGGTCGGCGGCGTCGGGGTGCTGGACATGCCCTGGGTGCAGGACTACCGCGGGCAGAAAATCCTCACACGCACCCTGCAGATTGAGCCGGCCAAGACCGATCTGCTTCTGCGCATCTGCCAGGCGCGCAAGGACGAGGAGGCAGTCACGACGGTCGTGTTGGGAAAGAAGTCGGCTCCGGCCGAACTCGCCGAAAAAGATGGCCACTGGTACCTCGGGGTTGCGCCTCACAGCGACACCATCCGGCTCAAGCTCCTCGTCGGCACGACTCCCCCGGATCTCAGGGGCGGGTTTCCCGCCCTCGCGAAGCAAGTTCCCCCTCCGGCCGACTTGTCCCGCTCCACCAGGGGCGGCCCGGGCCGGCATCCCAAACCACTCGTCACGAAGGGCACTCTCGGGAATGAGAACGGACCCTATGTGGTCGATACCCTCACGCCGCCGTTCGACAACCCGGACAAGATTCTCTTCCGTTTCGGCGGTCACGACTTTTTCGACAACGGCGACATCGCGGTGTGCACCATCGATGGCGACGTCTGGCGGGTTTCCGGAGTGGACGACCGCTTGCAAAATCTCGCCTGGAAGCGCTACGCAACGGGTCTCTTCCAGCCCCTCGGCCTCCGGATCGTCGATGACAAGGTCCATGTCCTCGGCCGCGACCAGATCACCAGGCTGCACGACTACAACAATGACAACGAGGCCGATTTCTACGAGTGCTTCACCAACGAATGCAAGGTCGGCAAGAACGTTCACGAATTTGCCACCGGCCTGGAGACCGATCCGCAGGGTAATTTCTACTTCGTGAAAGGCCATGGCGCCAACAACAGCCACGCCGGCACCCTTCTCAAGGTCTCCAAGGACGGCGGCACCATGGAGGTGGTGGCCACCGGGTTCCGCTGGCCGAACGGATCGGGTGCCGGACCGAACGGCGAGCTGACCGTGGCCGACCAGCAAGGCACCTGGGTGCCCGCCTCGCGCCTCGATCTCGTCAAGCCGGGCGGTTTCTACGGCTTCATGGATGCCCACCACCGTGATACCCCGCCCACGACCTATGACGGCCCGCTCTGCTGGATCCCGCACGGCATCGACAATTCCTGCGGCGGACAGGCCTGGAACCCCGGCGGCAAGTGGGGACCCTTCGAGGGACACATGGTGCACCTCTCGTACGGCAAGTGCCTGCTCTTTCTCGTCCTGCAGGAAAACGTCGCCGGCGCGGACCAGGCCGGTGTCTACCGCTTCCCGCTCAACTTCCAGTCCGGCGCGATGCGGGCCCGCTTCAGCCCGAAGGACGGACAGCTCTACGTCAGCGGCCTGAAAGGCTGGCAGACCAGCGGCGCCAAGGATGGCTGCCTCCAGCGGGTGCGCTACACCGGCAAGCCCGTGGCCATGCCGAAAAGCCTGCACATTCACAAGAACGGCATCCGCGTCGGATTCACGCAGGAACTCGACAAGGATCTCGCCGAAGACCCCGACAGCTGGAAAGTCGAGCAGTGGAACTATCGTTGGACGAAGAACTACGGCTCCAAGGAATACAAGGTGAGCAATCCCGGTCAGACCGGCCACGATCCGGTTAAGATCACTTCCGCGAAGTTGCTCGAGAACCGCCGCGAGGTCTTCCTGTCGATTGACGGGCTCGCTCCCGTCATGCAGATGAAGATCCACTTCGACCTCGAGAGCGCCCGGGGCGAAGAGATCATCGGCGACCTCTACAACACCATCCACGCCCTGGCGGCGCCCTTGGAGTGACCGCCCAGGCATGAATGGCCGGCACCACAAAGCGCAGGCCGGAGGCCTGGGTTTTGCGTTGGCACGATCCGCGGACCGAAGGTCCGCGAACATCGTTCTCAAACCACTGTTTTCATAGGGCTAGATAAAAATAGGCACCGTCGGGACACCAAAAATTTCCTCCTTGTGGGCCATTAAGACCCCGCGCTCCAGACGACCCGATGCTCAGGAATTGATGGTCCTGAGAAAACCTTTTTCCACCTGGATCCCTCCGCCTCCAGATCCAGCTCGGGATCCTCGCGCTCGATGGAGATGGGGTCTTCTTGTTCACTCTGTGGCGCCGCCCTGGGGGTCCTGGCCTTCTCGATGGCCGCGAGGGTCTTCCTCAATTGCTCCTTCGGACGCTGGAACCAGTCGGTGCTCCAAATGCGAGTGGACCGCTCTGAGGTCCTCCGTCGCCTCGTCACCGCAATGCACTCCTCGCCGCAGAGAGGCTGAGGAGGGTGGAAAAGACCCACCCGCCAGCACGTTGATATCAACTCCCCTCGGAACTAATTACACTGTTGGGCCGAATGGCACGAACTTTAGAGATACCGTCGGCACATTTTCTGTTAGAAACAATCTGTTAGAAAACCCGGCCAGAGCGGTAACTTGATGTGTGAAATCCAAGACACCATTTCTGACCGGGT
>CAUZKZ010000227.1:0-8626 GCA_963580345.1 Verrucomicrobiia bacterium | reverse complement strand
GGGGCCTGTTATCACGTGATGTGCCGGGGAAACCGAAAAGAAACGATTTTCAGAGATGATATAGATCGAAACATATTTATCGCCACCTTGGGGCAAACCTGCGACCGGACCGGATGGATCGTTCACAGCTACGTGTTGATGCGAAACCACTATCATCTCTTGCTCGAAACCCCGGAGGCGAATCTCTCCCTGGGAATGCAGTGGTTCCAGGGAACCTATGCTCAGCGATACAGCATTCGCCACTCGTTGGTCGGTCACGTTTTTCAGGGGCGTTACAAGGCTCCGCTTATCGATCCGGATGATCCTGAGTATTTCCGTATCGCCGGCGATTATGTCCATCTGAACCCGGCGCGTGCCGGCCTGTTGAGAGGAAAATCCCCAAGACTTTCCAGCTATCCATGGAGCAGCTATCCGTCATTTCTTAGCGTACCTTCCAAACGGCCCGGGTGGCTCGAGTTTTCCCGTGTTGTAAACAGTCTTGGCATCGCAAAGGATGACACACGGGGGCGGCGGCGATATCGCGCCTACATGGAGTCTCGGGCGCTGGAATGTCGCCCAGGGCACCGGGAGGAGGAATGGGAGCGATTCCGGCGGGGGTGGTACCAGGGGGAAGATTCGTTCCGGGACCAGTTGCTGGATCGAATCGAAGAAACAAAGCACGGGAAGAAGGAATCGTCATTCGGTGGACGGATCATTGCGGAGCACAACGAAAAGCGGGCCCACGAACTGATTCAGAAGTGCCGGGGAATTTTCGGCATCTCGGCAGCGGAATTGAAAGAGATGAAAAAAACCGACCCCCGCAAGCAAGGCGTCGTCTGGCTCGTCAAGACGCAAACCGTCATTACAAACGAGTGGATAGACCGGGAGTGTAACATGGGAAGCCGGACAAATATCTTCCAAGCGGTCAAAGTGATGGAATGCG
Source organism: Verrucomicrobiia bacterium (assembly GCA_963580345.1). Lineage (GTDB taxonomy): Bacteria > Verrucomicrobiota > Verrucomicrobiia > Verrucomicrobiales > Akkermansiaceae > Roseibacillus_B. The sequence continues at coordinate 7,704 of CAUZKZ010000227.1, read as the reverse complement.
CTCGAAAGGGAAAGACCGCAAAGATCAAGAAGCAATTACTGAACATATGAACACCCCTTTTTTTCCGTGATTTTCGCTCCGAAAGCATGCCGACCAAGAAAATACTCGCTTCATCGGGGTCTGTATCCCAAAATATTTATTCTATCATCCTCTGTAAGGAGACAACAATGAAGTGCGTGAGCAACAGGTTCATTCTTTCGATATCGATCTTCGCGGTCATGGCCGTTTCGGAAAACGCCCCCGCCGAACTCCTTTTCAGCGAAGGATTCAACTATTCTCTGACCAACACGAACTGGCCGCCGGCCGGCACCGCCCTGGGGAGTGTCTCCGCCTGGCTGGTGGCGGAACCCCAACCCGATTCGTTCGCGATCATTGATGGACTGGCGTACCCCGACAAGGCTTCCGCCGGCGGCGCAACGGGCAGAACACCCAACATGCCCGGCGTGGAGCAGTTCACGTCTGCCCACCAGAATGTCCCGGCCCTGGAAAGTGTGTTCACGAATGCCGGCACATTTTATGTCACCCTGCTGATTCGTGAGCGGGTGAGCATGGCCATCGGTGACCAGAGCTTCAACGGCAACCAGCAACGCGACGGAATCTTCACTTCGATCACCGCGCAGTTTGAGACGCCGGGCGGCGGGGCCAGCAATTACCTGGCGACCCTTTCGGTGCAGGACACGTCCGGCGAGGTACAGGATGTCAACGACACGGGGATCCTGCTGGGAGAGACCAATGCGCACATGCTGGCGGTTCGCGTAGACAACGACGGGACGCCGGCGGACGATGTCGTCAGCATGGTCTTGGACCCCGACCTGTCGTTGGGTGAACCGAATTTCGCCGGCTCCGCCTGGCGCATCGCCAACCAGAATATCACAACCACCAATATTGAGATCTTTCTCATCAAATCAGCCGGTGGTGATCTGAACGGCAAGGCTTGGGACGAAATCCGCGTCGCCACCACGTGGGAGGAGGCCGCCGCACGGCTTACGGCGGAGATCCAGGATGTGTCGATCACCAACGTGACGGCGCTGGCGTTTCAGAGTGTCAGCGATATTAACTATCGACTCGAATACACCACCAACCTGCCCGCGCAGATATGGACGGATGCGGGTTTCGTGATCATCGGCAATGGCGACGCACTGAACGCGTATGATCCGACCGGATTCTCCACCTCGAAAACTTACCGGATTCTGGCCGGCAGCGCTCCCTGACCCCAATGAACCGTGCCCAATCCTATGCGCAGGCGGCCGCGTTCCTGTGCCTGTTGCCGATGGCCGCGGACGCGGGGGACTTGACGAGGTACGAGCGCTGGCAGAAAGACCGGCCGATGACCCAGGCCGTGTGGTACGGGGATAGCCCGTTCGCGCCGGGGTACGGACGCGACGGAAAGGTGGCGGAATCCCCTCCCCCGCGGACCGCATTTCCCGACATGCAGGTTTTCCGCCGCGCCGGCTTGAACACGCTGGTGGACTGCACAATATCGAACGGCGGCCATGATCACTATCCGTCGGTGGGCCACGCCCAGGCCGCCGCGGTGCCGTTCATGGTGCGGACGCCCGGCGATTGGGGCGAACCCTGGAACTTCGGGACCTTCGAACGTTTCGTCAGCTATCTCGCCGACGATCCGGCGTGGTCGATGCTGTGCGGCATCCAGGTGACCGACGAACCGCATGGCGAGGAGGGCATGACCGACGCGGAGGCCGCGGCAACCTACGGAAAACGTCGCGACTGGATCGTCGAGAACTACCCGCACCTGCTGGTTACCGCGGGGGAAGCGCTGGGACAACCGCGGGACTACCTTCACCCATACCACCGCCGGCTGTACGAGAACATCGTGAATCTCATTCGTCCCGACGTGATCATCGTGCAGTTCTACCCGTGTCACTGGGATGTGGACGACCTGCGCCCGATCGAAGGCAAGGTGCACCCGAACTTCTACGTCGCCCTGGACTACCTGTCCGAGTTCTGCAAGACCCATCGAGTCGGGTTCTGGATCTATCCGCAGACGTCGTTCCGCAGCGCCCCGTACAGCGACAGCACCTTGCGGCTGGAAAAGTTCGCCGCGCTGGCGTACGGCGCGACGGGGTTCGAGGACTTTCTCTACAGTGGCAATCAGCAGTGGACGGATCACGATCCCGAACAGAGCTACGTGGTGACCTACGGCGATCGCCAGGTCCCGTCCACGGCCTTTGCGCTGCACGCGCAGATCAACCGGGAGGTGGGGCGGCTCGGCAACCTGCTCGCCCGCATGCGCCACGTCAGGACCTACCACTTCAACCAGGTTCCGGACTGGCACAGCGAGGAATCCGAGGTGACGGAGTCGGAACGGAAGGCGGGAATCGAGGATGCTCAATGGGAAGCATTCCGCTGGCGGGCGCACCGCTTTGCCGATTCCGACGACGTCCGATCGGGCCGGCTGCTCAACGCAGCCTGCGAAAGCGACAATTTGATGGCCGGATTTTTTCGCGATGCCGATGATTGCGAATATATTCTCCTTGTGAACAAGAATAACCACCCAAAACAGCGCTCGCTCGATGCATCCCTGGCGCGTCGCGTGACCCTGTCATTCACGCCGGACGTGCGGTTCGTTCATCGCATCCGCCGGGAAACCGGCCGGCCGGAGCGGCTCGTCTGCGATGACGCCCACACCCTCGTGGTGACGATTCCGGGCGGGACCGGCGATCTGTTCCGGCTGCCCGATGCCTCCTGACCTCCCAAGGAAACACATGGTGAAATTCCGCTCCAGAATTGCCGCGGCCGCGCTCCTCTGTTTCGTCGTGCCGGCCCTGTCGGGCGGCGCGCGGGCCGCGTTGCTGTTCTATGAAGGATTCGACTATCCGCTGTCCCTGTCCTGGCCGCCGGCCGGGACTTCGCTGGGCGGCGCGTCGGGCACGTGGCTGGGCGCGGAACCCCAGCCGGATTCGTTCGGCGTCATCGCAGGGCTGACCTATCCTGATGCGCTCGTCATCAGCAACGCTGCCGGAAAGTACCCGGGCTTGCCCGGCGCAGAGCAGTTCGCGTCCGTGCACCAGAACGTCTCGGCTCTCCAGGGCGCGTTCTCCGGTACGGGAACCTTCTACGTCAGCATGCTCATTCGGGAGCGGGTGGGCATGCACACCGGGGATCAAACCTTCAATGCCAACAACCAGCGCACCGGCACCGGCTCGTCGTTCAACATGCAGTTCGAAAGCCCCCAGGGAGGCAACAACTACCTGGCTTCCCTGATGGTCTTCGATTTGTCCGGAGAGGTGCAGGCGGTCCTGGATACGGGAATCCCCGCGGGCGACACCAACACTCACATGCTCGTCGCAAAAGTAGTGAACGACGGCACCCCGGCGGACGACATCGTGAGCATGGTGCTGGACCCCGACCTGTCCGCGGGCGAGCCGGACTTCGGAAGCGCCCTTTGGCGGATCGCCGATCAGAACATCACCACCAGCAACGTCGAACTCTATCTCAAGGCGTCGGCCGGCGGCGACGAGGAACAGAAAGCCTGGGACGAGATTCGGATCGGCACGACCTGGGATGACGTGGTCCCGCCGACCGAGACCCCGTTTTCGCTCGTGACCGTGGACCCGGTCGCCGCGGTGTCATTTCCGAGCGTCGGCGGATTCCGGTACCGCCTGCAGATCGCGACCAACATCGTGTCCGCGGAATGGGCGGATGCGGAGTACGAGATTACCGGGAACAGCGACGATCTGATCGCCTACGATCCCGTGGGAACCGCGGGCGCGAGGGCCTACCGCCTGTCGGTCGAACCGCCGGCTTTCGCCGGGACGCGGTACCTGAAATGGCAGCAGAACCGGCCCTTCACCCTGGGGACATGGTACGGAGACAGCATCTTCGGGCCGGGGCATGGAAAGGACGGGGTGATCTTTCCGGTCCCGCCGCCGCTGACCCCGTTTCCCAGCATGGTGACATTCCAGGAGGCCGGCCTGAACTGCCTGATCGACAACACGATTGCCAACGGCGGCCATGATCATTATCCCGGCGTGAGCAACGCGCAGGCGGCCGGCGTGCCGTTCATGGTTCGGACGCCCGGCGACTGGGGAAGCCCATGGGACTTCGATACTTTCCAGAACTTTGTCCAATACCTCACGGACGATCCGGCCTGGTCCCTGTTGTGCGGAATCCAGGTGGCCGACGAGCCCCACGGAGAGGACGGCCTCACCGATGTGGAAGCGGCGCAGAGCTACGGCCTGCGCAGGGACTGGCTCGTTGCGAATTATCCCCACCTCCTCATTACCGTGGGCGAAGCCATGGGACAGGGAGATCAATACCTACACTCGTTCCACCGGGGACTGCTGAACAACATCGTCAGTTACATTCGCCCGGACGCCATCCTATTTCAGTTCTACCCGGCTCACTGGACTTCGAGCGAGCCGGGGTGGGTACCCGGCGACCTGCACAGGAACTACTACGTGGCCCTGGACTACGCCTCCGAGTTCTGCAAGACACACGGAATCGGGTTCTGGTCCTATCCGCAGACCGCGTTCCGGTCGGCCCCCTACAGCGACAGCACGCTGCGCCTGGAAAAATTCGCGGCGATTGCCTACGGTGTGACGGGATTCGAAGACTTCGGGTACGACCTCAATACCCTCTGGCCGACCCGCGACCAGGAGCAGGGGTACGTGAAGGTCGTGAATGACGGATCAGGCAGTGGCGACATGCACGTGAAAACCACGGCCTTCCCGGTTCACGCGCAGATCAACACGGAGATTTCCCGGCTGGGCAACGTGCTCGTTACGCTCCGTCACGTCCGGACCTACCACGTGAATGCGGTACCGGACTGGGACGATGGATCGTTCACCTGGAACACGCATCTCTTTTCCGAGGCGGACGGCCTGCGGACCGGACAGCTTCAGGGCGTTGGAAGCCCGGGTAACAACCTGATGGTCGGATTCTTTCAAGACGGCTTCAGCGTCGAGTCTTTCATGGTGGTCAACAAGAATCATGATCCGCAGTTGCCCGGGACCGATCCGGCGCTCCAGGAAACGGTGACTCTGACGCTGGCCCCCGGAGTCGCCGGTGTCCGGCGCATCAACCGGGCGACCGGGGCCGAGCAGTTCCTGCCCGCGGATATGAACCGCGAGGTAACCTTCGATCTCCCGGGTGGGACGGGGGATCTCTTCTTCTACGAAATCTGATTCGAGGGATACAACCGGTACTAAACCATTACTGGATAGCAGGTTGCGTGATTGCAAAGAGGCTCAAACATGTGCTTGCCTGCTTCGTGCAATGTTGGCACAATGATGCGTATGTTGAGTATGACTCGTTCAAATGGAGCAACTGAGCACCGATTACGAAGTTCAAGAAATCGGAAAGCTTACCAGCCAGCAAACTAGCAGTAGCATGAGGAGTAGACCATGAGTACACCCATTACCATCGATAGACATCGCAATCGGATCGTCCTGCTGGGGGCCGCGATGATGACCTTGCTCGCAGGAACATCCCAGGGCACGCCTCTATTTACAGAGCAGTTCGACTACACGCCGAACGGCCCGTGGTACTCGGGGCCATATCTGAGTGCGCAGTCCGCCTGGAACGCCGCGGAACCCCAACCGGATTCCTATGGCGTGGTTACCGGGTTGACCTACCCGAACAAAGCCGTCGTTGGCGCCGCCGCGGGAGAGGCGCCTAGCCTGCCGGGCGGCGAGCAGTTCACCGAGATCAACCAGCAGGGCATTGGCGGGTTGTCGAGCGCATTCAACAGTGCGGGCACGTTTTACTTCAGCTTCCTGTTGCGGGAACGCATGACGTTCAGCGTGGGGGACATGGACTTCAATGGGAATCAGCAGCGAACCGGGATGGCAACCATCATCACCGGACAACTGGAGAACTCTTCACCCAATTACCTGGCCGGTTTCCAGATCAATGCCAACGGGGGAGAAACCCAGGACAACAACAATTCGGGTGTCCCGGCGGGCAACACCGACGCACATCTGTTCGTGTTCCAGGTGATCAACGACGGGTCCACCGGCAACGACACGGTGAGTATGCTTTTCGATCCCGATGTCCTCACGGCGACGGTGTCGGATTTCGCCGGCTCGGCGTGGCGGATCACGAATCAGGATATCACGACGTCGAACCCGATCGATCTGTTCGCTACGAAGACGAGCGGCGGCGATGAAACGCAGAAGGCCATCGACGAGATCCTGTTCGACACCACCCTGGGCGGAGTCCTGAACGCGGTCCCCGAGCCGGGCACGCTCGCGCTGCTGGTGATCGGCGCGCTTTCGCTGTGCCGCCTCCGACGAAACCGGTAGGAGAGACTGGGAGATTCGTGGCTTTACGCTCATCGAACTGCTGGTGGTGATTGCGATCGTCGCAATCCTGACGGCTCTGCTCGTTCCCTCTCTGACCACTGCCCGGCTCGCGGCGTTGCGGGTCACCTGTGCCTCCAACCTGCACACCATCGGGATTGGGGCGATCGGTTATGCAAATGACCATGACGGGGAAACCCCGGTCCAGGGATTGCGGGACATTTGCGAATCAGGCTGCGTCGATCCGACGTCGGCGGGGTTCGGCGGCGGCAGATCGGGACTCGCCGATACCCAATGGGGATTATACCTGCTGTGGACCGGGGATTACGTGGACGACCTTCAAAGATACCGTTGTCCAGCGGATTCTCTCAGTTTCATGGGAAACAATCCGAACCGGCCGGCCGACAACTGGCGTGCGGGATCGAATCCCGCCCAGGATTTCTGCTACCGGGGAAGGTTGGAACTGCGGGAGGATCTACCCGCGGCTGCTCTGGCCTCCGACAACTGGGTCGACCATGACTCGGGCGCCCGCATTTGGTGGCTGGTGCCGACCCACGAACCGGCAGGGTACAATGTGCTCCGCCTAAACGGCTCAGTTGACTGGCATGACGATCAGGATGGATCCCTTTACAGTCTGGGCTTCGCGTACGCGTACGCCGGGGCCTGGGGAAAACTCGACCGGCGGTAGCAAATGAATCCGGCACGCGGGACCGCGGAAAAATCGGCCTTCCTTCCTTGCCCGCCATCCACGATGGCATGTAACTCCATGGCCCCGAGATGAAGTGCGGCAGTATTCATAGCGTAGTTCGGTGGGCGATTGCCGGGTGGGCAGGTGTGGCGTCCGGCGCGCCGACAACCGGCGCGGACGGAGCCGGGACGTTGCAGCTCGCCCGTGCCGGCGGGACGGATTATGCGATCGTCGTCGCCGCCGACGCCCTCCCCGCGGAGCGGAAGGCTGCGGAAGAGCTGCAGTCCCACCTGGCCCGGATCTCCGGCGCGGAGTTTCCCTTGCAGGACGAACGCTCGTGGAACGGCCCGGCGATTCATGTTCGGATCAGCCGCCGCGCCGGGGATCTACTCGAAGGGGTACCGGAAACCACGTTGGACGAAGAGGAGGTATTGTGGCAGACCCTGCATCGGGATCTCATTCTCGCCGGCGGCGGCCCCCGCGGTGTGCTCTACGCGGTGCACCTGTTCCTGGAGGAGCAATTGGGATGTCGCTGGTACGGCATCGCCTATGGCAGTAATCCGGAATGTTCCGTAATCCCGGAACGCTCTACGCTTTCGGTCCCCCCCCTGAAGGAGCGCCGAAAGCCCGCCTTTCGATATCGCCAGATCCACTGCGCGGGCCACATGGGCAACGGCCACTGGGATGTCCGTCATGGACTGAACGGAGCGCTGGAGCGCCCCGACCGCCCGGAAGAATACGGCGGCGATTTTC
>CAUZKZ010000226.1:0-8651 GCA_963580345.1 Verrucomicrobiia bacterium | reverse complement strand
GAACAGGCGCCGTGAGGGAGACTTGATTAAAGACCTCATGAGAGACTACGGACTTTCAAAAGCGAGCGTCTATCGATATCTCGACGAGAGTGACCCTTAAAAGGGTAGCGACCAGATCCGTGTAAAAATATACCCTAAGGCTCCGCTCAAACCGTAACGCGGTTGGCCGTCCACATGCCAGCATTTGCCAGGATGAGGTCGGGATTCTCGAATTGTTCGCGGAGGAGGCGCTCGTAGAGGCTTGCTTCGGTCTCGCGATCGACAGGGCCGGTGATGCCGAGCACTTGAGATAATGCCTCCTGAAGAGCATCGACGGTTCCGCTCCCCTCGTCGAACTGGGCCTTCCTACGCCACACGAACTCGGCTGGCAGCAGGTCCTCACAGGCCTTGCGCAGGATCCACTTTTCCGTGGTTGCCGACGTTTCGTCTCCGCTGGAGATCTTCATTTTGAGGGAGGCTGGAATTGATTGGGCGAAGTCGATAAGATCGCGATCTAGAAAGGGCGGCCGGGCTTCCAATCCCTGAGCCATGGTGATGCGGTCCACTCGTTGTAGGTTGATATTGTGCATGGCTCCGAGCGACCGGGTGAGCTCATCGGCGAGGGCGCGGGGCTTCTGGGCATAGGCGTGGTGGTAGGCGTATCCGGCGAAGAGTTCGTCGGCGCCTTCGCCAGTCAGGACCGCTTTGACATGGCGGCGAGCCAAGATAGTTGCGAAGTGGGTAGGTAAGGCGCTCCGCACCAGGTCGACGTCTGCGCTCTCGAGGTGGTAAATGACATGCGGCAGAATCTGGGCGAGATCGTCAGACGTGAAGATCAACTCGTAGTGATCGGAGTTGATGTAGCGCGCCACCGTCCGCGCCGCGGAAAGGTCGGGGCTTCCGGCGGTGCCGACCGAGAAGGTCTTGAGCCGTCGATCATTCATTGTCCGTGCCGCCAGCGCGGCGATAACTGAGGAGTCTAGCCCGCCGGACAAGAAGGCGCCCACCTCGACATCGGCCACCATCCATTTCTTGACTGCCGCCTCCAAGACCAAGCGAAGTTCGCGCCAGATCGGTTCGGGATTCTCGTCCGGGGCAAGCTCGGCGGCGCCCTGCGGCATGCGATACCACTCGCGAAAGCCGTCCACGCTGTCGAACATGGCCCCGGGGTCGATGGTCTCGACATTTTCTAGGCCGAGACCGTCGAAGGCTTTCAGTTCGGACGCAAACGCCAGACCCTCGCCAATACGAGCCATGAAGAGCGGCTTGATGCCGAGGGGATCGCGGGCGGCGATGATCCGATTCGGAGTGGCAAGCACGAAGGCAAACATGCCATCGAGCTTTGCAATCCACCGCAGTTCATTGGTGCGAAAGAGATGCAGGATGGTCTCGCTGTCGCTTTCGGTCTCGAAGGCGCTCTCGCCGAGGATGGCTCGCAGATCCGCATTATTGTAGATTTCGCCATTGGCAACGAGGAGGTTTTCGGCGCAGTAGATTGGCTGAGAACCGTTTTCGGGACCGACGATGGCAAGGCGGCAATGGGCCATCACAGCAGGCACATTCGGAGCCCGGCTCACACGCACCTCGTCGGGCCCGCGATGGGCGATCTTGTCAATCATCCGGCGCGCAAGCTCCGAATCATCGATTTTCCAGAGGCACACAAAACCACACATCGAATGCGAGTCAGTCCTCGATGGAGTGTTGCTCTAGAAAGCCATCCGGGATGGAAGCTGTCAGACGGCCTACCAACGCGTAGTAGAAGAGCTGGGTTCCCTCCATGGAGAGCCGGTGCCGGTAGAGTTCCAGGTGGTAGACGTCGAGATACTCGGAGAAGATGAGTTCGCGGATGAGGCGGGAGAATCCTCCCTGCTCGGAGGCATCGAGGAAGCTGTCCTTGATGTTGAAGGCAAGCCATCCGTCGGTGCGGATCTGCTTCATGGCGTTGAAAAAGGCCCGGGGCGGGATGTCGCCGAAGCCGAGGGCTGCCACGCAGGTAAGGCAGTCGAAGTGCCACTCCACGAGCTCCTCTTTGGTCTCCGGCCTGAGCTGGGTGAAGTCCTCGATGTAGTAGTCATCGTAAACCTCGGGCCGATCGCGATGGGCGGCCGCACGGGCCTCCGGAATGATGTCGGCACCGACGAGGCGAGCCACTCCTCTGTTTTTGAGTTCTTCCGCCATCATACCGTTACCAGCGCCAAGGTCGAGGACGCGGAGTTCGGTGAGAGGCTCGCGAACCGTCTCCAAGGCGCGCTGGAGAAGTTCGGTTACCTTTTTTGGAGAGCTGCACTTGAGGCGGTCGTAGAACAGCTGCTCGTAAAGGCCTGGCCGATTGTAGATCTCGGCATAGTCGTGAAAGCGCAACTTCACAGCCTTGCCATCCTCGATGAGATAGAAGAAGACCCGGTCCTGGGCGAGTTCGTGGGCGTCGGCCGGAGGAAACTTGACGCGGTAACGCTTGGATGGTGGTGGTGTGGTGCTCATATTCGGTCGGATTTGGGTTGCGTGTTCTGATTCAAAAGTCATGTCGGCGCAGCTCCTTCAGGAAGGCTTCGGCGATTTCCGCGGGTGTCTTCTGCCCTGAGTCGGCTTGGTTGTTGAGGCGGGTCATCGTCTTCGCGTCGATGGTGGCGCGAAGCTCTAGGAGCGCGGCGGCAAGTTCAGGGTAGCGGGTGAGAGTTTCGGAGCGAGCCACCGGGCAGGCCTCGTAGGGCGGGAAGAATCCGCGGTCATCAGTCAGGATCTGGAGATCGTGTTTGAGTATGCGTCCATCAGTTGAGAAGGCGCAAATGACATCGACCTCTCCTTCCGCTACCGCGGAATACATCAGACTAGGGAGGAGATCCACTACGCGCTGGAAGCGGAGACCGTAGGCAGTTCGCAATCCCGGGAGACCGTCGGAGCGTTCGATAAACTCCGCCGTGAACCCGGCAAACATGTTGGGAGCGGTTCGACCGAGGTCCGAGATGCTCTGCCAGCCTGCCTCTTCTGCCTTGTCTCGTGGCACTGCGATGGCGTAGGTGTTTTCGAATCCAAACGAGGGAAAGACGCGGCAGGAAAACTGTTCGGCGTAAGCTTCTTCGACTCGGGCAAACACATCGTTTGGCGACGTGCCACCAGCTCGTTCTTCCTTGAGAATGGTTTGAAGGGCAGTCCCGGTGTATTCGACATAGGCATCGATCTCACCTTTCAACAGAGCCTGGTGGCAGATGAGAGTGCCACCGAGGCCCTGCTTTAATTCGACATGCAGGTCAGTGCGTTCTTCGATCCACTGTTTGAGGACCTCGCCGAGAATCAGCTGCTCGATGAAGTTTTTGGTGGCAATCGTGATCGTTCGCTCGGAACGCTCTTGCGAGTGGCCCGGTGCGACGAGGAGCGCGCCGAAGAGAGCAACCAGGATGGCCAGGACTCCAAAGCGCCAGCGCAGTGTGCCTCGGTTCTTTCTTCCCGGTGAAAACGCGAGACCAAAGGTCTCCAGCGCAAAATCGAGCGCTAGAGCGAGAAGGGCCGCGAACCCGGCTCCGATGATGAGCAAATCGCTACGGCTCAGGATGAGTCCACGATTGATGAAGTCTCCCAGGCCTCCGGCACCGATGAAGGTGGCGAGGGTCGCAATACCAACGCAGATCACGGTGGCAGTTCGCACTCCGCTAATAATTACTGGTAAGGCTATGGGAATCTCGACCAAGCGAAGGCGCTGGAATCGGGAGAATCCCATCCCATCAGCCGCTTCTAGAACGTCGCCGGGCAACTCGCGCAGGCCCGTGATGGTATTCTGAAGGATGGGAAGAATGGCGTAGAGGGTGAGGGCGACCACAGCGGGGGCCTTCCCGATGCCCAGCAGGGGAAGCAGAAAGGCCAGCATGGCGAGGCTGGGAACGGTCTGCACAATGCTGCTCAGTCCAATCAGGGCGGAGCGGAGGGCGGGACGCTCACGTACCACCACCGCAAGGGGAATTGCCAGGACGATCGCGGCTGAAACTGGAATGAGAGTGAGGACAAGAAGATGATCGATGAATCCTGCCCGCAATTCCAGGTAGCGGCTGCTGACCTCGTTCAGTAATTGTGAGAAGGACATCATCCCCGAGCTCGACGAAAGAGGTCCAGTTGGCGAGCGGGCTTCTCGAAGAGCTCGCGGACGAAGGGGGTGGCGGGCTTGCGCATCAATTCCTCAGCGGTGCCAATCTGTTCCAGGCGACCTTTGTGCATTACGCCGATACGATCCGCCAAAACGAGTGCCTCAAAAAGATCGTGAGTGACGAGGAGGATGGTCTTTTCCAACTGCTTCTTGAGAGCGAGTAGCTCGTTCTGGAGTTGTTCGCGCGTAACGCCATCGAGCGCGCCGAAAGGCTCATCCATGAGGAGGATTTCCGGCTCGGTTGCAAGAGCACGGGCGACTCCAACCCGTTGCTGCTGTCCGCCGGATACCTCTTGCGGGTAACGCGCCCCGAACTCATCGGGATCCAGTCCGACAAGGCTCAGCAGGGCTCGACTGCGCTCCCTACGCTCGGTCAAGGAGATGCTGGCGATGCGGAGCGGTGCACCGACATTCTCTTCGATCGTCCAATGAGGAAAAAGCCCGACACTCTGGATGACATAGCCGATTGAACGGCGAAGCTGCAAAATCGGCACGCTACACGAGGGAATCCCATTGATCCGGATCTCGCCGGAATCGGGTTCGATCAATCGATTGATGAGTTTCAAGGTTGTCGATTTCCCACATCCCGACGAACCCAGAAGCACGAGAGTTTCACCTTTTGCGATGGATAGGGAAACGCCGTCGACCGCAGGTCTCTCCATCCCGGAGAACGTCGCTACGACATCCGTGATCTCGATCATCGGGGATCCCTCCTACCGCTCGATGGGCTTGCTTTGGCTATTATGCTCGCGACCAGAATGCTGAAACTCCTTAAGTTGTGGTCTGAGCTACGGGATCGGACGAGAGATGGCGGTAGAGGGTCGAACGAGACACTCCGAGGGTAAGGCACACTTCGGACACAGTAGTTTTAGGGTCATTCAGGAGTGTCCTTGCCATGATAAGCTGTTGTTCGCTCATGGCTTTCGGCCTCCCCCCTCGTCTACCCCTTGAGCGAGCGGCGGCGAGTCCAGCCTGTGTCCGCTCGCGAATGATGTCTCGTTCGAACTCGGCCAAAGCGCCGAAAACATGAAAGACGAGCTTCCCACCGCTGGTGGTGGTATCAATGTTCTCTTGCAGGCTCCGGAACCCAATTCCCTGTTGATCAAGCTTCGCGACCAATTCTATGAGGTGCTTGAGCGAGCGCCCGAGACGATCGAGTTTCCAGACCACCAAGGTGTCACCTTTTCGGAGAAACTCGAAGATTTCCCTGAGTCCCTCGCGGTCACTGCGAGCACCACTTCCAATATCGGTGAAGAGCCTTTCGCAACCAGATTCTCTGAGCGAATCCGTCTGCAGGTCGAGGTTCTGCTCCCCGGTCGAAACTCGTGCGTAACCAACAAGCATCTATCTGGACGTGAATTTCTTTATCATTGTTTCGAACGTCCCAAATCCCGTACAATACGTCAAGTTTTGAGACGATGATTTTGAGATGGGTTTTGAAACAGAGCGCATGCTCGGGTTACACAGTTTTCTGGGGTAAGGCACAGGTGTCCTATAAAGGAACGTTTTCGAGACGGTCCATTTTTAGAGGATTGAAATGAAGAGCCCTGCCTTTTCGCGAGCCGAGCTTGTGCGGCAGGCCTCTCTCACAGCGGAGGATCTGGCACGCGCCCGTCAATGCCGTCGTGATTTCAACCAGCTCGGGTTTGGCTACCAGACCGGCTTCGTCCGCTTGCTCAACCGTTTCCCTGTACAGGTCCCATTCGAGATCTACGATGAACTTCTTAAGTTTACGGCTGCGCAGCTGAGAATCGATGCCGATCGCATTGACGAGTATGCGGCGCGGCAAGCGACGGTATCGCAACACCAGGCACGCCTTCGAGCGTATCTCGGGCTGGAGAATTACGGCGATGAAGAGGCCGACAGACTGGCCGCCTTCATCTTCAATGAAGCGTGCCGTCTGGAACAGACGGCGGCGCTCCACGCACGGGCGCGGGAGTTTCTCAAAGATCAGGGCATTCTCCTCCCAGCTGACTATGCTCTCAACCGACTTGTCGGAGAGCAGCGGAAGCTCGCCCGAGAACACATTTTCGAGAAGCTTTCAATGACACTAACCGGTGAGGTGTCCAAGCGGGTGGACGAGCTCCTGGCCGTCGAGACCGGGAGCAAAATATCGGAGCTTCAACAAATCAAAGCGAACCCAAGCAAGCCTTCGCCAGAAGCAATGGTGACGCTCCTCCGGAAGTTGAAGATCATCGAGGCCACTGGAGTCATTGGGCTGGATCTCTCGTGGCTCAATAGCAACTACCAACGGGCGCTCTTCCATTACGTCAGGAAGTGTTCTGTTCACCGCTTGCGCGAGCTGTCGGAATCACGGCGCAATGCCTCGCTCGTGTGTTTCCTCTGGCAAAGTTACCGTGATGCCATCGATCAGGCCGTCGATATGTTCGGCAAATTGCTCACCAGGATCGAGAGCCAGGCCGGACATGAACTCGATGCGCAAATGCGTGATCAGAGGAAAGCTATCAAGTCCTCTCTATCGACACTCAAGACCGTTGGTGAAGTTGTGCTCGACGAGTCCGTCGATGATGGAGCTGTTCGAGAACGGATTTTTTCAGAATTGTCCAGGGAGGAGCTGGCGACCCAGCTTTCGAGCATTTCGCAATGGATCTCGGGGCGGAAGAGTGACGTGTTTTACGGGGTGCTCCGGAGATTCAGCTATCTGAGGCGATTCTCACCGGTGTTCCTTGAAACTCTGGTTCTTGCCGAAGAGCCCAACGGAGATCAGTCGCCATGCCTCGAAGCGACCGAGGTTCTTCGTCGATTGAATGCCGAGAACAAACGGAAGCTTCCCGATGATGTGCCGACCGCCTTTCTTTCCAAACGCCTGAAACCACTGGTCGAGGATGGCGACAAGAGAGCTTGGGAATGCGCCTTGCTGCTAAAGCTTCGTGACGAGATTAAGGCCGGAAATATTTCCGTCGAGCGGAGCAAACGATTTGGGAATTTTGACGACTTCTTTATCACGGCTTCAGACTGGGAATCTCTCCGGGAGGGCTTCTTCCGCAGGGCCAAACTGCCTTCCAATCCCAGTGAGATCCCGGAGTTTCTTCGCGCCCGTCTGGACAAGGCCTATGATCTTTTCCTCAGAGAAGCCCCTGGGAACAGCTACGCACAAGCCGACGAGACGGGCTGGCACCTCTCCGCTGATCCGTCTGAGAAACTGGATGAGGAAGCGCAGTCAAAACTCGACCACCTAAAGTCCTGGCTCTCGAAGCACATGCGCTCGATCAAACTTCCCGAGCTGCTCATCGAGGTGGACAATGACCTCGGTTTCACGAGCCACTTCATGGCCCAGGCACAGGGCGAACGCCGGGACCCAGACGACATTTGCACGATTCTCGCGACCGTTCTCGCGCACGGTTGCAACGTCGGCCTCCACACGATGTCTCGGCTGACCGAGGACATCTCCTACAAGCAGCTGAAGCGTGTCAGCGATTGGCTGCTGACCGGAGAAACACAGCGGACGGCCCTGGCCGAGATCGTCCACGCCATCTCGAGGCTGGACGCGACGGCCGCATGGGGAGAGGGGCGGACCTCGGCAAGTGATGGCCAGCGGTTCTCTCTCCGGCGGAGAATCCTGCAGCAGACCTACAGCACGAGATTCAGCGACTTCGCCCTGGAGTTCTACTCGTTCGTCGCGGACAACTACGCCCCGTTCTACAGCACGCCCATCGAATGCACCGATCGCGACTCCGCGTTCGTCCTCGACGGGCTCCTCTACAACGAGAGCGACCTCGATCTCGAAGAGCACTACACGGACACACACGGCTATACCGAAGTGAACTTCGCGGCGTTTGCGATGCTCGGGAGACGGTTCTGCCCCCGCATCCGTGGAGTCAAGCACCAGAGGATCTACCGGATCGATCGGGAGCGCGACTATGGTGCCCTCTGCGGTCTCGTGGGCCGTGCCGACCGGACCCTCGACCCTGGGATTATCGCTGAGCAGTGGGACCGCATGGGCCAGCTCTACGCATCGCTCGAAAGAGGGCACGCCACCGCGTCAGTCGCACTCAAGCGGCTGGTGTCCTACAGTGCGAAGAACCGGTTCTACCGTGCCAACCGCGATCTTGGCCGTGTCCTCAAGACGGAGTTCATCCTGAGCTACATGTCGCAGCCACAGCTGCGTGCCAGGATCCGGCGCGGCCTGCTCAAGGTCGAGCAGCTCCACGCCCTGGCCAGGGATGTCTACTATGGGCGGAGGGGCCGCGTGAACGCCCGTGAGTTGCACGAGCAGATGAACTCCTGCAGCTGCCTCACGCTCATTCTGGCCTGCATCATCTACTGGCAAGCGCGCGAGATTTCGAAGGCTGTCCGGGAAAATGACCCGGCGAAGGAGGGTGTCGATGTGGGCATGCTCAAACACATCAGCCCGATCGAATGGGAAAACGTGGTTCTCTACGGCCAATACGTCATTGACCGGCGCCTGATTCGCCGAGCGAAAAACCGATAGTCCGGATTTGAAAGCGCTCTGAACACGATTCTCCTGCATCTACCGGCCAGGAAGGAGCCATCTACGCGATTCTAGGGCGCTTTG
>CAUZKZ010000225.1:0-8725 GCA_963580345.1 Verrucomicrobiia bacterium | reverse complement strand
AAACCCCCGTGATTCCAAGGGTTGGAGGGCTTCGTTCAGAACAAAAATGCCGTCCTGTTCTGCGGTTCCAGAATATTCTTTAGCAAATTGAATCCGCGAGCGGTCGTTTCCGGTAGTAGGCAGTAGACCGTCCCTCGAATGAAAATAGCACGTGCCCCGTTGGCCGGCCGGGAGCCCCGCCCGCCTGCCCTAGTCGTCGCTCTGGTCCTCTGGTCCGTCTTGGTCCTGTGGGAGCTTCTATTGTTGAATGGATACACCGTCGCCGCGCTCGGCGGGCAGATCCCTTTTCTCGCCGCGCATGCCGCCCTGGATTTCCTGCTCCTGGTTCCCCTCTTTTTCGGCGCGCTCGTGTTCGCGTCGCGGATTTCAGGTCGTCTCCATCCCAATCACGAGCGTCTTTCCGCTGTCACGATCGCTGCAATCGCTTCGGTCCTTCTTCTTCTCACCCTCGGCCCGCTTTCTGCGCTGCGCATCGCGGGACACGGCGCGATCGATGCCCGGGGGGCGCTTCCACCCGCGACCGGCATCGAAGCGGCCGGCTCCTACTGCACTTTCGGTCAGGACCCCGCCACGACTCTGACAAGCGATACGACTGGCGCCACTCCTCGTCCCTCACTGGGCGCCCTTCTCGCGCAGGGATTCCGAGTTGCACTGATGGGCCAGGCGCTGCTGGTTCCACTTCTCTTTCTGTTGTGCTGGGCGATGAGCGTTCCCGGTCGGCGGAGTCCCGCCGCGGCCCCCTCCCCGGGCGGGACCCGGCGGCGCCTCGCACTGGGAGTGAGCGCTCTGGCGGGAATCGCGGCGCTCTCCGCAATCGGCGCCTCCCTGAGCAAGGGCGCGCGCGGATCCGGATTGGCGCCCCGCAAGGCCGCTTCCGCCGACCGGATCTTCAACATCTCGGCCATCCCGGTCACCATGACCCTCAATCGTTTCGGCGATCATGACCCCGAGGCCTTCATGTATGTTCTCGACGAGCGCGTCCCGGAAGTCCGCGCCGAGGAAGCGCGCACCGGGCCGGACAAGGTGACCGTCGGGTTGCGCCAGGACGCCATCCAGCCACTCGTGATCCGCGCCAACCTGGGCGAAACGGTCCGCATCAACTTCACCAACCGCCTCGACGACGGTCCCACCTCGCTCCATCTCCACGGGCTGCCGCACACGGTGGAGAGTGCCGGCGGCCAGGTCGGATTCAACCCCGACACCACGGCCCGCCCAGGCGAAACGGTCACTTACACGATCGAGATTCCCGGCGATCCCACTGCCGAGCGGGCGTACTATTTCCGCGATCACGGCGCCTCGCGGCAACGGGTGGTGCGCGGACTCTTCGGAGCGCTGGTGGCCGAACCGGCCGGCTCGCTCCACTATGATGTGGAGACCGGCGAGGTTCTCGCCGCCAACAACTGGGAGGCCATCATCGCACCGCCCTCCGGCCCCGCCTTCCGCGAATACGTGTTGATGTACCACGAGGTGGGCGACGAAAATTTCGACGGCATTCTCGATGTCAACGGGCGCAGCCTCCCGGTGACCGACCAGATCACGGAAACCTACCGCCCCTCCTCCCGGGCCATCAACTACCGCAGCGAGTCCTTCCACAATCGTCTCGCCCTCAAAAAGGACAAGTCGCAGGGCTACGGGCTCCTACATGTTCGGCGATCCCGCCACACCCATGCCGCGGTCCTATCTCGGAGAGCCCACCAAGACCCGTCTCATGCACGGCGGCAGCGAGATCTTCCACGTCCACCACCTGCACGGCGGCGGCGACCGCTGGCGGCGCAATCCCAAGGCCGATCCCAACAACGACATCGCAGGCGGACTGACCAAGCGGCCGGCCCAGAACATCTTCTCCACCCACCTCGACTCGCAGAGCATCGGACCGGGGACCTCCTACAATCTCGAACACGAGGGCGGCGCCGGGGGCGTGCAGCAGGCCGCGGGCGATTTTCTCTTCCACTGCCATATCGGACACCACTACCTCGCCGGGATGTGGTCCTTCTGGCGGGTTTTTGACACGAAGCAGCCCGACCTCTTTCCCGTCATGGGGATCGAGCCGCCCGAGCCCGTTCCGTCCTCGCTCCTGGCCGGCCGCGTCATCGAGGGGAAAACCCTCGTGCCCGCTGCCGACCTGACGGATCCGTCCTCCCAGCAGAGCCTGGAGGAATGGATCGAGCGGCAGTTGCCACCGAAGGGCGTGCCCCTCGACGACGGCGATGCCACGGTCTGGAACTGGGACCGCATCTACACCGGGGACGGCCTGCCGGTGTATCTCGGCGAGCCCGAAACAGCCGAGGTGTGGGCAAACTACGCCTCCACCCAGCCGGGCGAGCGTCCCATCATCAAGTTCAACCCCGACAACGGGCGCTACGCCTGGCCCCTCATGCGGCCCCACCTCGGACAGCGCCCACCCTTCTCGCCCAACGGTCACTCGGGAGCGCCCTGGCTGGGTGAAAACGGCAACGCCCTGCGCCCCGACGGCCTCTGGCCCGGCAACGACGTGGTACCCAATCCCGAGATGCAAATCCGGCAGTATCCGATCACTGCCATCACCACCCCGGTGCAGAAGAACCCCGACGAAGTCGATGAGAACGGCATGGTCTTCGTGCTCGGCGACGAGAAGCACGATGTTCTGGCCGGCATCCGCCCCGCGCAGCCCCTCGCCATTCGCTCCAACGTCGGCGACGGCACCCGCGTCCTCCTTACCAGCGAACTGGACGGCACCAGCCCCGAACTCGACAACGAGAAGACCCGCGCCGGGGAGCACTTCTCCAAGGTCAACATGCACACCCACTTCGTGCAGTTCGACCCGCAGGCCTCCGACGGCGTGATCACCGGCATGTCCTACGAGCAATCGGTCCGGCCCTATACCACGGAAGACCGGCAGCTCAGTTCCAACACCGAGCTCGGCGCCACTACCATCGAGGTCAACCACGTCAACCGCCTGCGCCCCGGAATCTGGATTGGGATCGGCCTCGGCGAAGGAATGTCCGGCGATCGCATGGTCACCGAGATCCGCAGGATCGACGACCTCGTGGGTGACACCATCATCGTGCTCAACGAGCCACTCGAACTCGCGCACGAGGCCGGCGAGGCGGTCGGGGTCGAGTTCGTGCAGTATGCCTGGTTCTCGGACGTCGATACCGGCACCGTCTTCTGGCACGACCACGTCAACTTCAAGTCGTGGGACCACGGCCTCTTCGGCGCCCACATCATCGAGCCGGCCGGCTCGACCTATCACGATCCGGTCACCGGCAACGAGGTGCGCAGCGGGCCGATCGTGGACATTCACGCGCCCCCCGGCGCATCAGTAGGCCATGGACACTCCGGAAGTTTCCGCGAGTTCATGGTGTGGACGCACAATCGGACCGGGGGCGAGTTCGGGGCCGACCTGGTGGACAGCGGTGGTTCGATCAACCTCGCCGCCGATCCCCTCGCCCAGCGCGGCGGGAATCCGTCCCATCTCTTTTCCTCCACCGTGCACGGCGACCCCATGACCCCCCTCCCGCGTGCCTACGTGGGCGATCCCTTCGTGATTCGGCACCTCGGGGTGGTGGAACGGGTGGGCGGTTTGCGCGTGAGCGGACACCGCTTCAAGCTGGAGCGCTGGGGCGCGGGCGGCGCGATCTCCGACACTTCGCCGCTCGGCATTTCGGAACGCTTCGATCTCATCCTGGAAGGCGGCGCGGGCGGTCCCGGCGGCTTCCCAGGCGACTACCTCTACTACAGCTCGGTGGGCCGCGACTTCCTGGCCGGGGCATGGGGGATCATCCGTGTGCACAACACCGCGCGTGAATCATTGCAGCCGCTTCCCGATCGTCCCGAGCCACCGGCCTCGGAAGACGTTCCTGCGGACGAAGGCGATATTCCGATGCTCGCCACCGATCCCGGGAGCCCCGGACCGGAGGGCGCCCCGCTTCGCCACTACGACGTCGACGTGACCGAAGCCCTCATCGTCACGAGCGAGGACCCGATCCGCTATCACAAGGGAGTCGCCTACCTCCCGAAGCCCGCCGATTCGGCCGACCTCGAATACGTGGACGGCCTGCCGATCGTGCGCGAACCGCTCGTCCTGCGCGTCAACGCGGGCGAGGTCCTCGAAATCGATCTCACCAACAAGCTCAATCAGCGGGCATCCATCAGTGTCAGTGAATTGCTCTTCGACCCGCAGGGCTCCTACGGTCCCGCCATCGGCTACAACGCGGACTCCAGCACCCTCCCGGGAGAGACCCGCACCTACCGCTTCTATGCGGACCGCGAGCTGGGCAGTTCCTTCTTCCTGAACCTCGCCAACGTCTACTCGCTCGGAGACGGGGCATTCGGCGGTATCGTGGTGGAGCCTGCCGATTCGGTCCACCTCGATCCCTACACCGGAGCGCCCCTCACCTCCGGGCTGGCGGCCAACATCATCGCGCCAGGCGGCAACTTCCGCGAGTTTGTGACGCTCTTCCATGACGTCGACCAGGTGATCGGCCAGAGCCGCATGCCGTACCCGCGCAAGGTGGAAGGCTTCACCGGCATCAACTACGCGGCCGAGCGGCTTCATGACCGTCGCATGACCGACGCCCCCGCGCAGGTCTTCAGCAGCGTCGAACACGGAGATCCGCGCCTCGTCTTCGAATCGCACGACGGAGACGCGGTCACTTTCCGCGTGGCAGCTCCCTGGGCGGAACAAATGCACACTTTCGCGCTGGAAGGCCATCGCTGGCCGCTCGATCCGGGCATGACCGGCTCGGAGCAAATTTACGCCAACATTCTTTCGCCGGGATATACCTTCGACGCCCCGCTGGTGGGCGGCGCTGCGGGCCCCGGAGACCACCTCTTCCAGGACGGCCGCCTGCCTTTCCTGGAGGCGGGATTGTGGGGGATCCTCGGGGTCGAGGAGCCGTCCTACCCCGGCCTGCAGCGTCTTGGAGCGGAAGATCCCGCCCACCCGGTCAGCAAGCAACGCGGCGAGGCGCCGGCCAGCCGCTACCAAATCGAGACCAGGTATCGACAGGATCTGTTAGACAGGGAAGCCAATGATCTCAGTCCGGTCGTGCTGCACTCCTAATTTGCCAGCATCGAGTTGGAACCGGGAGCGGACCGCGGCTTCATCACCCTGGCCCTCCGCAAGGCCTGGATCACCTCCACCGGGGAGCTGGCCTGGTTCGTCCTCTCCGACGCCTCCGACGAGGAGTTCGCGAAGGCGGAAGGTTGCCTCTGGGCCCGGGGCCTCAAGGAGTCCAGTCCGGCCGCCATGGAAGACGCCGTCTTCCGCAACGGGGCCTGGGAGTTCGCGAACGATCCCGGCCTGGTGGCCCACCTCAATGCCTCTGACGAGGTCGTGCCGCACACTCCGAATCCCGACTACTCGCCCCTCAAGCGCATCCTCTGGAAGGGCCGCGAAATCATCGTGAACGCCCCGCTCGTGAGGTGGGGTGACGCGCCCGGCCAGCAGATGCGCATCGATCGCGGCGGCATCGATCCGGTCATTCGCGTCAATCCTCCCTCGCCTCTCTTTGTGGGCGGCGGCCCGCAGGGCGCCACGCCCGACGAAGAGCCCATCGAGCGCTACGAAGGCGGCCAGGTGGTGGCGCTCAATATCCCGCCGGAGGCCGCGACCATGATCGATCCGCGCCGTGTGGCCTCCGTCACCATGAAGGCCCAGATTGCGATCCATCGTCGTGATTTCTTCGCCTACTACGTCGTCTTCGAGGCCAGCAAGCCGCCCCCGGCCGGGTTCATGGGCGTGCCCTACGCGCCGAAGCTCGCCCACCTCAGCACCGCCACCGACGAGCTCTGGAACAACAACCGCGGCTTCACCAAGGCCCTGGGCCACATCATGCAGTTCCGCAACGGGGTCTTCACTCCGGCGGGCGGACCGAAACGCTTCCAGCCCGGCCTCACCAGCTACGCGTCACCGGAAGTAAACGACTACAGCTCGATGTGGCACATCACCTGGCTCTTCTGGGACGCCGACGGCGATGGCGTTTTCTACAGCGAAGACGTCAACCGCTCCTTCGGCGCCGCACCCGTGGCGGGCTCCGGGATTCCAGGCTTCGATCCCGCCGTGCCCGTCAGCTTCGATCCGTTCGGGATGGATGACAAGTCGAAGGACTGCACCTTGTATGCCATCGAGCAGACCGGCAATCCCGATGGCCGCATCTATCTCGGGGAACTGGCCGAACTCCTGGCCAGGGGCGTGGTGGTGGAAACCCAGGCGCCCGCCGGCTGGAACGGGATCAAGCTCGGACCGCCGGACAATCCCACCAATCCCCTCAACCACCCGCTCATCGTGAACTGCCCTACACACGTGGTGGTCGATTACCGCAACGTCGCGATGCCGGAACTCGCCAACAAGGTGCCGGAGATCGTGGAACTGGAGTGGGTGGACGACGGATTGCGCATTCGTTTTAGCTTCGGCGATCGCCCGGCCGGAATCCCCGGCCAGCCCTCCAATCCACTCGTCCTCACGGCCGGGGTGCTCGAAAATTACCAGCTCGAATACTCCACCGACCTCCAGGAATGGCAGGTCTACGGGGGTGAGTTGGGCATCAGTGGCGACAGCATCGTCTGCGTCATTCCCCCGGAATCGGCCGAGAAGCTCTTCGTCCGGATGCGGCGGAAATGAGTGTCGTGCAGAGCGTGTTTACGGCCGCCCTGGCCGGGATGGTCCTGGCGGTCGGGTCGGGTTGCGATCCGCCGTCGCGGTCCGCCGCCTTTCACGGCACGGAGGTCACGTCCCCCGGCCCCGCACACGAAATCAGCGCTCCGAACTGGGACGGTTCCACCTTCCAACTCGCCGAGCATCGCGGGAAGGTGGTCCTCCTGGCCTTCGGCTATACCTTCTGCCCGGACGTATGCCCCTTCACGCTGCGGCGGCTCGCCGAGGTCCACGAGGCCCTTGGCGACGACGCAAAGAAGACCGCCGTGGTCTTCGTCACGGTCGACCCCGAGCGCGACTCGATCGAAAAGCTCAAGAGCTACATCCCCGTTTTCAACGGCGAGTTCTTCGGCCTTCGCTCCGCAGGCGAGGTCATGGCCGCACTCCTCAAGGGTTACGGGATCAAGGTCACCAGGCAAATCCCGTCCACGCCCGGCGGCTACTACGCGGTCGATCACACCGGCGACGTTTTCCTGATCGACAAGAGCGGGCGGCTGCGCCTCACCCACCCCCACGACACCACCGCCGAGGACCTCCTCGCCGACGTGCAGGCGCTCCTGCGTGAAGCATCGCCATGAAGCGGGTCATTCCAGTCCTCGCCACCATGATCGTCGTGCTGACAGCCTGCGGCGAGCGCAATTCCGATGCGAAGCCCCCGGGGAGCGGCATCGAACTCATTGCTCCTTTTGCCTATCCAGCCAAGGCCGGCGAGCCCGTCGGCGTGACTTACCTCAACGTGGCCAACCATGGCCCAGACGACGACCGCCTCGTCTCGGCCAGCGCCGGGGTGGCGGCGCGCATCGAAACCCACGAGACCATCGAAGAGGATGGCGTGATGAAAATGCGTCACCGCGAGGACGGCTTCCCGCTCCCGGCAGGGCGCACTCTCACGATGGAGCCGGGCGCCCACCACCTCATGCTCATGGAGATCCAATCCGACCTGGTTGAGGGCCGCACCTTTCAATTGCAGCTTGTCTTCGAGAAGGCCGGGGCCCGCACCGTCGAGGTGCCCATCGGGCTCGATATCGATCGCCGATGACCCCGATTTCGACAGCCGGCGGCAGGTTCCGCGCGATTCTCATCGTGGGGGCACTCGCCTCCATGGTGGCCGGAGCCGTGCTGGTCTACCAACTCGTCGGCAACCGGCCGGTCCGCGAGGCCACGGTTGACGGGCTCTTCCTCCGCCTCGAGAGCGTGCGCTGGCTCGACGACCAGATGGAGCATCACGAGAACTATCAGATGCCGGCCGGCATGATGCCTGACCTTCCGCCCCACGGCGTCTTCCGCCTCCACGCCGAAGCCACCCTCTTCAATACCACCGAGGAATTGCGTGATTTCCAGCTGCGCGAACTCTTCCTGCGCTCCTCCACCCGCGGAATGTGGCCCTGCACCGGCGGAGAGGTCACCAACACAATCCGCCTCGAGGGCGGCCAGTCGTTCAACGTCTCCCTCCACTTCGACATCGCCGAAAAGGAACTCGATGAGAAGAGTCTCCTCCGCCTGCTCTGGGTGCGCGACGCCAGGACAGTCCAGATGCTCGACGTTCCGCACCCGCCCGATCACTTCCACGACGACCCCGCCCGGCGCGGCAAGCCCGCTCCGGAGCCCGTCGACTGGCCCCCCGAGGTGGTGCGGCTTCCCGCCGGAGACCAAAACCGGGGCAAGGAACTCTTCGCCAGGAAATACGGCTGCGTCTCGTGCCACGGCCATCCCAACCTGGCGGGCAGCAATGCCGTCGGCCCACATCTCGCGGAAATCGCCACCCTCGCCGCAAAACGCGCGCCCAACCAGACCGCCGCGCAGTATCTTTACGAATCGATCCTCGATCCCGACGCCACCGTGATCGAATCCCGAGGCCAGCTCCCCGGCCAGCCCAGCGCCATGCCACCGTTCCGCGAAGTCCTCACCAAGCGCGACATGGCAGACCTGGTGGCATACCTGCTCACCCTGCGCGCCTCCTCTAACCCGACTTTCACGATTCGGCGAGGGTCTGATTTTTTTCCTTCAAGAATTCCGCCGGTCTGATCGCGCCGCGGCTGGATTTTCCAAAATTGTGGTCGGGGGTCGCTGACTTGCCTTCGAGTTTTT
>CAUZKZ010000224.1:0-8736 GCA_963580345.1 Verrucomicrobiia bacterium | reverse complement strand
AGCGATGGAGCGGTGGCGCGGTGGCGCGGATGAGTGAGGACAGGTAGCCCAACGCGGGGCGGAGGCTCTGAGAGCTTGCGGGGGGTCCGAGAGGGGTCGGTCGCAGCTGCTCGCCACCAAAGAAACACGATGAGATCGGCTTTCTGATAATTGACCTGTCCCTCTCTCTGCGGTTCCTTCAATTTGAGGATGACCCCGGAGGATGAACCGGAACGATTCCGTCCAGCCATGATCGGCTCCGCTCCGATGAGCGATTACTACGATCGGGGAGTTCGATCTCTCCAAGGCTCAGCCAAAGACCATTCTCACACATCGGAAGCGCAGCCTCGGCAAGAAGCTCGACGATTCGCTTTTCACCCAGCAGGGCCTGAAACGACCCATGACTTCCCGCTGATGCCTCCTTCCGGGATCCGCGGGTGGACAGGCCCCAGACAATTCCCGCGATGAAAAGGATCCTGTGCTGGATCATCGCCCATCCGCGGGTTTCGGTCCTCACGCCGTTCGTGCTCGCGGCGGTCTTTGCCTTCGGCCTGCCCCGCGTGCAGATCGATTCGTCGGCCAACATGCTACTCATCCCGGGGGATCCCGATCGCGCTTACTACGATGAAGTGCGCGAAACCTTCGGCGACGATGTCATTCTGTCCATTGTAGTAAAGGCGGACAATATCTTCCGGCCCGAGGTCCTGCAGGCTGTGGACAATCTCACTGCGGAGACCGAGATTCTCGAGGGCGTTACCAGGGTGGTCAGTCTCTCGACCGTCACTACTATTCGCGGGCAGGACGGTGTTCTCAACGTGGACCGGCTAATCCCGTCGGTGCCCACCGCACAGGAGACGGATTTGATCGCGAAAATCCGGGACGACGCGCTCTACAACGAGCTCTTCCATGGTGAAGTCATTTCGAAAGACGGCACCACCGCGGCAGTGAACCTGTTCGTGGACGATCGTCCCGAGGACAAGCAGTTTAACGAGAAACTCACCTCTGCCGTGCAGAAACTGATCGATCGCGAACTGGCTGCGCTCGGGCAAAGGGCGGGAGTCGAGATGTATCAGATCGGCGTGCCGAGACTGAAGGTCGAAATGATTCGCAACATGCGGCGCGACATGGCCACGCTTCTTCCGCTCAGCTTCCTGGTGATTTTCGTGGTGCTCCTGGTGATATACCGCAGTCTGACCGCGGTATTGATCCCGGCCGTCACCGGAGCGCTCAGCGTGGTGGTCACGCTCGGTTTCATGGGCTTCGCCGGACTGAATCTAACACCGGTTTCCTTGATCATTCCGATGCTGCTGATCGTCATCGGCGCGACGGAAGACATCCACCTGATCTCGGAATATGGGCTGGCGCTCGCGCGCGGCAACAAAAAGGAAGCGGCCATTCGCATCATGGCCGAGAAAGGGGGACTGGCGGTCTTTCTGACCTCCCTGACCACCGTCTTCGGCTTCGCCACCATCATCAGAAGTGACATCCCGATACTCTCCAATTTCGCCTTGGCGGCATCCTTTGGAATGTTTGCGAATTTCGTGATCACAATCCTCCTGGTGCCGCACTTGCTCCGGTTCCTTCCGGCCTCACCAGGCCTCGCCTGGGACGCAACCCCGGCAAACGAGGGTGGCAACGATCGCGTCGGCATCCTCCGAAGGCTGGCCGAGGGAATTGCCCGCACCGCATCGCGCCGGCGACGCGTCGTCCTCGTCGTCTCGGCCGTCGTGGTGGTCCTCAGCATCCTGGCCTCCCGCCGGGTCGTGATCAATACCGATTTCCTGAGCTTCTTCCACAAGGACGCGCCGGTTCGGCAGTCCTTTGACGACATCGGCGCACGTCTCGCGGGCGCGCAGAGCTTTTATGTCGTGGTCGATACAGGAGAGAGCAACGGGTTGAAGGATCCCGTCAACTTCACCCACCTCGCTGATCTGACCGACTTCGTCGCCACCAAGGCCGACAAGGTTTCGGGATTCGCGAATCTCATCCGCAAGACGCACCGCGAAATGAACGAGAGTGGCGGGGAGAGCGACGAGCTATCAAGTTCTCCGGGTCTTATCGCGCAATATACCCTCTTGCTGGACCAGGGCGACCTGGTGCGCTTTGTCGATAACGATTATTCCAGGACCTGTCTCCTGGTACGCACCAAGATGAGTGGTTCCCGCGAGATCCGCACGCTTTTGCCGCAAATCCGGCGCTTTGCCAGGGAGAATCTCCCGCCCAACTTGAGCGTGAAGGTGACGGGTGAAATGATTCTCATTGCGAAGGCATCGGACCGGATCGGGAAGGGAATCATCGTGAATCTCCTTATCCTGCTGGGAGCCGTGCTCGCCGTCATCTCGCTTCTCTTCTGGTCGATCAGGGCAGGTCTGCTGGCGATGATTCCCAATGTGATCCCGGTGCTCATGAACTTCGCCGCCATGGGCGTTTTGGGATTTGAACTGAGTCCCGGGACATTCTAGGTGGCGATGATTGCCTTCGGGATCGCGGTCGACGGCAGCATCCATTTCATGGTCCGCTACCAAAAGGAACTCAAGAGCGGGTGCGCCGAGGAAATCGCGATTCGCCACAGCGTGACTAAGGAATTCCGTCCTATCCTGGCGTCGTCGATGGCCCTCATCTTCGGGTTCCTCGTCCTCGTGCTCTCTGATTTTGGATCGATCTTCCAGTTCGCTATTCTCGTTTCCGTCAGTCTGACCGCAGCCCTGTTCAGCGATCTCTTCCTGACGCCGGTAATCTTCCTGGTCTCGCCGCTCATCACGGCATGGGATTACCTGCGTCTCAAGATCGACGAGAAGGCGTTGCGGGGGAGCATCCTCTTCCAGGGACTCAAGCTCTCCGGTATCAAGCGGGTTGCGCTTTCCGGGGGCGTCGAGAACTTTGAGAGTGGAGAGAACGTGGTCGAGGAGGGTGAGGAAGGAACCGACCTCTTCTTCGTCCTGAACGGGCGCGCCAAGGTCGTCACCCGCGCGGTGGATGGCGCAGGCGAACAGGAACTGGAGGAACTGGGACGCGGCAGTGTCTTCGGGGAAATGGCCCTCGTGACAAAGGAACCGCGCAGCGCCACCGTGCGGGCGGTGGAACCGCTGGAAGTCATCCGCATCGGGGAAGAGACGCTTGAGCGCATCCGCCGCCGCTATCCGTGGATCGCCGCCAGGATTTTTTACAACATTTCCCGTCTCCTGAGCGAACGGTTACGGCGCATGACGCACCATGGATGATGCTGGCGCGCAACATGAAGGGGCCAAAGCGGAAGGGGTCGGTCCAGAACGTCCCCAGCTCGAGGAAACGATTCGACGTCCGCTCGGTGGCCCCACCGTCCCGGTCTGCCATGCCGAGGCCTCGGCTCGCTGCGGGAGAGCGCTGAATAGGCTTCTCGTCGAGCGGTGGGATGTGTTACCACCCACCCCCACCGTCATCGCCAATCGATCATGAAACCGCTGCTCTGCCTTGCCATTCTCTCCTGCCTCTTTCTCCCCGCCTTCGGGCTTTACGTCCAGCCGGAGATCAAGGACGTCCCCCTCAAGCGTCTCCTCGCCAACCTCACGGCGCGCGTAGAGGCCAAGCCCGGCGACGCGAGTGCCCATCACCACCTGGCCCGGGCCCACGCCATGGCCTACGCCCGCAAACTCGCAGACGCCGAAGCGGTGAAGTCCTGGGCCGGCTGGCAGGGCAAGGGCCCTCTACAGCCCTGGTTCGGTTTTGAACCTCCCCACCTCCCCTTCCAAAAGGTCGCCGCCACCAACGACCCCGGGAAGCTCAAGGCCGCCAGGGCTCACCTCGCCGCTGCGATCGCGAGCTACAGGAAGGCCCTCGCCGCCAAGCCCGACACCACCATCAAACTCGGCCTGGCCTGGTGCCGGGACCAGGCCGGCAACAAGAAAGCCGCCCTTGCCGGCTACCGCGATGTCGCCGCGGCGGCATGGAAGTCGGAGAACAAGAGCGGTGCCGGCGGCCTCAAACCCTTCGTTTTCGTCGAAACCGCCGGCTACCTCCTCCCCCTCCTCGACGCCACCACGGACGCCGCCGAAATCAAGGACATCGAGGCGAGGCGGAAGAAGCTCCTCGCTCTCCCCCGCGCCGTCACGCCCCTCGTCGTTCCCCTCACCGCCCACGCCACCGACCTCGCGAGCCTCATCGACTCCGAAGCTCGGGTCCGCTTCGACCTCGACGGAACCGGACGCCAACTCGAGTGGCCGTGGATTGCCCCCAGCTCCGCCTGGCTCGTCTACGACCCGCGGAACACCGGCCGGATCACCTCCGCGCTCCAGATGTTCGGAACCCGCTCCTTCCTGCTCTTTTGCTCCGACGGCTACGAGGCGCTCGCCCTCCTCGACGACGACCGCGATGGCTCCCTGCGCGGACCCGAGTTGAAAGGCCTCGCTCTCTGGCGTGATCGCGACGCCGACGGCATTAGCAGTTCCGGCGAAGTCAAACCCGTCACCGAATTCGGCATTACGTCCCTTTCCACCCGGGGAGAGCCGCACCAATCCGGCATTCCTTACTCCCCCGCCGGCGTCACCTTCGATGACGGCACCACCCGCCCCACCTACGACCTCGTCCTCGAATCCAGGTAGCGCGGAAGACTCTCCAAATCATGACGCGCACGTGTCCTCCGTAGCCTCGGCGATGGAGGATGGCGCAGTAGGAGGGCGGTCAATAAGGCGGGGCTAGCGCGCCATGAGCCGGCCCAGCGTCTCCGCCAACCGGTCCACTGCAGCGGAATCCGGCAGCGTCACGGTCAACCTGGTCTTCCCCTCCTCGTCGGTCTCGAGGCATTCGCGCAGATTCTCTCTCAAGGCGCACACGACCGCCTCCTGCGCATCCCCGTCGGCCTTCGGCTCGGGAAACATCTCGGAAAGGAATCCGAAAGCGGCGCTCAGCAATTGCCCGCCCGCCGCCGCCACCTTCTCGCGTTTTGCTGCCAGTATGGTCGCGTCCTCCTCGACCGCTTGCCGCACGCTTTCATCGACCGGAGCCTCGGGAGCGTTCCCTAACAAAACCTCCAGCCGCGCCTTCAATTCTTCTATTCCCGAATTCAGCGCCACCTCGTCGATCTCCGAATCCGCATCGAGCGCCGCCTGCGCCAATTCGTGCTTGGCCGACAACGTCTCGAGAAGATTTTCCTCGATCGTCTCTTCGGTCACGAGAATGTAGACTTGGACTGGCCGCTCCTGCCCCATGCGGTGCGCCCGCGCGATGCGTTGCTCCAGCACTGCCGGGTTCCAGGGCAGGTCAACGTTGATCACGGTATTTGCAGCCTGCAGATTGAGCCCGGTCGATCCGGCATTGGACGTGATGAAGGCCCGGCAGTCCGGATCGTCCCGAAACTCCGCCACCAATTGCTGCCGCTTCTTCTGCGGGACCGAGCCGTCCAGCCGCACATAACGCATTCCGCACCGATCGAGCAGCGGCTCGATCAAGCTCAGCATCGTCGTCCACTCTGAAAAGATCACGACCTTGCGGTCCTCCTCCGCGCTCAGTGATTCCAACAATTCATCCAGTCTCTCCAACTTGCTGGAGAACCCGGGCGCCTCCTTGTGCACCAGGAAGCTGCTGTCCGCCGCCATGCGCGCCAGGAGCAGGGCCTTCTGCATCCGCATCAGGTCCATCTCGTTGATGTACTTCTTGCTCGCGATCTGACTCACGATGCGCAATTGCTCGTTGTTGATGCCGGCCTGCTCGTCGGTCGGTGCAATGCGCACCACTTCGGTGGTGCGCGGGGGCAGGTCCTGCAGCACGGAGGCCCGCGTGCGCCGCAGAAGCACCGGCTTGAGCTGCTCCCTCAAATCGGAGAGATTCTTGTAGCCCAGCACCTTCCCCCGCTCGTCCACCATGCGGTGCTGGTTGAAGAACCGGAAGGCCGCGCCCAGCCGCCGGTCGTCGATGAACTCCACCACCGAATACAGTTCGTCGAGCCGGTTCTCCAGCGGCGTGCCCGACAGGACCAGCGCATACGGAGAGCGCAAACTCTTGATGACGTTGCTCGTCTTGGCCTCCCAGTTCTTGATGCGCTGACCTTCGTCGAGCACGATCAGGTCCCACTGCACCGGCTCGATGAGAGCCTGGTCGCGCAGAACCTGTTCGTAGTTGCAGATTGTGAAGAACGCCCCGCTCCGGTATTGCTCCGCCCGCTCGCTGCTCCTCCCCAGCACGATCTGGCAGCTGCGCTCCGCGAACCTCGCGATCTCCGCCGCCCACTGCGATTTGAGCGACGCCGGGCACACCACCAGCACCCGCGAAATCTCCGCCTCCCGGGCCAGCACCTCGCAAACTCCGATTCCCTGGATCGTCTTCCCCAGCCCCATGTCGTCCGCCAGGATTGCGCGGCCCGCCCCCACCGCGAAGGCGATCCCGTCGAGCTGATATGGAAGCAGGGGCGTCTTCAGCAAAGACTCGCGCAAGGGATGCCCGGCTGGATCCTTCCGGATCGCCCCCATGCGCTTCACCACCCCATCACGGTCCAAGATGCGGGCGATGAGCTCTTCCGCATCGGGATAGATTGTCACGTCCTCTCCCAACCGCTCGAGTTCGCGCACGGCCTTGAGCAAATTCCGCATCTTCCACGGCGAAATCATCTCCTCTCCGAGGAAGGGACGCGCCACCGTCGCCGCCTTCTTTTGTCCTCGCTCCGGACCTTCCAGGCGTAAACTCAGCTCCTTCCCATAGGTCACCGACACCGCGAAGCAATCGGGCGCCCACGGCGTCGCGCAAACTTCCGCGGAGAACCTGCGCCTCACCTTGCGGCACACCTGCAAGGTATGTTTGCACAACCCCAGGGTGTTTTTCCGGAAATCCGGGCAAGAACAATACAACTGTCCCGGGTCCCAGCCCCGCAGCGCGACGCGGTAGGTCTTGCCCGACGCCTTGCTCGTGACCGCGTAATCGGTCCAGGGCGTGGCCGGATCCAGCGCTCTCACTCGCATCTTTTCCGCCGCGGCCCGCGCCTCCCTTTCCGCAACCGCTTGCGCTACAAGTTCGTCCTCGCTGAACGCCTCCACCGGTACGCGTTCCGGGGGCGGGTCTGCCAGCCCCAGCAACATCTTCTCCTCCAGCACGAACGACAAGGCCGTGCCCTTGTGCGGACACGGTTCGCCGCCGCAGAGGCTGCACCCCATCTCCAACCTCCTCCGTCGCGCACCGTTCAGGCGGATCGTTACCTTCGCGCCCGACGCGGCATGAGCGAGAACAAAGGCGTCGGCTGTCAACCGTACTTCCTCGGGAGATTCCACTTCCAGTTTGCCCCCTTCCATCAGCAGCCGCTTTCCTTCGGCGCCCAGCAGTTCCTCCGCTTGCCGCAACTTCAAATGCGACAAATGATCCGCCAATGTGCGCTCCCCCGACGCCTTCGTTTTCCTTGTTCTCACTGCTGTCACCGTAATTCGCCCTTCGCGTTCTGGATGGTTCTTCTCCTAACGAACGGGCTCCGCTCCCTCAAGAAACCATGTCCTGCCGGCCCAAGAATGTGAGCCGATGTGAATAAATTCGCCTCCCCTTGTCTACCCCCCCAGGGCAGCGCTGGTGGTTCAAGCGCTCCGGGATTCGATCCGGATTCATGAAACATTGTGGTGAAGATTGCGAGGTCCCCGGAACCGGGAATCTCCGGTAGTGTCCTAATTTGAGAGCCGGGCTCACCTTCAAACATGCGATCATTTTCAGCCCTCCGGAATGATTCATAGGCGAAACGCCACTGGCAAAAAGCTCTGGGTGAAGGGGGCCTTTTCCTTGGCGTCCTCCTCCTCCTGCTTGGTGTCGAATTCTGGCTGCTTTAACGCTCATTTCGCCCATTGCCAATCCTGGGGGCGTGGAGTGGCTTCCTCTAAAGGTAGCTCAGGGTAATCGCTGCCTCGAAGTTCTCACGCTTCTTGCTGAAGGCGTTCGTGAGACGGGACAACCGGCGACAGAGCATCCGCGTGGTATCGTTGTGTTTCTCGACGTAGGACGTGAAGACCGAACTGATCGCGCCCTTGCGCTGACCCATGGGCCGCAGCTAGTCTCATGCCGCATGCCGCAGGTGGACCACGGGCGCAGATCATCACTCGCACAAACCAGGCTGGACGGGCTCGGCCATGAGGATTTCTTCGTCCGCTCCGTAATGCTGGGGGTAGTGGCCCATGAGCCCCATCCCGGCCCCGAAGCGGCCCGGCGCGTCCTCCAGCAAATCGACCGTCATGGCTGGTCCGAAGCCTTCGAGTTTCCTCACCAAGTCACCAGTCTCCCGCAATCGGAAGAGACGGTCGAATGGGTTGCCAACTGGCTGGAGCGCTCGGCCCCCGATTCCTCCAGGGAGACGACCGAGCAGCAAATTCACCTGGCACGCTGGCTCTGCAAGGCTCCCCTCGAACTCTTCCGACCTCACCTCGACCGCTTCGTCGAGACGATCATGGCCGAGCTTCCTCCCAAGACGGGCACCATTTACAGCGACCCGGTGAGATTCAAGAATTCGCGCGTGTCCTTCGAGTCCGGAGCCGATCGCCTCGTGACGGCCTGCCTCTCCATCGGCGAGTGCTCCGATCGTCTTGATGGCGTGCTGGCCGCTTGCGCGCAAGCGGAGGAATTTCCGCATCAACTTGTCGCCCAACTGGAGGTCCTATGCGAATCGCTGGCGACCCGAAACGCGCTTTCCAGGGAGACGATATCCGGGTGGCTGGAGGCCGCTACGCCGACCCCGGACGGCGCACTCGATGCCGACGCCTACCGGGCCGCCGCGGCGCTCCTTTTGATCGCCCATCGCGCGGAAACTCCGCCTCTCGACCC
>CAUZKZ010000223.1:0-8745 GCA_963580345.1 Verrucomicrobiia bacterium | reverse complement strand
CCGAGCTTCCGTAGGCCTGATTCCCTATGTGATCGGTCACGCCCGCGCCGTCTTCCGTCCAACCGTCATGGTCCGGTCGTACGCTGATGGAGGAGGCTGTGGCGGTGATCGCTCCTGAGAGGGTCATGGCGGCAATGGTGGTGATGATGATGTTGTTGCTACGTGCTTTCATAATTGATGTCTCCTCCTGCATTGTCAGTTTCGTTACTTGGGTTCTCTTTGCTTTGCTCCGCTGCATCGTTCTTCTCCATTATTGAGCAGGGCTGTCTTCTACTCTATCTCCGACTAGCGTCGTACCGATAGATCGCAGTGTCTATACTACGGACCATGGCCAAACCGCTGCGTACGGATCTACCGTCCCCGGCTTGGTTTACGTGTCGCGTGGCACAGATTTTTTTTACTGGTACTGGCCTGCTCCAGAACAAAAGCAGACTACGACGACTTCACGTCGGACGCAATCACTTTCCGGCGGTACCGCGAAACTTTTTCTCAGTGCTACAAAAGGCTGCCGGTATCCCTTTCCGCCAACGAACAGGCGCTCATTTGGCCGTGAATCGCGGATCAGATACACTCCGCTAGCACTGATAGAACCACTCCACCGGGCGGATCACGAGCTTGAGGCCGATGGTGAGACCGGCGGTCTCGTAGTCGCTGGCGCCGTAGATGATGATCACGTTGCCGGTGCTGGTGAAAGCGATGGAGGGATAGTCGTTGTGGATGTTGCCAGGCCAGCGCGGATAGCGGCGGGTCACCTCCTCGGGGTACCGGGTCCGTGTATCTTCCGCCTTCAATACCAGACGTTCCTTCTTCGCGTGCATCTCGCTGACCGCATCGGTGACGCCGCTTTCGGGCTCGATACGCGTGGTGTCATCGAGCGACTCCAGGTTTCTGAAATGGGTCCAGTTCGTTCCGTCGTCCTTGCTCACCGCGCAGGAGATGCGCATGCGGCCCAGTCCGTCCGCGATCTCACGGCCGGAGACCTGGTTCCAAACACAGAGGATGTCGCCGGTGGCGGGAATGGTTTTGAGCGCGCAGGGTGAGTAACTCGAGGCGAGCCCCGTGGGTTCGGGGACGCTCCAGTTCATGCCGCCGTTCTTGGAGAAACTTTGGAACAACTGGCCCAACCGTGTCCGTCCCAGGCAGAGGAGCCGTCCGTCCCGAAGTTCCACCACCGCCGGCTCCTCGAAATCTCCGTAACCGACCAGGTGTCCGTCTTCGGTGAGCCGGATTGCGATCTCGCCCAGATTGCGCTGCCAGGTGTTGCCCCTGTCGTCACTGTAGTACATGAAACTTGCGCACAGCCCGCCGAACATTCCGTACACCGGAACCAGGATGCGTCCCGAGCGGAGAATCAGGGCGGTGTCGCCACGCTGGCAGATGTGGCCCAGCGTTCCCGTGTCGTTGACCCGGATACCTTCCGACCAGCTTGCGCCGTCATCAAGCGACGTCTTGAGGAACATCTGCTGGTGGTAGAGGTCATTCAGGTCCACGTAGATCAATCCCAGGATGCCGGGCCGTTCATCGATGTCGGCAATCGAGGGAATCCTGAGCAGAGACAGCCGGCCGGTGTTATAGCGGGCGGTGTTCGGCTGCACCATGAACGGGGCCGACCAGGTCGCGCCACCGTCCTCGGAGATCTTCCCGCGAATATCTCCCGCGTCGAAATCACCGGCTCCAGCATAGAAATGGGTGTAGGCCAGGAGCAACCGGCCGTCCAGAAGCTCGATGACCGCACCCTCGCTGTTGCGGAGATTTCCGGGACCGGTTTCCCACAGCGGGCAGACGACTTGGTCTTCAAAGTGTTTCATGTGGAGTCATTCCTCATTGTTCGTCCTGGCTAACTTTCGTCACCATCCCGGGAAGCAGGCACAGCGATTTCACGTAGACCCCTCCGTCGTCACCGGCCACCCAGTCCTGCTCCTGCTCCCGGGCCGGGAGGACGACCTGCGTAATGCCCGCCGCCCGGGCGAGGGCAAGATCGAGGTGCGGATCGTCGCCGACGTGGACGACTTCCCGCGGGCTGGTTTCCGCAATGCGTAGCAGGTTTTCGTAGAATGCGGGCGTCGATTTCCCCGCCGGATGCACTTCGGAGCCTCCCACCAGTTGCACGAAGCAGGGAGACCCCTCGTATCCGCCCAGCCCGGCCACGGCGAGTTTCGCCCGGCAGATCAGGTTGCTGTTGGTGGTGCAGGTGAAGAGCCGGAACCCCCGCCCATGCAGGTCCCGGATCGCCTCCCCCGCGTCGGGAAACGGTTGAAAAGCCGCGGGGAACCATTCCATGAGGGCGTCCCAGAGAACGCGCGGATCGAGACCGAGAGCCGCGAAGTACGCATCGACGGGCTCGACTTCCGGATCAAACGTGTTCCGGATTCTGTCTTTCGCCTCCTCTTCGCCGACCCCGTTCGCCCTGGCCACCGCACGAATCAACGTGGCTTCGATGGAGTGCTCCGCCGCCTTCCCGGTGGCGGTGGTGATGGTTTCGTCGATATCGAAAAAAATGGTGCCAGCGCGCAAAGAGGGTAGGGAACGGCCGCTCAATCCGCCAGGCTTCATGACGCCGGGTACGCGGCAGGGATGAATGTCACTACTCGGTCCCCTCCATGATCCGATAGGCAAGATTGCTGTCGAAGCTGTCCGGATCGAAGAGAATCTCGGTGCCGCCCAGGCCGTGGAGAACGATGTTCTTGTCCGTCCAAGTCGTTCCGTTGGTCAAACACTGCAGCCGGTAGTCGGTTCCGGCTACGCTGATGAACTCAAATCCCGTCTCTGCTCCGACGGCGATGTTTGTAAACGCCGGCTGTTCGGTGGATTCCATCGTGATGGAGAGCCGGGCCCAGGGGTGCTCCGACTGGTCGGGGTATTCGGCGGCCCGGAAGAACGTAATGCTGGATCCGACCTCAAGGAGGCCGATGCTGATCAGGAAATCGGAGCTGTTGTAGTTGGT
Organism: Verrucomicrobiia bacterium; assembly: GCA_963580345.1. Classification (GTDB taxonomy): domain Bacteria; phylum Verrucomicrobiota; class Verrucomicrobiia; order Verrucomicrobiales; family Akkermansiaceae; genus Roseibacillus_B. Next base: position 5,801 of record CAUZKZ010000223.1, on the reverse strand, counting down.
GGCCACCCATCCGGTCACGTCGATCATGTCCAGTTGCGAGGTTCCGGGGAGTACCATCAGGGTAGTGGTTCCTTCGATGGGAAACGAACCGATCACCGAACCGAATGCCGGCTTGTTGCTGTCCTCGATGGTGGTTTCCAGCCACGAGTCATCGGCCACGGAATAGATGTCCGCGGTCGCGTCCCCGGTAAAATCGTTCCGGGTCCGCATGGTGAGCGTGGCCGATTGGATGCTTCCGCCGCCCGGCAGGCTGCTGAGATCGAACTTCAGGTACGCCCGGCGGCCGACCGGGCTTCCCGGGGAAAGGTTTCCGGTGTGATCCTGCACTCCGGCCCCGACCTCGGTGTAGTTGTCGTGATCCGGCGTGAAATGCACATCCCCGGGGTCCACGGCATCGGGAAAGGCCAGCATGAAACCCGTGAAAAAGACATCCGCGAGAAGTCGTGAGCTCTCCCTCGCCATTTCCGACATGTGGGCATCCGTGGCCGGGCTCGACGCGTTGTTTGTCCAATCTTCGTTCAGGTGGGAGCCCAAGTAGCGCGCCGGGTCGGAAAGGTTTGCCCGGCTGGCATCATTCAGGCTCTGCAGCCGGACCGACAGCTCCTGGGCGGCTTCCGCCGCGTTGGTGCCGAGCATGAGCGGGTCGTAGCCCGCGATGTCCGCGCTCACGTTGTTGTCGTTGATAAACCAGAACAAGCTTATGCCGTGCATGAGATGTGAATCCAGGCCGTGCTGGGTCTCGACTGCACTTCGTTCCGCCCCGTATCCGTCCCACGCATGCACCGTTGAGGAACGGTCCTGGATGGCGTGCGCGAAACTGCCAGCGAATTGGGCGGCATCCTCGTCGCGGTCATCCAGGAAAGCCTCGACGATCCGGTCGAAATACCACTCGGCCCCTCGCTCGGCCCGCCCTGCATTCTCCGAGGGCGAGAAATTGAAATAGTGATACGTCCAGGCGGATCCTTCCGGCGGAAGCGGCAGGCCGGTGGGCGTAGGCACGGCGAAGGCCCCGCCCCGCTCACCGTAGTGGAACAACTTCACGTAGTTCTTCCGCTCCTCGCTGGCAAACGAACCGTTCAGCGGACCTTCCACATGGTCGGGGTTTCCCGACCACCAAAAGTAATCAAAGAGGTAGGCCTGGATCGTACGCGTGGAACCATCCTGGGGATGCTGGTAGGATGCCACCCACAGGCTCTTGAGGGCCTGGGGCTGGACGTCGTACGCGGCCTGCGTGATCTGTTCGTGCGTACTTCCCCAGCCGAAGACGCTGTGGGCCGAAGCAATCAGGAGGAGGAAGGCTGTTCTTCCCAACGGAATCGACAGCTTGCTCCGGGAACGTTTCTGAACAGAATAAAACACAGTATAATTACTAACGAAGGTTCCCTGACGATGCAAAACTTTTCAGTATTTAGCCCAAAAAGTAGCTTGGGCTTCCAGCCCGAGCCGTGCAAGGGGAGATCATGGGACGCGAAATTGTGGCGCTCGCGCTCCCTTTTCTCCATTCATGATCCCTTCTTGCGCCGGGTCGGCCTGGAAGGCCAACCTACAAACGGTGGTTGCGCCTACGGATCCCGCAGAATGTTTACGGCACATATCCGTACACGCCAAACGCCAGCTTCTTATCCTTGCGAATCCACGGGCCGCCGGGTTGGATCCGGACGGCGATCCACTCGCCGCCTGCCACGTCCGCATCGAATGAGGGTAATTTGGCGTGAAAATGTTCGGCCGGGTCTTCCGCGGGCTTGGTCATCACCAACGCATAACTTCCCGGTTCCAGCCGTTGGCAGCGTCGCAACTCGTAGTGGTAATATCGCCAGTCGGTGGTAGGCCATTGTTCCGTCCAGCCGCTTTCGGGAACGAGGACTTCGCCGGACGGCAGACCGGATTCATTGACCGTCTCCAGGCGAAATCGGATTGCTTCACGCAACTCGGGGCCGCGAACCCCGGAATAGGCCTTGTTCAATTCGACGCGATGTATTGCGGCAGGCTCTGCCAGCGTGAAGATCTGCGCCTGCTCGGTGCGTTCGGGATTCGCGGGCCGGTTCGGCGCCGGAGCGGGGGACCAGGGACGATCCCACAGGTCTCCGGCAAGTTCCGTTCCCGTTTGCGACGTTTCCGGCCGCAAAGGCCGGTCTCCCGCCACCAGCACCTCCTCCGCTTCCGCGGGAAACGCCGGCGCCGCGTCCGCGGCATCCCCGTTCTCCACCCAGAGCAGCCGGAAATTCCGGTTCTTCACGCGTACGCGCACAGGTTCTGTTGCCCGTGTCCACCGGAAACGGGTGAAGGCGTCGGTGACCACCGCTTTCTCCGGATCCAACCCGAGGGCGTCCACGTCCAGCTCGACGTCTGCGATTGCATCGTCCTCGGTGTAGTTGAAGACAACCACGATACTGCGCGCACCGAACCGGCGATAGACGCTCGCGCCGTACGACTCCTCTTCGCGCAACCGGTCGTGCGGCTCGATCTCGTAGAGGACCTGCACCGGCCGCACGGGTCCGCCGCCCTCGGGGGTGAACGCGTTCACCGCGGCCGGGGTCGTCTCATGCCAGTAGGGAAGGAATTCGACATCGTCCTCACCGATACCGAACGCCTCCAACGTTCGCCACAGCCGGTGCATGAACCGGACATCCTTGTACAAGGCGTCCCAGGTGGGGATGGCGTCATGGGCCAGGAGAATGGAAAAAATGCCTTCGGTGGCATGCGGTTTCACTCCCCCCGCATTCATCTGCAGCAGAAACATCGGGACCACTCCCCACTGCCGTCCCATGGCGCCGCAGGCCTTGAAGTAGCTCAGCCGCATGCAATCGAAATATCCTCCCCATACCCGGGTGTTGGGCTCCGCGGGCTTCTCGTCGGTACGCATTTCTTCGCCGGTCGTAAAGATGTCCCCAAACGCGCTGTAGGGGCTGCAGATGTGATTGGAGGCGTGATCGACCTTCCACAGCGGACGCCCGAGTTGCTTCATCGCCGTGTAGAGCCGTTTGTTCAGCTCGCGGTCCCCGCGGATGGACCGCCGGGTAGGATCGCAGCCGTGGTTGGGGTTGCCGCAGCGGTAGCTCCACTGCAGGTCGTGATAGACGCCGTCGAGCTCGTGTTTCTCAATGTGCTCGCACATCTTCCACGTGATAAAGTCCACGAAGGTGTTCGCGGCGCCGCACACGCGCCCGCCCCACCAGTGCCGGCGCGTGTCGTGGTACTTGTTGACCCCGCCTCCCAGGTCCCAGTCCGCCTGGTTGTACTGCCACTCCGGCGACCGGATCCCGTGCCACAACAGGACTTTGTATGGCGTGACCTTGCCGTGCCGCTTCAGAAACTGAACGTACCGGGTGTAGAACTCGGGGCTGGTGGCCTCGGGGTACCCCGCCCCGTACCTATCCATGTGCTCGGTGGTCCAGGGGATGCTGAAACTGGTTCCGATGGGCCGGGGTTCCCCCCAGCTCCGCCAGCCTTTTGGCCGCGACCGGACCGGAGTGGCCTGCAACCCGAACGCGAGGGTGAGCGGTTCGTCCAGCGTGACCGGCTGATCCACGTAGCGCACCTTGAAGTACATGACATCGTCCCTGCGCTCCAGTCGCACGAACTTCTCCTTGTCGGCAAACCGCAACTGGTCGGGCCGCTCGTAGAACCAGGTCAGTCCGAGGTCCGCGTTGCCGATCCAGAGGAAGAAGCGCCGCGCCGAGTAATCCCAGGTCCAGCCGTCCTCGCGGCCGGTGTTGCCGGTGAGCGGCGTGTCGCCCGGCACGTGCTTGAGCGAGGCATAGCGCGCGTCGATAGGCACGACGAGTTCAAGTTTCTCCACCCGCGTCGGTTCGGTGGGCACAATCGTGATCTCCGTCCACATCATGCCGTCGTACTCCACGTACGTTTCCGACTCCCCCCGGAGCGGACCCGCCTGCATCGACGACCGGAAGCGGACCTCGGTGTCGCTTCGGTGGAACTCCGAGATCTCCCGGCTATCCCATTGCAATTCTTCACCGTCCACAGTGGCGACAATGCGGATCGGCCCCGCCAGTTGGTCCACCCCGCCGTTGCGGATCGCGCCGGGTACCGGCGAATCGAAGAAATATGTGCGGTTCCAGCAGTCGATGCGCACGACGCCATCCGCCATCCGTTCCGATCGCAGCGGTGTCCACGGTGGCGGCACTTCTTCCGATTCCCCGACCCGCAGATCCCGCCACGGTTCATCCGGTTTCACGAACCGGGTTACGGATTGATCGAGCACCTCGCTCCCGCTGATCAACCGTGTGCGCAGTTCATAGGTTCCGGAGGGCAGGTCGGAGAGGGCGAATTGCCCTGAGGCGGAGCCATCCGACATCTCGCCGAAGGCAACGCGCAGCAGCGGCTCGAGGTCACCCTCTTTCACGAGGTCAGCCTCAACCGTGGGCTGCTGCTCCAGGACGGAAGGGTCGCTCTCCTTCACCGTCACATTGCAGATTTGGCGGCTCGGAATCGGCGTACACCGGACCACCAGCGCCCCGGTTTCTCCCGGGAACACCGTTTGCCGGAACACCTCGAGACCCGAGGACGGGTCCGTGACGCTCAAGCGAATCATGTCCGGCGCCGTCTCCCCGGCGGGTTCCCGGATCTCGATCGACTGCGGGCCGTGCCGGGCCTGTGCCGTAAATTCCCGTTGCACGAAGACCGAGCCGCTACGTGAAGCCGCCAGTGTCGCCGTCAGTGGGGCGGCCCGGTCTTCCGCTGAATCGAAGATGTTGAGCTCGAGCGCAATCGCTTCCCCGGGGGCCGTCGAGCCGAATCTCCGCACGCCGATCGAGGGCCCCGACGCCAGGAACCGCAGGACGCCGTGGTTGTCGACGTCGGAGTATGCGTTCAGCCGCGGCCAGCAGGAGAGGTTTTGTGGCTGCACCCGGTCACGTGTCACGTTCAACCGCCATTCCTCGCCGTCCGCCGGGGGCGACAACTCCAGTTCGGAAAACGGTATTGCGAGTTCCAGCGTCCATTGCCCGGCTTCGGTTCGATTCGCCAGTTCCCACTGCCCGTCCCAGGTCGTGTCATGCTTGATCCCGACGATCGTCTTTCGGTCAAAGACCGTGCCGATCGAATTGCAGACGAAGTGGAAGCGAATCCCGCCCCGGGGGGGCGCGAGGTAGATCTGAACCGCATCGTCGTTCCAGACATGGTCGTCGCGGTTCCTGCCGTTCGCCTTCAGCGGCGCTCCGGGCAGAATGGGAGACTCCACGGCAAGGTAGAGCTTCTCGTTGTCCCAGGCCGTTCTCGCCCGGGTCTGGAGGGAGGCCAACTTTCCGTCGGTAACGTTCAGAAAACTCCCGAACATCGCAGCCTGCCGCCATTCTTCCTCGCCGATGCGGCCGTCGATTACGATGGGTTCGGAGCGCTTCACCACGCTGATGACCGGCGGCTCGTATTCCAGGGCCGGCCCGCGGCCGGTGCGCTGGTCGATTCGCTTGAATTCGGCCGGTTCGATCGGCCTGCGAAAGACGGTCACATCATCGAGCAACGTCTTCTTCGGAATCTCGCGCCCCTTTGCGCGCGGGATGTCCCCGAGCGCGAAGTTGTAATTCAGCACCGGGGGCAGGAATCGATCGTCGCACGGCTCGCGGCCGGCCAACTCGCCGTTGACATACAAACGCAGTTCCTCGGCGGACCAGGTGGCAACAACGCGCGTCCAGGCCCCTTTCTCCAGGCCAGCCAGGGATGCGGACACGCCGCAGCGGGCCGCAAGGTCGGTGCCGACCTCGAAGACGAGTTGTCCCGCCTCGTCGGTAAAGATCCGGAAGAGACTGGCAAACGGGAAACGGAGGAGGACGTGCGAGCGTTTC
>CAUZKZ010000222.1:0-8766 GCA_963580345.1 Verrucomicrobiia bacterium | reverse complement strand
CAGCGCGGAGGTGTCGGTGTTTCTTTCGCATTGCTTAAAGTTCAAACAACGCTTACGAGATTGCCGTCACCTCCGCTCTACAAATATTCTCTAACAGTTCGAATCCGCCATATCCGAAGCGGGAGGCTCCGGCCCTACTTCTTCTTATTGGGGTCCTTTTTGGGAAAATGCGGGACCACTCCCCGGGGGAGCCAGGCCACCTGGGCGGGATCTTTGGCAGCAGCCTTCACCTTTGAAATCTCGCGGTGCTCGCGGACCTGGGCCTGCAGTTCCTTGATCGGGGGCATGCCGAGCTTCCCCCAGAAGAAATACAGCCCCACGCTTCCAACCACGGAAAGCGCTGCCGCGGCACCAAGGTAGACGAACGGATTGTTCAGCAGAGTGGCACGCCGCTTGCGTCTCCTCCGAGCCGGCGGTCCCTGGACTGGAGGGGCGGCTGGTGCCACCGGCCCGGGCGGTGGCGGAGGAACTGGATGAGAGTGATGATCCATCGTTCTACTGGTTCTCGCGCAGGTCCTGGAGCAGGGAACGGGTCGCCTCCGAGACCGCAACCGATCTCCACTGCACTTCCGGACTCAGCTCCGTCAGGCGCGCCTTCAGGACCTGCTCCCCGGCATCGATCACCTTGTTCTCGCTCACCATCACCGCCCCCAAAACCAGGGCCGGAGAGAGCCGCAAGGTAGCGAAAATCACGAGCGTCACCGCGCTTCCCAGCACCCCGAGACGTTTCGAACAACCCAGGCGGACGATGCGGTCCACATAACGAGTCCAGCCGCGTTTCTGCAGGCCCCAACCGGCCACCAGCCCGGGCAGGGGCCCCATCAGGAGGATCAGGAATTCCTTCCACGCCGAGAGCTGGTAGTTCCGATGTGGCGCCAGTCTCGCGATCAAGGGCAGGAACAGCACGTTCAGGTCGCGAAAGCGGAACAGGACCATCATCACAACGTGGCCCAGTTCATGCACCACCAGCACCGCCACGATGATCCCGACGGTGCGCGCGTCGAGCGATCCGTTCGCGAAGGAAAAGAGAAGCAGGACCACCAACATCAGGCAGAGAGCCATGCCCTTCCCGGTCCAACCGAGAAGCCGCAGGGTTGAGGCGTCGACTTTGTCGCGCCGGTAAAACTCCAGATACTTGGCTTCTCCCAGGTTCCCGTAGCGCTCCTTCTCCCCCTCGGTGAGCTCCGCGGCGACCTGGTGGGCGGCCTGCTTCTTCTTCAACGCTTCCCCAAGACGATTTCTTCGCGCATGCGAAAGAAGCCGAATCGCAACGGCAGGCGCCTTCCACGGCCGGAGTTTGAATTCACCCGGGTGGCCGGCCTTCCCGGCCAGCACGCCCTGCTGCGTCAGGTGGGCAAGATCCCGCCGGGCCGCCGCGAGGTACCACTCCTGAAACTGTGCGACGTTCTCGAGAGCCACCGAGTCCTGCCCCGCCCCAAGGGTTCTCTACCGGTGGAACTTGATCTGCTTTCCCCGCTCTTCCCAACTTTGCTCGCTGAGGCGCCAATCGTCGGTGCTCCGATAGTTGACGAAGTCCCCGTGCGCGGTCGTGACCGTGCGGCCGCTTCGGAAGAAGGAATGCAGAACGAGTCGCGAATCGCTCGACGCGGTGCACTCCACCGCCGCCCACACCGTTCCCTCCTCGTTTCGAAAGAGGGCCTCCCTGTGCGACGAAAAAGGCGGAGGGCAGCCTCCGCCTCGCCAGGCAACGACATCCCGCCAGCGGGAGTCTACGGCGTCCCCGGCAGCGGATAGAGATGCGGCTTCAGCATCGCGCCGGGCAGCATCTTCACCGTCATGGCCCGCCAACTCGGCAACACGAGGGGCCCGTTCAAGTCGGTGCCCAGGTCCGCCAGGGTCGGGTCGTTGGCGTCGATCCACTGCTGGAAGGTGCCGCCGTCGTCAGCTGCCATGAAGGTCTCGTATCCCTCCATGTAGAGCGGCGCCGGGGTGTCATCCACTGCCATGTCGCCCATCCAGTTGAAGAGCTCGGTGGCCCGCGAGGGGATGTGGGAGCCATTGAACTGGCCGGCTGCACCTCCCACCGTCATGGCCCGCCCGTTGAGCCCGCTCGGAGTCTGGTCGAGCGGATACGGCGCTCCGGCCAGGTTGTAGCCCTCGTCGAACGGACAGGCGAGGTCGTAGTCCGCCACCAGGCCCACTCCGCACACCATCGTCCCGCCGGCGTCCAGGTGAACGTAGTTTCCGGTGGCGCGGTCGACCGGACGACCTCCTTGATCAATGGCGTCCGGATCTCCCATGTAGACCCACTTCACACCAGTCCCGGTGTCGGCCAACGACAAGGCCGCGAAGCCCGCATCCTCGTGGCGGTTCTCGTAGAACAGTAGCCGCGTCTGGTCGCTGGTGCTCTGCAGTCCCGCAAAGGCTCCATTCTTGTCGAAGAGCTGGTCGATCGTCTTGTGGGGCAGCACCTGGAAGCTCGCATTCAGAAGCGCATCGTCGGCCGGGACTCCATCGTTGGTATTTAGACTGTCGACGGTCGGGTTGCCCGGGTTGAAGGCCGGGTTGATCCCGGTGAAGATGTCGGGGTCATTCACCAGGGTCAGCACGCCTCCGCTCGCACTCGCGATGTCGAAGCGCTCTCCTTCGTGGGCTCCGCTGGTGACCTGGAGAAAGTGGGTGGGCACCAGCTGCACGCCCGGTCCCGGATCGAGATCGATCGGACCCAGGTTCAGGGTCGCAAGGTCCACCCCGCCAGCCGATACAGTGGCGTCGACCGTAGCGGTAGCGGCCGTGTTGCCGTCCGCCCTGCCGCTGAAGACCGGCTTGTTCGTAAAGGGATGACTGTGCGAGGCGCACTGCGCGAGGTTGTAGTCCACGCACTGCCAGCCGAAGCTCCGGGTGCAGTCCGTCAGCTCCACGAAGGGTCCGCTCGGATCGCTCGGGAGTTGCACGCTGTCCGGATTTCCGTCCGGCTCGCTGTCCAGACTCACGCACAGGCGCGCAAAGCCGAAGGTGGTGGCGGAGTAGCCCGGGGCGCTTTCCAGGTTGATGAAGGTCACGGTCTCGGTCTCGTCCCCGTTGCTCACCGCCCCAAAGGGCGAGGTCGCGGCCTGTCCGGCCGGGATGGATGCGATCGTGAACCACGGGCCCAGCATGCTGTCAGCGCCCTGCAGGGTATAGATCACATCCTGGACGCCCTCGGGACGAATGAAGCTGGCGTCGATCCGCCCGGGAGCGATGGTGTTGAGCTCCACGCAGAAGCCGGGGTGGTTCGGCACCCCGCTGGTGGGCGTGTCGCAGAAGGCGTGCTCCAGCAGGTTGCTCGACCAGTCCCCGTCCGGGTTGCCTCCGCTCCCGCTTCCGTCCGGAATCGGCTGGCCGCTCGTGGTGCCCGGCGGGAGGCCCGCATCCGCGAGGTAATCGTCGTAGTTCGTGGCTTTCGGAATGCGGAAGCCCAGATCGACGGTGGAGTTGAAGAACAATTCGTTGGAACCGTCCGCCCCGTTGTCCTTGCCAAGTTCGGAAGTATTGTCCGGCTCGCTGCCCCCATCGAGAGCTATCAAGCCGGTATCCACCCCTGTCGCGGTGGGATCTGCGGCATCAAGCCCGTTCTCGTCAGCCTGATCGTCAATGTCGGTGTCTCCACCCGCCCCGGAGAGACTGACCGCCCGGTAGAGCGGCTCTCCACCCGCGAATTCCGTGGAGGGGATCTTCACAAAATAGACGCCGTCCCCAAGTCCAAGGAAGGCGTAGCAGCCGGCCGCTGCTCCCGTTCCCGTCACGCCGGCCGCCACCAGGACATCGTCGTCGCCCCCGCCATCGTGCTCGCCGTCCGGACCGGGCGACCACAGTTCCACCACAGCCCCTTCCACCGCGGTATCCACTCCCGCCTGATAGCCGGGCACGCCGTTCGTCTCGATCCACACCAGGTTGCCGAGCCCGACCGGATCGTCGAAACCAAAGTCGACCGTATTGTCGGTATTTCCACCACCACCGGTCCCGGGTTCCTGGCCGGTCGCGAGCGTGATAGGCGGACTGCTCGTCACCGTCCCGGCTCCGCCGGGTTGATCGCCGTTGTCGTCGCCGTCTTCTCCGTTGTCGCCCGGATCCGTGAGCGTGGAGCTCAGAGTCTTGATCTCCAGCGCTCCGCCGCCCTGGAAATTCGAAAGCGGAATGACCACCTGGTAGGTGCCGGGCGTCAGGTTGGGGAAACTGTAGAGCCCGCCGCCCGCCGTGGTGTCGCTCGCCACCGGAGTGGCCTCGCCCGGGTCGTCGAAGTCACCGTCGCCGGTCGAATCGTAAAGCAGTTGCACCAGCACTCCGTTGATTCCGGCCTCTGTCCCCGACTGGAACTGGCCGTCGTTGTTCTCGTCGCAGAACACCAGATCCCCGAGAGCTACTTCCGGAACCGAGGGTGGATTCACGATGACTTGACCGGTGCAGGCGAGATCGGCATCATCTACTACATTCACCGTAATTCCTCCTCCGCTCACCGGGAACGGACCGTATCCTACTGCCACTCCATAAGCGCCGCCCCCGTTCGGATTGCTGCTGGACCAACCGCCGGGGCTGCCGCCTGTGACAGTCACCGTGACGTCGAAGGTGAAGGTGTCGTCGGTCGTGATCGGCGTGCCGTTGTCGTCGCGCTGCACATTGCTGGCCACCACCGAGTCGATGGAACAAGGGATGCGGAATCCAAAATCGACCGTGTAGTCAACGTCGAGGTCGCCCGAGTCGTCCCCGCTTCCGTCCTTCCCGGACTCCCCGGCACCGGATGGCTCGCTCCCGATCGCCAGGTTGATCAAGACGCTGCTCACCCCGCCGCTGGCGGGGGTCGGATTGTCGGATCCATTGTCCTGGCCGCTGGCGTTGTCGTCGGCGCGGCCGAGGTCGTCACTGTCCTGGCCCACCGTCGATACGAGCCCGTCGAGCGGTGCCCCCCCGGCAAATTCCGTCTCGGGAATGTGCACGATGTAGTTGCCGGGATCGGTGTAGAAGCTGTAACAACCCGCCGCCGGACCGGTTCCCGTGGTGATGCTGGCGACCAGCGTGTCGTTGTTGCCGTCCAGCAATCCGTCCGCGCCGGGATCCCAGAGCTCGATGTCCACCCCTTCCGCGGCGGTATCTATTCCCGCCGTGTAGACTCCGTCGCGGTTCGCATCGACGAAAACCAGGTTGCCGATTCCCACCAGCGGATTCTCCGTAAAGCCGGCATCGGAGGTATGATTGCTCACTCCGATTCCATCCGACAAGAGCGCGATGGCGGGCTGGCCCTCGATCGAGATGTTGAGGTCCGAGTCGTTGCCGTCGTTGGAGTCCCCGCCGGTCACGTCACTATTGGTCGGAGCGAGGTTGGCGAGATTGACCGGCTGCTCTTGCGAATCGTTCAGCGAGACGACGGTGGAGAGATCGAAGGCGATTCCGTAGTGCGTAACGGGACGCGCATCGAAGTAGTAGCAGCCGTCGGTGCCGGTGGTGGTGGTGGCGATGGGGTCCGGACCCGGCGTCGCATCGAGATCGTCGTAAATGCCGTTGCTGTCGAGGTCGACGTAAAGCGACACCGTGACACCGGGGATGGGAACCTCATTCGGATCCTGCACGCCGTCGTGATTCTCATCCAGCCACACGCAATCGCCGATCTGCAGGACCGTCAATCCGCACCCGTATTCCAGATCGCCCAGACCGTTGGCCTTCCCGAAGAGGCTCTGCTCGACCTGCGCTCCGGTATTCTGCCCGCCGTAAACCTGGATGCCGCCCGATCCGTTGCCGTTCTGGTAAGGACTGGTGCCGCTGTCGTCGATACCGGTAGGACCCGTAAAGTCCAGGTTCCCGGTCGGCTCGTCCGCGGTATAGAAGAACGCAAACCCGCCCGAGCGCAGCGCAAAGGGATCCTGCGAAGTGGTTACAATCTGGTCCGGCCAGTCCGGGTGAAACGCCACGGCCCCCTGCGCCGTTTCGGGGTGAATCGTTTGAAAGCTAGTCCGAAAGTAGAACTCGCCCGGTCCCGGATCGAAGGCGTCGTTGGGATCGTCGCGCAGGGGACCGGTGAAGCCGGCCTCGAATTCCAGGGTCCAGTCGCCCAACACCGCGTTAGTCACGTCGGCGGCACCGGATCCCGCGCTGAACTCGGCATGGATAATCTCGCCCATCGAGACCGTTTCGAAGAGCCCGGTTTCACTCGCGGGGTCACCGGTGCCATCCGTTCCCGGCGACTGGGTATTGATGCCGATCTGATCGCCAAAGCGATCCCGAATCCCGAGAATGAGGCTGTTGTTGTTGTCGAACTCGAAGTCCGTGAGCCAGGGCTGCGGGTAGACCTGGGCAAAGCTCGCGTAGCTGGGATTGGCGAACAGGTTCACGTCCCAGGCATCGATCCACGGATGCCACGCCGCATCCGCGTCGCCGCGGTCGTACTGCAGGGCACCGGCCGCGGTGCTGAACACTTCCGTCATCGCAATCGGCGTGGCGGGGGTGGCGGCCGGGGTGGTCGGATTGTCGACGCGAAAGATGCGGAAGGCCAGATCGGCCGGGTCGCCGGTGCTCTGCGCGGTGCAGGTGCCGCCGAGGTAAAGATTCCCGTCGTGCCACTCCAAGGCGAAGGGCCGCCAGTCGTCGGGGTCCGGGCAGCCGGGATCGGCGACGGAACCGAGCGCGGTGACGGTGCCGTAGGAGGGGGTGTAGGGAGTCGCCACGTCAATCATGTAAAGACGCCGGTCGTTCAGGTTGATAACCCACAAGGTGTCCTTGGCGGCATTGATCTCGACATCGCCCAGAGCTTCCTTGCCGACCGCTCCAAAGGTGTTCGAATCGCGCAGCCACCCACCGTGCGTCCCAGTCGCAAACGTCCCGGTGGCATCCGCACCTTGCACGACCGATCCCGCATTGGGGATCGTGAACGTATCCAGCACTCCCCCGCCTGCGGAGCCGAGGACATAAATTGCGCCGCTGCCGTCCGGCCCGATTTCGGTGTGCCGCTTGATGAAGGCACTGACGTAGGCCCGGTCCTGGCTTTCCTGCACGGCAACCCCGTAGACTGCGCCCACCTCTTGGATGGTGGCCAGATACCGCTCCGGCGTCGGCGAACTCGGCCCGGCCGAACTGCGATCCGCCACCACCACCGCGGGGGACAAGGCCGGGATAATTGTGACCGTATTGCTATTCTCGTCGAGCATGTCCACCGGCGTCATGCTGTCGCGCGGCCCGCCTACGAAGCAGGTCGTAAACAAATCGAGGTCGCCCGGCTGCAGGCAGGCCACCTTCGGGATCTGCACCGGAATGTTGACGATGACTTGCCCACCGGAGAGATCCACCTTTTGCACCAGCGGCCCGGCGTTCGCGCCCAGCCCGGTGTGCACGATTCCCGGCTCGTAGCCCGCGGGAAGGGTGGCGGCATCGACCTCCACCCGAAACACATTGCCGGCCAGGGTGCCCGACGGATCAAACGTGTAGGTCCCATCCCCGCAATCCGTTCCCACCATTGAATCTCCATTCGCGTCGAAGATCCGGACCGTCGCTCCCGCGATCACGTTGGTATCAGCAAGGGGCTGATAGTCGCCGTCCCAATCCCGGTCGTCAAACAAGCGGACAACCAACGGTGCCACCCCGGCACTGTTGAAAATGAGCTTGGTCCGGTGGAAGATCCCCACCCGCTCACTGGTGGCGCCCAGCTGGAGATCGGTGAATTCGAACGTCCAGTTTCCCTGGGCATTTTCGCCATTGAAGTCGTTCAGGGAATTCGAGGGAGCAGCGGAATGCTCGTAAAACGGTGCCGCGAGGTTGTGGTCCGTCCCGTCATCGAGATTTCCGCCCGAAGCGCTGTCCAGAAGCACGTCAAAGTGATCGCTACCAATGGTGGTTGAAAGTGCGATAATCTCGACCGATGTCCCGGCGGGCGATTTCAAGGTCACCCGCACGTCTCCCCGCCAAGTGTGCTCCACCACCATTCCCACATCGAGATCGGAAATGGTGAAGCTATCCGCGACGTTGAGAATGCGAACGAGCGGATCCTGCGAGGGAGTCCCCTTGTCATCAAAGGTTCCGTCTCCGCCCTCGATCAGTTCGTATTCCGTTCCGGAGGACGCCCCCCTTGCCACACCCGGTAAAAAGGTGCCGGCAACCAAGAGGGCCAGGGAAATCCCTCGGCCCACCATCGCGGTCCGGCGCCAGGTCACCCTCCGGCCAACAGAATCTCTCTCTCCCAACCCTTCGGTTTGATCGTGGTCGAGCGGGGAACAAACCCCCTCAGCAAAGCAGCAAAGCAGGTGGATTTCTTCATGGTGAACAATTGGAAATGATCCTGTGTCCGCGGAAGCCGCCGCCCAGGAGGGGCAGGATGTGGAACACCAACCCTATTTTATAGGATCACCAAGCGATGGGAAGATTTAAAGTTTGGAATTCTGTAATATTTAGAATTCCTAATGAATTTGCCTGTGCCCCCTCCCGCCCCCTGCCCCTCCGCCTTGCGGAAAAGCCCCGAGCCCCTCTCCGGCCGCCACGCGGCGAGGGCCCTGAGTCATCTTGTGAAGAGGCCCCTGCCCTCGGCCCCCCCGCGGCTCCCGCCCTGATCGATAAGAGCTGATAACCAGGTCCCTACCTCTGGCGTGGGACCCCGCACCCCTGCTGCCCACCCACGAATCTAATTCGGGCTTCCTGAATTAATTAGCTCTGCTGGAATCGCAGTCGTTAATCACAGCCATCCCATAGGGTCTGTCGGAGCTTCTGGAAGTCCTGATTTTGCGTTGATTTAGAGTGGTTCTGGGGTTTTGGAATTTTCGAATTTCCGCGGACTGCACTATACTTCCA
>CAUZKZ010000221.1:0-8781 GCA_963580345.1 Verrucomicrobiia bacterium | reverse complement strand
CACGTCCAAATGGACAAGAGATCCCGTAAATCCTTGCTCCAAATTGCTACGGAATGCTTAACTTGACGCGAATGGGGTGCTGCCGTTGGGAGAGCGGCGGACCTCGTAAGTCTCGGCGCCGTGGAGGTCCGGCCAGTTGATGAAGATCGCGTTGGGCCCGTCCGCCCGGACCACCGTGAGAGAGGGAGCGGCAAGGTCGGTTTTCTGCGGGCCGGCTTGAGCGGCCTGCGGAAGGCAACTGGTTCCGCGCCAGACGCTGCGGATCCGGAATTCGTGCTCGTCACCCGGCGTGAGTCCCGTGATCGAGCCGGAACCGAAGACCCCGGAGGGTGTGATGGTGACGGGGGTATGCCATGCCGCCCCGCCATTGACAAGCCGCTCGATAATCCATTCGTCGGCATTGTAGTCCGAGAAGGTCCACGACAGCCCGATGGAGGTGGCGGTGGCGCTGGTGATGGTGAAGCTGGTGGGCCGGGCAGGTTTCCGGGTGCAGAGGTCGGCGGTGCGCAGGGACTCCGCCGTGCGGGCGGCGACCGGTTCGATTCGGTAGAAAAGGTCGGGGGAGCCGGCGAGGACATGCTCGCAGCTGTCGACCGTAACGACCTGGCCGAACGGCCCGGTGGGGCTCGATGCCTGGTGAATTTTGTAGAAGTAGCGTTCCGGTTTGCTGCTGTTGGCACCGAGGCCGAATTGGTTTGCGGTCGGCGGATCCCAGCTGAGCTTCATGAGTCCATTGCCGATCGGCTCGGCCACTCCGAAGTCGGGGCCGTTGAATTGCCACGTCGGCACGGCGCCGACCTGGATCGGCACGGAATATCCGTTCTCGCCGACGACGGTGTAGAGGATGGGCGGATCGCCGGGGATGTGGGGGGGCAGAGCGTTGTCGATCCGGGTGAAACTGGTGGAGGGGGTGGGATTCAGCTTGGTGTTCTCCCGAAAGAAATCGACCGAGTCCCCGAACTCGTCATTCCTGGCGATGATGACCTTGGAGGGAGCGATCTGAACTGCGACGGCATCGACGGAATCGATCTCAAACGGGAAGAGAGTGGGATCGGAGGTAATCGGATTGCCAGTGCCGCCGCCAACTTGAACCGAGACGCGGTACTGGAAGGTGCTGCCGGCAAGGGCGTCCCAACCGCCGTCAAGCTCGACATGGTAGTGGGTCCCTGCCGGGAGGGTGGCAACGTGGGTCCATGTGGCGGCGAAGAGTCCGAGGCGTTCGAGGACATAGCCGGTGGCATTGGTAAATTCTTCCCACAGGACGAAGACTCCTTCTTCGAGCGGGAAGACGCGTGGTTTGGGCCGGTCTTCAGAGTTGGGATCGAAGGTCCCGGCCTGGCGGATCGTAATGATATTGCCGTTGACCTCGATGCAGCCGCTGCGGGCGGGGCCGGGATTGGGTTCGAGCGCGAGGGAGAAGGATCCGGTGCCGGAGCCGGACGGGTTGTTGGGATGGCCAAGGTTGATCCAGTCGTGGGCGGAGGAGGCGCACCACCTGATCGATGACGACAGGGTCGAAACGTTGATCGTGGTAGTGCCGCCGGCCGCGGAGAATACATTGGCGGGCTCCAATACGGTGAGGTCGGCCGGCGACCAGCGGATGTTGCCGTTGGGGCCCACCGCGACGAAAATGCCCTGCCCGAAGGTGATCTCCGAAAGGGATACAGCGGAGGGGATGGTGATGTCGTCGGCCCACGTGATCCCGCCGTCGGCGGAGTAGTGGATGCGCGTTCCGTTCCCTTGGATGGCGACCCAGGTCTTGTTGCCATGGGTTACGGATACGAGGCCCGATCCGGGGTCGTCGCGGCGTTGGGCCCAACTTGTGCCGTCGGTTGAGCTGTAAATGCGGCCGTCCCCGACCGCGATGTAGAGGCCGTCGGCGTAGTGCACGTCCTGGAAGTCGATACTGCTGTCGATCGTTCCGTTGCTCCACGAACTCCCGTCAGTGGAGAATCCATACTTTCCGCCCGCCGAGACTGCAACGATGCCGGGCGGTCCGGCGGTGACGGCGTTCCAGCCGCCGCTGGAGCTGACGGAGGTGGAGGTCCAGGTCCCGCTGTCGCGCACCGCGATGTGGCCGGATGCCGAGCAGGCGATCCACTGGTCGAGCCAGGGGCTGTAGGCGAGGTCCCGCGTATTGGTTCCGACCCCGGGAACCGTGCCGCTGATAATGGGCCACGTGCCGCCGCTTTCCCAATTCTCGATTGTGCCGGCGAGGTCCTTGTTGGAGATGGCGCAGAGGAAGTCGTCGCCGGCCGCGAGGGCGCGGACGAATTCCGGGCCGGGAGGTGGGCTGGAGAAAAAGTGAGTGAACTCGAGCGAGTCGATGAAGGTGTTGGCGGCGGAATTGAAGATTTTCGGAGCAAAGTAATTGCCGTCGACGAAGTACCACGCGCCGTGCGCGTAGGCGACCTTGGGCTGCGAATTGCCTTCGTCGGTCGGATAAAGCGGCGGACCGGCTGGGTTCTGGGCCGGCTCGTTGAACCCCGGTCCGCTGAGCTGATCAACTTGGTAGGCCACCCAGGTGACTTGAGCGGAGGCAGCGGAAAAAAAAAGGAGGGGGGTCAGAAGGAAAAAGCGGTGCTTCATCGGCGCGGTGCAATTGGTGCTGGGGAGCAGGAGGTGTTCCGGGTTAGAACACCCGGTTTAAACCTTTCCTAGGGATCAAAGACCAACCGACCGAAGAGGACGGGCTCGCCGTTTCTCGGGATGCGGGCGCGGACCTGGTCGACGGTGGGACTGAGGGGGGCGATGATTTGGTAGTTCACGCCCTGGCGGGACCACGGGTCGGTGCGGCCGAGGTCAGTGGAGTGCTCGACGGCGACGGTGGTGGGATCGATCTCGTTGCGAAGGGGGAAGTTCATCACGAGGTTCGAGCCCACGACTGAGAAGGAGATCTGTCCAGTGTTGTCCGGCACGAGGAGGTCGCTGCCAATGATGAACTCGATGCCGTTGGCCAGGCCGTCGCGATCGAAGTCGAAGGAAGGCTCTTTTTTGTTTGCGGGGGTGCCGGGCGGGAAGACTGCGTCGGCGTGCTGTTGGTAGGTGAGGGGCCCGCTCGAAAACGAGGAGACCGGTCCCGGGGATATCCTCCGCGATGGTTCGGTCGTTACCCTGGATCTTGACGACTGTCACGAGGGTGCGCTCGTAGGCGCCGATATCGACGTTGTTGTTGAAGACGCGAAACTGTCCGCGCTGGTCGCGATTGGGGTCGTCGAAGGGCGGGAACGTCAGAGCCGCGTTGTCACCGGCATTGACAGCCGGTCCACCGGTCTGGAGGTGATGGGTAAGGGTGTCGCCGCCGTTGTCGGCGATGGGATCGAGCATGGGATCGAGGGGCGAGCCCGCGAAGCCGACCTGGTCGTTGTTGACGCCATTCGTAAAGCCCGCCCCCCCGATCGCTTCCCCGATGAGATTGTGTCCGAGGGAGGAGAATCCGGAACCCGAGATGTCGGGATCGGCATTGTTGGAGTGGTTGCCGGCGATGATTGTGTTCCACGCCTGTACAGTGGCACCCGGCCCGCCTGACACGCCACCGCCCGCACCGATGAGTGTGTTGCTCGCGGCCGCAGTGTTGTCCGTGATGGTAACGTTGGTGAGGACGAGTTCGCCGCCATTGTTGGCGATGCCGCCCCCGGAGCCGTCCGCGGTGTTTCCGGAAACCGTGACGTTGGTGAGGGCGAGATCGGCGTTGTTTTGAAGGGCGATCGCGCCACCATCAGCTTCGGAGTGATTGCCGACAAAGGCGGAGTCGGTGAGGGTAACAGTGGCGTCGTGGATGGTGAGCGCGCCGCCTCCTGCGCCGGTGGAGCTGTTGGCCTCGTTGTCCTCGAACACGAGGTCGTCCCCGCACACCTCCGTGTCTGCGCCGATGACGCGGATGGCGGCTCCGTTGGTGCGTGAGCCGTTGCGGAACCTGAAGTTCCTGAGGGTGACCTTGCCGGTGCCGGAGGAAATGATGTCGAAGATGCGGGAATTGTTGGCGCCATCGATGGTGACGCGGCTGTTGAACGGGGCCACGATATTGATGTGCCCGGTGATGACGATCTGGCCACCGGTGAGCGTGATGGTCTGTGGGGAAGAACCAAAGACGGCGGGATCGAAGCTGACCCAACCGGTCCCGGCGCCACTGGCTGCCTCAAGGGCGCTCCGAAGCGAGCCCGTTCCGGAGTTGTTGGTATTGGTGACGGTAAAGATGCCGTCGATGTCAAGGAGCTCGACCGCGCCGATGTCGACACTGGCGCCCACGACGCGTGCGCCGAGCCGGCCGTCGACGAAGGGCGGAGGAGAAAACGGCGGATTGGTGACAGCGCCCGTGTGTCCGGCATCGACGACCGGACTGCCAAAGAAGGGAAGATGAGTCGGGGCCAATCCGCCATTGTTCTGCCGCGGGCCGAGGAGGGGATCTATCGGAGAGCTGTTAGTGCCGACCTTGCACCCGGCCACGCCATCGAAAAACACATTTGCACCCCCGGTGGTAGGGACCACGGAGTTTAGATTATTGCCGATGAGATTGTTTCCGAGATTGGTAAAGGCGGTGCGGGTGGTGAGATCGGGTGCCTCTCCGATGCCGGAGGCTTCGTTCCCCGCTACGATGGTATTCTGAACCACGAAGGTTCCCCCTGCGTGGTAGAGGCCGCCGCCAAAGGGGCGATTGCTCACGTTTTCGACAACGGTGGAGTTTATCAGGTTCAGGGTTCCGCTGAAGAGAGCGATCCCGCCTCCATCCTCGGCGGTGTTGCCCGAGATGGTGGCATTAACCAGGGTGACGTTGCTGTCGAGAATCTGCAGTCCTCCGCCGCCAGTGCCGGAGGTGTTCCCTGCGAAGGTGCAGTTCTCCACCACGACGGTGGCATTCGAGATGAGACAGCCAGCTGCTCCATTGTTGTCCCGGACGTAGCATTGCTCGAGCCGGATGTCGTCGCCGCTGGTGATGCCGATTCCCCCTGCGCCGCCGTCAAGGATGGTGAGGTTCTTGACGATTGTTCCCCCTCCGATCTTGAGGACCCGCGAGCTGTTGTTGCCGGAGATCGAGACCCGATTGGCGAGCTCGGCCGGACCGCAAATGGTCGTATTCGAAAAGGTCAAGATCTCGCCGCTGGTGGCGGTGATGACGTGCTGACCGGGACCGAGGTCGAAGTCGACGGTGTCGTGGCCGGGGTTGTCCCCAGCGTTCAAAAGTTCCTGCCGGAACGAGCCGGCTCCGCTGTCGTTGGTGTTGGTGACCGTGAATTGCGCGGCGGGGGCCCTCGCGACGAGAGCGCAGACCAAGTGGATCGCGGGCGGCGCGAATCTAAGGGTACCAAGTCGGTGCGTGGTTTCCATGGATGCGGAAATCAATCTAAGGGCACGACCCCGTATGAGCGCAAGGTCTTACCTGCAATCGGAACTGAAAACGCAGGTGGTTCAGAGACTCTGAATACTGAACACTGAATACTGTACACTTTCCCCTCCCTCCCGGCTTGACGAGCCGGGGCGGCTGGACCAGTCTCCGCGCCCCATGGCCACCAAGATCTATACCGACAAGGACGCCAACCTGAACGCCATCAAGCGCAAGAAGCTGGCCGTGATCGGCTTCGGCTCGCAGGGTCACGCCCACGCCCTGAACCTGAAAGAGAGCGGCTGCGACGTGACGATCGGCCTCTACGCCACGTCGAAGTCCCGTCCGGTGGCGAAAAAGCTCGGCTTCAAGGTGATGGACACCGCCGAGGCAGCGAAGCACGCCGATGTGATTTTCATGGCGACCCCCGACACCGTGATTCCCTCCGTCTACGAGAAAGACGTGGCACCAAATCTCAATGCCGGGAAGACCCTCCTGTTTTCGCACGGCTTTGCGGTGCACTTCGACCTGATCGACCTCCCCAAGGACATCGATGTCATCATGGTGGCGCCCAAGGGGCCGGGCCACACCGTGCGCAGCCAGTTCCTGGAGAAGAAGGGCGTTCCGACCCTCATTGCGGTGCACCAGGATGCCACCGGCAAGGCCAAGCAGACCGCCCTGGCGTGGGCCAAGGGCATCGGCGGAACACGGGCCGGCGTGTTCGAGACAAATTTCCGCGAGGAGACCGTGACCGATCTCTTCGGCGAGCAGTGTGTGCTCTGTGGCGGAGCGACCGCCCTGGTGAAGGCGGGCTACGAGACCCTGGTGGAAGCGGGCTACTCGCCCGAGATGGCCTACTTCGAGTGCCTGCACGAACTAAAGCTCATCGTGGACCTCATGAACGAGAGCGGAATCGCCGGAATGCGCTTCTCGATCTCGGAGACCGCGGAGTACGGCGACGTAACGGTCGGTCCCAAGATCATCGACGCCTCCGTCAAGAAGCGCATGCAGCGCCAGCTCAAGACGATCGAGAGCGGAAAATTCGCCAAGGAGTGGGTCCAGGAGTTCAAGGGCGGTTGCAAGAACTTCAACAAGATCCGCCGCGAGGAAGCCAGGCACGGCGTCGAGAAAGTCGGCGCCAGGTTGCGCGGCATGATGAGTTGGCTGGGCAAAAAGACCAAGAAAGTGGGCAAAGGTGTGAGCCAGGCCAGCTACGTCTCGACCTCGAAGTGACGATATTGGTTATCGGTTGTTAGTAATTAGGGCTCGGCGGATTCGGAATCAAACCGGCCGCCGCGGTTGGCTGCCGCTTCCATTTTTTTTGGTGGGCGTCAAGAAGGATGTTCACAGGGCGCGAGGGACCGAAAAAGAACCATTAACGATGGGCTTGTCTTGCGGGACGAGATGGTCAGAATCCGGGCCGATTCTAACAAACCATAGCGACACGAAATGAGTAACAGCAACGATGTAAACCGGATGCGCCTTCTTTGGGCGGGATTCATGGCCATCCTCGCGGCAGGCGTCGGCTTCGCGATTCGGGGAGGAATTTTCGACAACTGGGGTGGCGAATTCGGATTCACCGGGGCTCAGCTGGGAGCGATCGGAGGAGCTGGATTTACCGGGTTTTGTTTCGGCATTATCGCCGGAGGAGTCGTGGCGGACAAGATCGGCTATGGAAAACTCGTGATTCTCGCCTTTGCGACCCACGTGCTCTCAGCGTTCGTTACATTTGCCGCATCGAGTCCCGACAATGCCTACGCGTTCCTGTTCTGGGGCATGTTCCTCTTCGCGTATGCGAACGGAACGCTGGAAGCCGTTGCGAACCCGCTGGTAGCAACCGCCTTCCCGGAAAACCGGACCCATTACCTGAACATCTTGCACGCCTCCTGGCCAGCCGGATTGGTCCTGGGCGGAATCATCGGCTGGACGCTCGACGACAAATTCGAGTGGCACTGGAAGTGGCAACTCGCTCTCTACCTTGTGCCCACCGTCCTTTATGGCCTGATGTTCCTGGGCCAGAAGATGCCGAAGTCCGAAGCGGCGCAGAAGGGAATGTCGATCGGGGACATGTTCAAGGATGTCGGAATCCTGGGGGGCATCGTGATCTGCTATCTCCTCGCCATGTTCTTCGGCGGGATGTTCACGGACATCCTGACCGGCAATGACGCCACTCCGGAGGAGGCTGCCGCCGCAGGACAAACCGCGAAGTATATCGGCTATGGGATCGGCTTCGCCCTCCTGGTGGTGATCGGCGTGATGACCAAGTTCTCGGTCGGCTCGTTCCTCCTCTTCTCCCTCTTTGTCGTGCACGCGTTGGTAGGTGCGGTCGAGTTGGGAACGGACCAATGGGCGCAGAACATCACGGGCAACCTCTTTACTTCCGAACAAGGCAAGTGGTTGTTCATCTGGACCTCCGCTATCATGTTCGCCTTGCGGTTCTGTGCGGAGTGGATCGAGAAGTACCTGAAGCTCTCTCCGGTGGCCCTTCTCTTCGTTTGTTCGCTCCTGGCATTCATCGGCCTGCAACTCGCAGGCGGGATGTCGACCGTGATGATGGCATTTGGGGCCCTTGGTATCTACGCGATCGGCAAGACCTTCTTCTGGCCCACCATGTTGGCTGTCACCTCCGACCGCTTCCCGCGCACGGGTGCGGTCGCGATCTCCATCATGGGCGGCATCGGGATGATGTCGGCCGGCCTGATCGGTTCGCCCGGATTGGGATACCTGAAGGACCGCTATGCTGGTGAGGAACTCGCGAAGACCGACAAGGCACTCTTCGACGAGTATAAGACCGAAAAGCCGAGCAGCTTCCTGAACATGGATTGGACGAAGACAGCCGCTCTGGACGGAACCAAGCTCCAGGCGGCCAAGGACAGCGTCAACGCTGCGAAGGCGGAGGTGGAGGAGCCGGATCCCCAGCTCCTGAAGGTGGTCGAGGCCGACCAGAAGGGAGACCGCGCCACCCTGAAAGCGGATTCCTTGATCCCACTCGCCATGGCGGTGATCTACCTCCTCATGATGCTCTACTTCAAGACGGTGGGGGGATACAAGGTCGTCCACATCGACGAGGAGCATTCGGTGAGCGAAGGCGAAGCGGCGGGGACCGGCGAGAGTTGACGCGATCGCCCCACGTAAGCGAATTTCAGGCGGCCCCGGGGAGTCCGGGGCCGCTTTTTTGGTTGATGGTGAATGACGAGAGTCCCGAGCCTCCGCAAATCTCACCCTCCAAGTTCCAAATAAACCTCATGTTTCAATTCTCAAATTCCAGACTCCTGCGAACCCGACGCGCGGTGGGCGTTGGGAATTGAGAATTGAAGATTATTTGGAACTTGGAGGTAAGCACCCGACCGGCCCCCGTGTAGATTTTCTCGACAGCGGGGGCGAGGCCGGGTCAGGGCGCGGCGCCGCGCCGCTCAAGCGGCGCGGCGTTCCGGGCGCACGACGGAGTGCTCGTGCCGGTG
>CAUZKZ010000220.1:0-8825 GCA_963580345.1 Verrucomicrobiia bacterium | reverse complement strand
GGGCGGCGGCCCCTTCTTCTGCAGGCTGCGTTGCAGCTCGGTCGCAGGTCGCGACCTACTCCCTCCCCGCGTCTGACCTGCAAAGAAACTGGCTCGCCGCTCGATACACCACAATAAATAAACATGCCCTAGGCGGAACCAACGAAACCGCAATCATGTTCGGGACCGTCGATTCCGGCTCAATCGTGCAATTGAACTTCAATGCCTACGAAGGCTGGACCACCTTCACAAACGGCCCTCAGACCTCCGTGTCCCAGACTGGAAATGTCGCGGCCCCCGGCACGTTCGATCCCGACGACATCACGGGCGCCTGCGCCGATGCAAGCTGCGTCGATGGGGGCCATCCCGGCGGCAGCTACATCGACCACGACCTCAGCCGAAACGACATCGGGGTCACGGGTGGATCGTTCCACTACGACAACTTCTTTCCGATTCTGACCGGAGGTGCGCGCGTCTACCTCGTCAGGACCCCGCGGACTGTGCTGCAATCGTCCACCATCGACGCAGAGGGCGACGCCTTCGACCGATAGCTTTCGGAGGCTTCACATCGTGAAGTGGTTTCTTCCAGTGCTGCTCGCCGTCGTTACCGGCGCGTTGAGGGCCCAAGCCCCCGATCCCCGGGGCGTGGTTGCCGGCGAGTAATTCTGGGACGTCGATCCCGGCCAGGGAAACGGCACACCCATGCTCGCCCTCGATGGCGCCCTTGACGAGACGGTGGAAGCGGTCGTCCAAAACGACATTCCGACCGCCGCCCTTGGTCCTGGAGCCCACACCTTCAACCTTCGCGTCAAGGACATCGAAAACAACTGGAGTCCGCTCTTCAAAACCGTCCTCGATACGACCCGGCCGAGGGGTCCAGGCGACATTCCGCGCACCGCCATCCGAAACGCGGAGTACTTCTGGGATGCCGACCCTGGGGAGGGGAACGGAACTCCCATTCTTGCCGAGGACGGCGCCTTCGATGAGACCGTTGAAACGCTCCTGCAGGAGGCCATTCCAACCGCGGTTTTGGGAACCGGGACACACCGCTTCAATGTGCGCGTCATGGACGCCAATAGCGTCTGGGGACCGGCCTTCACCACTCTGGTCGACGTCGCACAACCCACCCCGCCCGGTGCAATCCGCGACACCAAGCTGGTGGAGGCCGAGTTTTTCTGGGATGTCGATCCGGGCAATGGAAACGGCACGCCCTTGCTCGCCCTCGACGGCGCGCTCGACGAAACGGTTGAGGCCATCCTTCAGAACGGCATCGCTCTCCCGGCCGGCATCGGCCCCCATCCCTTTCACGTCCGCGTCAAGGATGCCGAGGACGTCTGGAGCACCGTCTTCCGCACCATCGTCGACGTCCGCGCCCGCGCCGCCCTGCCCGAGATGAACCTCGTGCAGGCCGAGTATTTCTGGGACACCGATCCCGGGCAGGGCAACGGCACGCCCATGCTGGCCCTCGACGGCGCGCTTGATGAGACGGTCGAGACCTTCTTCCGGGACGGTATAGCGGTCCCGCCCAATTTCGGTGCTCACACCTTCAACGTGCGCACCCACGACGTGACTGGAAACTGGAGCCCCGTCTTCACCACCATCGTCTACCACACCCTCAATCCCCTGAACCTCTTCCGCGATCCCGATGCGGACTCGCTCGACAACCTCACCGAGTACTTCCTCGGCACGCGGCCCCTCATTCCCGACCCGCCGGGTGCCCACCTCCTGGGCGGATCGGCGGAAGAACTCGCCCTCGGTCCCGGACAACGCCTCTTCTACCAGGTCAACCGCAATCACGTCGCTCCCGACATCGCGGTCGAAGCGCAAATCTCCGAAAATCTCGTGGACTGGTTCAACGAGCTCGACGGCAACCTCGTAACCTGGATCGATTCCCCTTCCCAGCTCCTCTACTACGCGGTCCGGTCCGTCGATGTCGCCGCCCCGCAGTTTTTCCGCCTGAAGCTGGATTACGTCCCGCTGCCTTGATTGCGGAAGGCACCGCCTCCCGCTCTCACCTCGAGAGCCGCTTGCCTCCCTCGGATTCTTCCGAAGCGATCTTCTCTTCCAATGCCTCGAGGCCGGAAACCACGTAGTCACTACGGGATTCCCTCGCCAGCGCTGCCATCGCACAGCCGCGCTTCAGACTCTCTTCCGGTTCCTCATCCATGAACGAGAACAAAACCCCCGCAGCAAAGGCATCCCCCGCCCCGATGGGACTGACCACCTCGCTCGCGAAGGCGGCCTGATGGAGCACCGTGTCCCCGAAGCGGCCCGAGGCGCCCTCCGGCCCTCTCGTCAGGATCACATTCGCGATTCGAAACTCGTCCTGTAGCCACTGTAGTTCCCGGTCCGGTTCGCCGTTCCGCTCCCATAGCGTCTGCAAATCCCCCGCGCCGAGGATGAGAAGATCGATCTCGGGGATCAATCTGGAGAGCACCTCCCGCGCCTCGTCCGCCGACCAGAGCTTGGAGCGGAAATTCAAATCGCACGATACCTTCACCCCGGCTTTCCGGGCCCGATCCACCACCTCCGCCATGGTGCTTCGGCAACTCTCCGAGAGCGCCGGCGTGATGCCCGAGAAATGAAAGTAGCGGCTCGCTTCGATGGCCTCCAGATCGACCTCCTCGATCGTCAACGACTCGATCGCCGCGCCGTTTCGATCGTAGGTGACATTCGTGCGGTTCGCACCGAATCCCGCTTCCACCCACATTAACTCGTTGCGCCCATCCGCCCAGGCCACCCCCGAGACATCCACTCCGTGGGCCCGGATCGACGACACAATCCGCTCTCCGATCGGTGTCTTCGCCACCTTGGAGAGCCAAGCCCCCCGTTTTCCCATTCGAGCGAGGGCGATCGCACAATTCGACTCCGAACCCGCGATGTCGAGGCGCACACTTTCGCTTCCCAACAAGGGCACGCCCGCCTCGGTGGAGAGGCTCAGCATGGTGGAGCCCAGGGTGGTGACGTCCCGTTTCATTGTGATCCCGCTCCGGGTATTCATGCCAAGTCGTCCAGATTCATTCCCAATTCGTCTTCAATTCTTCACGCCCATCAGGTGTGACCTTTCAACACGAATGAGCACAAATTGAAACGAATTTGCACGAAGGAGTTCGATGTCTGCGGACTCCGCACCTGTCAACCCGACCAGGCTTGGCGCTTGGAAAACGCCACCACAATTACGAGTGCGGCGGGTCGACCTTGTCCGGGTTGGCAGGCGCCACCTTGGGCGTGTCCTTATCGACGCCGCTCTTGTCGTCCCCATCGCACGCCGCCACCGAAAGGGCGATACCAGCCGCGGCCGCCCCGGCCAGGAGCTGCTTGCGCTTGTTGGAGTGCCCGAACCGTTCGCGGCGGATGACGAGGGAATTCCTCTCGTGGATGCGGTAGACCACGTTACGCACTTCGTCGTCGCGGAAAAACTCGCCGCCCACTTTGTGGATGCGGTTCCAGAGATGATAATCGTCCGCCCCGAGGCCGACGGCGCGCTCCTGGTAGTTGCCGGCTCTCAACGCGATCTTTGTGCGCATCAGGACCGAGGAATGCGGCAGCATGTTGTCGTCCGAGTTGCCGGTGAACATGGTCTCGACCGGCTTGTTGGGCCAGTGTTGGCGCGGCGCGATCTCGCCATTTTGGAGGGTGTTGAGCAGGCAGCCGTAGACGTCCACGCCCTTCTGGTCGAGCGTCTTGACGGCGCGCTCCAGGTAGTTCGGAAGGAGCTGGTCGTCGTAGTCGAGCGGCTTGTAGAATTCCGTATCGCACTGCTCCACGGCCTGGCGGTGCAGCCAGCTGCAGTGCTCGATGTCGGCCTGCATGCCGGTGCAGATCAGGGGGAGATCGTAGCGCCTGGCGAGGCGTTCCCCCAGAGCCCACGGGCCGTCCACCAGGAGAACCACCTTGAACTGCTTGTAGGTCTGCGAGGCGATGCTGTTGATGGCGTCGTCGAGATACATCGGGTCGACACCATCGTGGATTCGCACTCCGAAGGTCACCCGCGCCTCCGGATGCTGCAGGGCTGTATGCGTGAGGTTGGCAAGGACCGGACGATAGGCCCGCGCATAGTTGGCGCCGAGCGAGAGTTGGTCGACGGAGGCCAGGCAGTGCACCGGATCGAGCTTCACTGCTTTCATGATGGCGCGGCTCGCGGCCTTGGCGAGGCGCTTGGGACTGTCGTTCCAGTCGATCAGGTACCCATTGTGTCCGTTCTTGATGAAGTCCGCCACCCCGCAGGTTTTGGTCACCACCACCGGGATCCCGCAGCTCAGCGCTTCCGCGGCGGTGAGGAGGAAGCCCTCCTTCTTGCTGTTGCCGAGCAGAACGTGGCAGCCCTCCAGGCGGTGACGGTAACCGAGGGCATTGAAGTCGAGGGGCCGGAGATCGAGGCGATCCGCCACCCCGAGCTTGTGCGCCAGCTTCTTCACTTGCTCCATGGCCTCGGCCTGCACGCGGAGCGTGTACTCCAGGCCGGCCGTGTCGGCCCCCGTCCAGGCCCGCACCACCAGGCGCGGATTCTCCTTCAACAGATAAGGAAGCGAAAAGAGTCCCTTGTCCTCCAGCGGTCGGCCCATCCAGCCCACCACGATGCGGCCCTTCGGATCGTACTGACCCTTCGCCATGCAAAACTCGGTCACCGGCGGAGGAAGGATGCCGCCATCGATGTGATTATTCTCGCGCATCCAGCCCGCGTAGCGATCCATCACTTTCTGCGAGACGCCCGCCACCGTCATGCCGCGGCGGCCACGGTAGGCCTCGCTGAAGTAGCGGTAGCCCGCCTCGTCCCAGGAGTGCAACACCAGCGAGGTGGGCCGCTCCGGAAGTCCGTCCAGATCACCGTAGCTCAGCAACCACGCGCTCGGATCGCCCGGCGCCACCCGCGTAACGTCCCCGCACTGGAAACCGCCCTCCAGGGCCTTGTCGAGCAGCGGCGTGTCATCGGACTGGCAGTAGAGCGTGGTCCGATCCCGCACCCACTCCGGCAGCGCCTCGATGTAGCGCAAGACCGCGGTCTGGGCTCCACCGAGCGCCATGTTGTGGGTCACAAAACAAGGGGCAATCTGGGGCAACATGGTGTGAGACATGATTTATCTCCGTAAAATATCCGGAAAGGACGGGTAGTCTACCTGATCGAAGGGGCGCTGGCAACGACCGCCCGGCGGCTCATACACGCAATTCGAGCCGATTTCCTCTCAAAATATTCAGTTTTTGCCCGGAATCCCACCATGAAGCGACTCTCCGCTCCCGGGGTGGGCTCTCGCCCGCGCCACGGAATTGACTGTTATACAGGGGCCTCACCAGCCGGGAGCGTCCATTGGCCCCGGTTTTGAAGCCGCAACTACTCCTCCTCGACCCGGAAAAAGAGGGAGGGGCCGGGCGAAGTCGGGAGTCCGCTCAGAACCAGCTCGACCACTCCCCCGGTCCCCGCGATTCCCGTCAACCCCAAGATGGGCGTGAATATGGTGAGATCCGTACTGCTTGTAAGGCGGTAGAGCCGGCCCAGGTCGGTCGGAAAGCTCACGCTGCCACCCCTTCCCGACAATGAAAACTCGGCTTCGATCGGGCCGCTCGGGGGGTGGTTGATGGCCGATCCCTGGATCGGGAAGGTGTAGGGATCGTCATTGGGATCGTTGCTCCGAATCGTGACGGTGGCCGAGAAGACGCCATTCTGCGTGGGGCGGAAGCGCACCGTGAAATCAAGGGAGCCACCGGGCGGACGCGAAACCGGTGTCCCCTCCCCATTAGGGACCCCGCCCAGCATCCGGAATTCGCTGTCACCGTTCACCCGGATGTCGGACATGAAAAGATCCCTGGTGAAGTTGTTGCTGCCCGGTGGACCAATGTTCATGATGCGGAAGGTCTTCTCGACCGGAATTCGGAGCAAGGTGGTGTCAAAATCGGTCCCATCGTCCAGACTTGGAAAGAGATCTCCATTCAAGATCGCCCTATCCAGGGCGGGACCGCCCCTCACCTCCATGGCCGGAGCGTGGGCTCGGCCCCAGACCTGGAACGCATATTCGCCCTCTCCGCCATCCGGGTCGTCGCTGAGAATCCTGATCTCGGCCGCTTGCAGACCATTCTCTCCAGGATCGAAGATGATCTCGAAATCGGCCGAGCCGCCCGCCGGCACGGTGGCAGGCATCCCCTCGATGCGAAAGTACGGTTCGGTAGACGTCGCGGATGAAATCGTGAGCACATCCGTCCCGATGTTTCTCACCCGAAAGTTGTGGCGCACGTCGGCCTGGAGGGCGTCGACTGTTCCAAAGTCGGTGCCGTCCTCAAAGCGGGGCGTGCTGTCCCCATCCCCGATGGCGACTTCCGTGATTGGTGTTGGCAGGCCGAAGACCGCGATCTCCGGCGTTCCGGTTGCAATCCCGCGAACCGTGAAGGTGAATGGGTTCTCATCACCGTCGGGGTCATTGTGATCGATCGAGACCACCGCGGTGTGAGTGCCCGCCACGGCGGGCGCGAAGCGAACTGTAAACGGGGCTTCACCCTCCTCCCCGATGCCAATCGGAACCCCGGTCAGGATCGAAAAATGCGGGGAGTCCACCGATAAGGAATCGACCACGAGGTCGCCCGTAAAGGGAATCAAGTCCGAGTTCTGGACATTCTTGATGAGGAAGACGTGATCGACGGGATCATCTCCAGCCTCCACCGTGCCGAAATCGGTGCCGGCTTCCACATTGGGAGTGGAAAAATTGTGGGAGATGAAGACGTTCCCAGGGGGACCGCCCGTCACCACGATTTCCGGAGCACGGCCGGCGCCCTGGACCTCGAAGGTATACACGCCCTCTCCGCCATCGGGGTCGTTGTTGGTGATCGTGATGATGGCGGTGTGGAGGCCGCTTCTGGAAGGATTGAAGGAAATCATAAAGTCGCCGAGGCCTTCCGAGCCTACCGCGTCGGGCATTTGCAGGATTTCGAATTCAGGCTCCGAGGAGGCCGTGCCATCGATCCTGAGAACGTTCGATCCTACATTCTTCACCCTGAAGGTGTGGATCCTGGGAGGCGCAAGCGCATCGACGTCCGCCCCGAAATCGGTACAGTCCGCAGGTTGAGGAGTGGTGTCTCCGTCTGGAATCAGGACGCCGTCCGAGATCAGGTTGGGCAAACCGAAGATTTCGATTTCCGCCGAGCCGACGCCCACCCCACGGACGACGAACGTGTAAGGGTCTTCGTCGTCGTCCGGGTCGTTGTGATTAATCGTGACGACTCCGGTATGGGTGGTTCGCGAATCGGGATCGAAGCGCACCACAAATTCGGCAGAACTCCCCTCTCCGATCGCAAAATTCTGGCCGGAAACAATCTCGAACTGGCTGGAGAATACCGAGACCGAACCCACCAGGTCGCCCGTGAAAGGAATTCCGTCCGAGCTTTGCGTATTGCTGATGCGGAAGGTGTGGTCAACCATGCCTGTCAAGATATCGGCGCTTCCGAAGTCAGTCCCTTCCACGCTGGAGATCGTGTTGTCGCCGTTCGCGATATTGACATCAAGGGCGGCCCCGCCTGCCACCGCGATCTCCGGGGCGCGACCCACCCCGCGAAGGGCGAAGGTGTAGGGATCTTCATTGGAGTCGTTGTTGTTGATCGTGAAGGTCACGGTCTTCGTGCCGCTGGAACGGGGATTGAACAGGATATCGAAATCCCGCGTGCTCTGCGCCGGAACGGAGGTCGGGGTGCCCGCGATCCCCCAGTCGTTTCCGGGATGGTCCACATCGACCGTGAGGGTGAGCGATCCGCTGTTCTTGATTCGAAAGGTGTGCCGCTTTGCATTCGCGAGCGCATCGTGCTCGCCGAAATCCGTTCCGTCCGCGGTGCGGGGAGTGGGATCGCCATCCGAGATGGCAATCCCATCCGAGATGGGGCTTGGAAACCCGAACACGGCAATCTCCGGCGCTCCAGTGCCCACCCCGCGAACGGTGAAGGTGTAGGGATCTTCCCCTCCATCCGGATCGTTATTGCGGATCGTGACGATGGCAGTGTGTGTTCCGATACTGGTTGGATCGTAACGGACCACAAACTGGTCGAAGCCCCCTTCCCCGATGCCAAGGAGCGGAGCGGACACGATGGAGAATTGCGACGAGTTTTCGGTGACGGACGAAATCACCAGGTCGCCCGTGAAAGGAATTCCGTCCGAGCTTTGCGTATTTCTGATGCGGAAGGTGCGGTCGATGGGCCCACCGAGGACGTCGATGCTGGTGAAGTCGGTGTGGTCGGTGGTGTTCGGAGTGGGGTCCCCGTCGGGAATGTTGATGTTCAGGCCGGGGCCGCCGGCCACCGCGATCTCGGGCGCGCGCGCCGTCCCCCGCACCACGAAGGTGTAGGGGTTCTCGTTGGCGTCATTGTTGGTAAGCGTTATGGTGGCCGAGAGGGTGCCGCTTTGCTGTGGATTGAAGATGACGTCGAAATCATCGAAGTTCCCCGCCGAAATGGAGGGAGACACGCCGGCGAAGTTCCAATGCGGCGAACTGCCGTCGCTGGCCGAAACGGTGAGCGGCGCGGTTCCGCTGTTCCTGATGCGGAAGGTGCGGCGCTGGTCGAAGGCGAGGGCGTCGACCGTTCCAAAATGAGTGCCGTCCGCCGTGCGCGGGCTGGTGTCGCCGTCCACGATCGCTACGCCATCCCCGAAGATGTCGGGCAGACCGGAGACCGCAATCTCGGGAAAGCCAAGCCCCGTGCCCTGGATCCTAAAGGTATAAGGATCTTCCCCTCCGTCCGGATCGTTGTTGCGAATCGTGACGGTGGCGGTTTTCGTCCCCGCGGATGTTGGATCGAAGCGCACCCCAAAGTCAGCGAAGCTCTCTTCCCCGATCCCCAGAAGCGGAACGAATGTGATGGAAAAGTGCGGTGAG
>CAUZKZ010000219.1:0-8909 GCA_963580345.1 Verrucomicrobiia bacterium | reverse complement strand
TACCGGAAGGGGGTATTACTCGTCGGGATCTCCAACATCTATCAGATCAAAGTTGACGGACTACTGGCCGAGGAGGCTCTTTCCGGTCATCTCGGCAGGCTGCTCCAGACCGAGCATCTCCAGCAGGGTCGGCGCCATATCCGCAAGTATCCCGTCGCCCACCCGACGCCCTTCCGCATCGGGCGCGACATAGATGGCATGCACCAGATTCGTCGTGTGCGCCGTGTGCGGCGAGCCATCCGGATTGCGCATGTACTCGCAGTTCCCGTGGTCAGCCGTGATGAGAAGTTTCCCACCCAGACGCAAGGTC
Organism: Verrucomicrobiia bacterium; assembly: GCA_963580345.1. Classification (GTDB taxonomy): domain Bacteria; phylum Verrucomicrobiota; class Verrucomicrobiia; order Verrucomicrobiales; family Akkermansiaceae; genus Roseibacillus_B. Next base: position 8,599 of record CAUZKZ010000219.1, on the reverse strand, counting down.
TCGTTCACCACCTGGCGCACGCAGTCGTCGATCGTTTCGACCGCTTTGATGGCGGCCTCCACCACCCCAGTATGCCCCACCATGTCGGGATTCGCAAAATTGAGAATCACGAGATCGTAATCCTTGAGCCTCTCCACCACCCTGGCCGTCACTTCCGGCGCACTCATCTCCGGCTTGTAATCGTAGGTCGGCACGTCCTTCGGCGAAGGAATGATGAGCCGATCTTCTCCCTCGAACGGCACCTCTTCCCCGCCGTTAAAGAAGTAGGTGACGTGCGGATACTTTTCCGTCTCCGCAATTCGCAATTGATTCCTCCCCGCCGCCGCCACCACCTCGCCCAGGACCTTCGCGAGCGTCTCCGGAGGAAACACCACCGGACAACCGTAGGTCTCGTCGTACTGCGTGAGCGTCACGTAGTGCACCTTCGGTCGCGAACCCGGGTCGAACCCGTCAAACCCATCCGTCAGGAACGCCTCCGAAATCTGGCGAGCACGGTCCGCCCGGAAATTAAAAAAGATGACCACGTCCCCATCGCGCACCCGCTGCGTCTCGAAGTCGCAAAACACCATCGGCGGAAGAAACTCGTCGGTCTTGTCCTGCCGGTATTGCTCCGCCACCGCCTCGCTGGCGAGAACCTCGCGCCGCTCGCCGATCCCGTGCACGATCGCATCCCACGCCAGCTTGGTGCGCTCCCAGCGCCGGTCACGATCCATCGCATGGTAACGCCCGATCACCGTCGCGATGCGGGCTCCGTGCAGCGCCAGGGCATCTTCGACCTCGCCGAGATATCCTGCCCCGCCGGTCGGCGAGGTATCGCGCCCATCCGTAATGGCATGCGCCATGATGTCCTCCACCCCGGCGGCCCGCGCCGCCCCCACCAGCGCCACGAGGTGGTCCTGGTGACTGTGCACTCCCCCGTCCGAGACCAGGCCGATGAAGTGCAGACGCCCTCCCCGCGCCCTCTCGAAGGCTTCCTGCAACACCGTGATCCCCGCCAGTTCCCCTTCCGCGATGGCCCGGTTGATGCGGGTGAGGTCCTGGTAAACGACCCGTCCCGCGCCCAGGTTCATGTGCCCGACCTCGGAGTTCCCCATTTGTCCTTCCGGCAGCCCCACGTCCAGTCCGGAACAACTCACGAATCCCTTCGGATACGTCTCTAACATCTTGTCGTGAAATGGCGTCTTCGCAAGTTCCACTGCATTCCCATCGGCTTTCGCCGTTGACTTTCCGCCGGGGTTCACGCCCCAGCCGTCTCGGATGATCAGCACCACAGGTGATTTCGCCATGACGTCGGCACTCTAGGAAGCAGCGACCCGCTGGGAAGCGCAAAACAGCCTCGTGTACACACGCCGTCCTCCCCAGCCCATCTTCCCTCTTCTCTAATCTAACATCGTTTGGGATCCGTGCAACACACTTTTCCATATCAATTTTCGCAACAAATCCCGTCCCTTGCGCAGCTCCAACAAATTGTGACGACGCCCTACCCTCCGCTGTCTGCAATCCTGGAAACAATAGCACTGGATCTCCCGGAAAAGTGCGATAGATTGCAGAGTGGAAAAATCTCAGGAGTAGAAAGGTCTTACAAATGCGTTGGTCATGGTCAGCCTTGCGGAACCCCGGTCGCCGGGAGCGCGAGCGACGGTACCGCGTCTCACTGGACACCACTCCGCACCGCAAGATCGGGCTCGCCCTTTCGGCCGGTGGCGCCAAGGGACTCGCCCACGTCGGCGTCTTGCAGGTCTTCGAAGAAAACGGGATCGAGATCGACGCCATCGCCGGTTGCTCGATGGGTTCCTACGTCGGCGCACTGTGGGCCTGCGGCTACTCCGGGGTCGACCTCGAAGAGCTGGCCGCCGAGATCCAGGATCGCAAGAAACTCTGGAAGCTCGCCGACCCGGTCATCCCGCCGGTCTCCGGGCTCTTCTACGGACTCAAGGCCAAGCGCCTCCTGATGAAATCGATCGGCGAGATCCGCTTCGAGGACCTCGCCCGCCGGCTCCTCATCGTGACTTTCGACCTCGATACCAAGGAACGCCTCGTTCTGCGCGAAGGGCGCATCGCGGATGCCGTGCACGCCAGTTGCGCCATGCCCGGCGTCATCAAGCCGGTCATGCACGGCGGGCATCGCTGCGCGGACGGCGGCGTGGTCGATCCCGTCCCCATCAGCGCCCTTAAAAAGTTTTCAGACGTCGACATCACCGTCGGTGTCAGCGTCCTCCCCAGCCTGGGCGAGGTGGAACGCTTCGCCCACGCGCCGCCCCCGCTCGAGACCGAGCCACCGCGCCCCCTGCGCCGTCTCGGGGCCGCGCTCAATCGCAATGTCAACCTCCTCGCCCCGGGCAACGTGATCGACACCCTCCGGCTCTCGGTGCAGGCCGCCCAGCTCCGCATCGCGGAACAAAGCTGCAGGCGGGCCACCTTTAGCATCCATCCAGTGTTCGAGCTTCCCGGGCATTGGCACGACTACACGAACTTCCGTCATTACATCGATGCCGGACGGGCCGCCGCCAAAGCCGCTCTCCCCAAACTCCAAGCACTACTCAACTCGAATACCCCCCTTCCCAATGAAGGCTCCCCACATCCCCCCCTGGTGGGAGAGCGCGTCGCCTGATGAGCTCCACCACCGCCAGTCGAAGGGTCTGAGACGATTCCTCCGGGACCGCCTCGTGCCGTTCACGGCACAGTACCGCCGTGTCTTCAAGCGCCACGGAATCCATACGCGGGATATCCGCACTACCGACGATCTCGCCAGGCTCCCCTTCACCTCCAAGCGGGATCTCGTTGAACCACGGGACTTTGTCATCATCCCCGAGGCGGCCGTCCTCCGGGGGCAAGGCTCCACCATCCGCAAGATTCTCCGCCATGGACCGCACGGCGCGAAGCGAGCCCTCGAGTTCGAACTGCGCCCGGTCCTCATGACGAGCACCACCGGGCGCTCCTCGGCACCGGTGCCCTTCCTCTACACCCGCCACGACCTCGCCAACCTGGAATCGGCCGGAATCCGTCTCATGCAACTTGGCGGTTCCGAGCCCGCCTTCCGACACGTCAATGCCTTCCCGTTCGCCCCCCACCTCGCCTTCTGGCAGGCCCACTACGCCGGGACCGCCTTCAACACCTTCATGGTCTCGAGCGGGGGCGGAAAAGTCATGGGCACCGACGGCAATGTCCGCCTCATCTCCAAGATCAATCCCGACGCCATCATCGGGATGCCGACCTTCCTCTATCACCTCTTGCAGCACGCCGCCTCCGAAAACCAGCGCTGGCCGAAACTGAAACGCCTCGTGCTGGGTGGCGAAAAGGTTCCGCGTGGCATGCGCCACAAACTTCAAAGCCTCTGCGCCGACCTCGGCGCGCAGGACGTCTCGGTGGTCAGCACCTATGGATTTACGGAGGCCAAGATGGCTTGGAGCGAATGCGTTCCGCCGCCCGGAGAAGCTCCCTCCGGATACCACCTGTGCCCCGATCTCGCCTTCGTGGAGATCATCGATCCCGAGACGGGCGAACGGGTTTCCGAGGGAGAACCAGGCGAAATCGTCTTCACCCCGCTCGATGCGCGGGGCTCCGTGGTGCTTCGCTACCGAACCGGCGACCTCATCGAGGGCGGTCTCGTGCATGAGCCCTGCCCGTATTGCGGACGCACCTGCCCGCGCCTCCTCGGAAAAATTTCGCGCGTCTCCGACATCAAACGCCTCCACCTCGGCAAGGTCAAGGGAACCCTCGTGGACCTGGGCGCCCTCGAGCACGTCCTCGACGACACCCCCGGACTGGGAGCCTGGCAGATCGAACTGCGCAAGCGCAACGACGATCCCCTCGAGACCGACGAACTGGTGGTGCACGCCGTAGCCCTCGATGGCGATCCCTCCCACGTCCTGCAGGACAAAATCCGGGACAGCCTGCGGGTTGCCACCGAACTCAGCCCCAACGCCATCGAATTCCACACCTGGGAGGAGATGCGCGCCCTCCAGGGAGTGGGTCGCGAACTCAAGGAGGAGAAATTTGTGGATCATCGCTCCAGCCGCGCCTCCAAAGAAACAAGCACACCCTGATACGCCCCAATCATGATCATTATCGATGCCGTCCGAACTCCCTTCTGCAGGATGGGAACCGATCTCGCTCCGCTCTCCGCGGCCGATCTCGGTCGGCACGCCTCGGTCTCTCTCCTCGCGCGCACCGGCATCGATCCGGCCGAGATTTCCGAAGTCATTTTCGGCTGCGTCGCCCAACCCGCCGACGCCGCCAATCTTGCCCGCGTCATCGCCCTGCGCAGCGGCATTCCCGAGCGCGTTCCCGCCTCCACCGTGCACCGAAACTGCGCCTCCGGCCTGGAGGCCATCACTTCCGCCGCGGAGCGCGCCGCAGGCGGTCATGGCGACCTCTTCCTGGTCGGTGGCGTCGAGTCGATGTCCCGTATTCCTTTCCTCTACCATCCTGCTACAGCAGCGAAGTACACCGCACTCGCCCGAGCAAAGTCCCTCGGCCGCAAACTACGTGTTGTCTCCACCCTGCGGCCGAGGGACTTCTCCCCCCTGGTGGGGCTCAAGTTGGGTCTGACCGACCCCATCACGGGCCTCAACATGGGCGAGACCGCGGAGATCCTCGCCCGCGAGTTCGAAATCTCACGCGAAGAACAGGACGCCTTCGCAGCGGAATCCCATCTCAAGGCCCTCGCCGCCCGCCCCGCCCTCGACACCGAACTCGCGCCCGTCCCCGTCAATGGTCACGCCGTCCGACACGATAACGGCCTTCGCGACGATTCCACCTGCGAGCGCCTCGCCCGCCTCCGCCCTGTCTTCGACCGCCACTGCGGCACCGTCACGGCCGGTAACAGCTCCCAGATCACCGACGGCGCGGTGGCCCTCCTCGTCGCCACCGAAGCGAAGGCCGCCCAGCTCGGCGTGAACCCGCTCGGGAGGCTGTGCGGCTATGCCTACACCGGCTGCGACCCGAAGCGCATGGGGCTCGGGCCCGTCCTCGCCACCGCCAAACTTCTCGCCGACCTCCGTCATCACCCGGCTGATGCCGACGTGATCGAAATCAACGAGGCCTTCGCCGCTCAGGTTCTGGCCGTGCTCAAGGCCTTCCGCGATCCGAAGGCGGCCGCCCGGGCCGGCCTCGATCATCCCCTTGGCGACATTCCCCGCGACCGCCTCAATCCCCGCGGCGGAGCGATCGCCCTCGGCCATCCGGTCGGTGCCACCGGCGCCCGCCTCGTGCAGACCGCCCTGGCCCAACTGAAGGAATCCGGCGGACGCGCCGCTCTCGCCACCCTCTGCGTGGGCGGCGGACAGGGGGCCGCCATGTGGCTCGAATCCCTCAACTAATTGTTCTCGTGACTATGAAGAATTCCGTTCCATCCGCGTTTCGACTCGAAGTCGGGGAAGACCGCATTGCGCTGCTGACCTTCGATCAGCCAGACTCGCCCGCCAACGTCTTCAACCTTGCGACTCTCGAGGAACTCGACGAACGCCTCCGCGAAATCGAAGCGGCGCAGAATCTCGCTGGTCTCGTCATCCAGTCCGCCAAGCCTTCCATCTTCATCGCAGGCGCCGATCTCAAGACTCTCTCCACCGCACAGGCCAACGAACTTTCCGATCTCATCACTCTTGGTCAGAATGTATTTGGCCGGCTTGCATCCCTCGCAATTACCACCGTAGCTGCAATTCACGGTGCCTGCGCTGGCGGGGGATGCGAGCTAGCCTTGGCCTGCGACTGGCGCGTAGCAAGCGACTCTCCCGCGACGCGCATCGGTCTTCCCGAGACCCGCCTCGGAATCATCCCGGCATGGGGCGGTTCCACCCGGCTACCCGCCCTGGTGGGCTTGCCCACCGCGCTGGGAATCATCCTCTCGGGCAATCTCCTCAAGCCCGTCGCAGCGATGCACAAGGGCCTCGTCGATGAAGTCGTTCCTCCGGAATGCCTTCTCGCCCACGCCCGTGCCTCGCTCACCAAGGGCAAGCGGCGGACCAAACGCCGCTTCTTTCTCCACAATCCCATCGGCACCGCCCTGATCACCCGCCGGGCCCGCGCCACACTCCGGACCCGCACCCGCGGTAATTACCCGGCCCCTTTCAAAGCTCTCGAGGTCGCCTCTCGCTCAGTCTCAACGACCGCACTCCTGAGCCGACGCAATGAGCGGGAGGCGATTCTCGACCTCGCCAAACGACCGGAAACCAAGAATCTCACCAGAATGTTTTTCCTGTCGGAAGACGCCAGGAAACTCCGCATCCCCGACGCCACCCCGGCTGCAGTGCACAGTGGGGCCGTGGTCGGCGCCGGCGTGATGGGAGCAGGCATTGCTTACTGGCTCTCCGCCCGCGGCCTCCACGTCATCCTCCAGGACATCAACGCGGATGCTCTCGCGCAGGGTATGAAGCGTATCGAGTCACACTACGCCCAGGCGGTGAAGCAGCGTGTGATGAGCAAGGTCGATGCGGCCCGCGGACTCGACCGCGTCGTTCCTGCTTCCGGATCGATTCCCCTCAAGCGCATGGACATCGTGATCGAGGCCGCCACCGAGGACCTCGACATCAAGCGCCGTATCTTCGAAGACCTCGCCCTGCGCGCCAGCCCACGCACCATCCTGGCCACCAACACCTCCGCCCTTCCGCTCCGGAAACTCGCCTCCTGCATCCCCCTCCCCGACCGACTCGTCGGCTTGCACTTCTTCAACCCCGTGCCCCGCATGAAACTGGTCGAAGTGGTGCGCGCCGATTCCACTTCCGCCCATACCCTCGCAACCGCCGTGCAATTCGTCCAGCGCCTCGGCAAGCTGCCCGTGGTGGTGGCGGACTATCCCGGCTTTCTCGTGAATCGCATTCTCATGCCCTACCTCGTGCAGGCCGGCACTCTTTTTGAGCAGGGCGGCGATCCGGTCGCGATCGACCGCTCCATGCTGGATTTCGGTATGCCGATGGGCCCGCTTCGATTACTCGACGAGGTGGGTCTTGACGTCGCATTGCACGTCGCAAAAACCCTGAGTTCGGCCTTCCCGAACCGCTTATCTGTCCCCTTGCTCATGGAAAGCATGGTTCGGGGAGGCTACCTCGGGGTGAAATCCGGCGCTGGTTTCTATCTCTACGACCAGCGCGGCCCGCGTCCGACCCCCCCCGCCCTCGCCATGCGGGGAGCGAGCCGGGCCCTTCCGGACGATCTCGGCCTGCAACTGGCGCGCACCATGGTTGCGGAGGCCAGGCGGTGCCTCGAGGAAGGCGTCGCGGAGTCTCCCGACCACATCGATCTCGCCATGATCCTCGGAACCGGCTTCCCCCCCTTCCGCGGCGGCCCCCTCCGCTACGGCCTGGAGGCCGGCCTCTTCCGCCCCCACCACACTCCGGAAGCCATGCCCGTCGAACTCGGCGATCTCCATTCCAATCCCGTCTCCCTCTAGCCATGCAAACCGACCGTCGCGACTCCATGATCGACACCTCGAGAATGTCGGCCGGCCAACGCGCTGCTCTCGAGATGGCAGAGGCCTCTCGCGATGAACGCGCCGTCTCCGGCTTCGCTGCCTCCCTTTTCACAGGCCATCCCGACTTCCGGCGCATCGCCCCCTTCCCGAATCAATCCCTGGAGGATCGCGACCAGGGCGACGCCTTTCTCCGCAAGCTCGAGCACTTTCTCGAACACCGCACCGATCCCGACGAGATCGATCGCATGGGCGAAATTCCCGATCCCGTGATCGAGGGCCTTGCCAGGATGGGTGCCTTCGGTATCAAGATCCCGACCCGCTACGGCGGCCTCGGTCTTTCGCAGACCAACTACTCCCGCGCCGCCATGGTGCTCGGAGCGCACTGCGGCAACCTCACCGCCCTCCTCTCCGCCCACCAATCCATCGGCGTCCCACAGCCGCTCATCGTCTTCGGAACCGAGAAGCAGAAAATGCGTTACCTCTCCGAGTGCGCAAAGGGCGCCATCTCGGCCTTCGCCCTCACCGAGCATGAGGTCGGTTCCGACCCGGCCCGCATGACCACCACCGCCCGGCCCAGCGCCGACCACACCGAGTTCATCCTCAACGGCGAGAAACTCTGGTGCACCAACGGCCTCAAGGCCAAGTTCATCGTGGTGATGGCCCGAACCCCGATGAAAAACAATCCGCACGCCACCACCGCCTTCATCGTGGAGACCTCCTGGCCCGGAGTCGAGATCGTCGCACGCTGCCGCTTCATGGGCCTCAAGGCCCTCTACAACGGCGTGATCCGCTTCGAAAACGTCCGCGTCCCCTGCGCGAATATCGTCCACAGGGAAGGCAAAGGCCTCAAGGTTGCTCTCACAACGCTCAACACCGGCCGCATCACTCTCCCCGCCGCCTGCGTGGGGATGATGCGCCGGTGCCTCGACATTTCCCGCCGCTGGGCCGCCAGCCGCGAACAATGGGGCGCCCCCATCGGAAAACACGCGGCCATCGCCGCCAAGATCGCCGACCTGGCCGCCGACCTGTTCGCCACCGAATCGATGGTCCTCCACGTCTCCGCCCTGGTCGATGCCGACAAGAAGGCCGACGTCCGACTCGAGGCCGCTCTCGCCAAGCTCTGGGGCTCGGAAGCCGGCTGGCGCGCCGTGGACCAAACCATGCAGATCCGCGGCGGCCGCGGCTACGAAA
>CAUZKZ010000218.1:0-8923 GCA_963580345.1 Verrucomicrobiia bacterium | reverse complement strand
CAACGTTTTACGCATTTTCGTTCTGACCAAACCCCCGTGATTCCAAGGGTTGGAGGGCTTCGTTCAGAACAAAAATGCCGTCCTGTTCTGCGGTTCCAGATTATTCTTTAGCAAATTGAATCCGCGCAACGAAGAATCGGATGGGGCAGCGATTACGTCGGCTGAGATCGAGGGTCTGAGGCTGGTGTCCGGTGCTGAAATTCAGGTTGTTTTTGTTCAGCCGAGTTTTTTGACCTTACGACCTCCGTAAACGGATAGCTCTCCAGCCAGACGCTTAGATTGTCCGAAACCGGGACAACCCTCTGAAGCTTGCGCCGCATCTTACCTCCGACCACCCTAACACGTGAGCCATCCACATCGCCGGGTGTCAGAGCTGCGATCTCGCTGGGACGCAGGCCAGCGAACAATGCGATGGCCACGGTCGGTGAGATAGTGGCCCACCACCTGCGACAGGCGGGCTCCTTCCAGGCTCTGGATCGCAGCCTCCGCGTCAGAGAGCTGTTCTGTGCTCAGGATTGTGCGTTGGAGATGCTGGAGATCTTCGGCCCCCGCAGCATCGGCCTCGAGGGCGGCCAAGGCCTCAATCGCATCCGCCTTCTCCTTGAAATTCCGTCTTACCGGATTGCCCGGTGGCCACGTCCCCGCTACCCTCCAAGACGTGCTCCCGGAGGAATTGGTGAATCGGCTCAAGGTGAAGAGTTCACCCTTCTTGCGGCGTGCCATGAACTTTTATACGCAACTTTCAAGATCTCCAATTTCGTCACTTTCTTAAGCCGTTAACCTCAAGCAACTTGAGCGAAGAGATCGGATTATTTCTAATCCGTAGGTCGCAGGTTCGAGTCCTGCCGGGAGTGCCCTTCTTCGCCAAGGCTACGAATGGCAAACCGACCTTCCGACCTATCGACCTCCGACTCCCCATGCGTCCTTACCCCGGCTTCCTCATCGTCCTCGAAGGAATCGATGGCACCGGCAAATCGACCCAGGCCAGGCTCCTCACCGCCGCGCTCCGCGAAGAGGGTCGCCGCGTCGTGCTCTCCCGCGAGCCCACCGACGGCGCCTTTGGACAACGCCTCCGCGCCTCTGCCAATTCCGGCCGGCTCTCGCCCGAGGAAGAACTGCAGCTCTTCCTCCAGGACCGGCGCGAACACGTCGAGACCCTCATCGAACCGGCCCTGCAGGGCGGCGAAATTGTCATCCTCGACCGCTACTTCTTCTCCACCATGGCCTACCAGGGGGCCCGCGGCTTCGACCCGCAGGAAATCCGGCGCGTGAACGAAGAATTCGCCCCCCGGCCCGACCTGCTCCTCCTCCTCGACCTGCCGATCGAGGTCGCGCTCGATCGCATCGGGATTCGCGACGGCGAGGCCAACGAGTTCGAACAGCGCGAGTCCCTCCAGAAGTGCGCCAAGATCTTCCACTCCCTCCAGGACGGGTTTGTCCGCATCATCAATGCCAATCAGTCCATCGAGGCAACCCAGGCCTCGATCGTTACAGAAGTACGGTCCCTCCTGGAAAGCGACCAAGGATCCTGAGCTCTCCTCCTTCGCAGTCCGGGCTACGGAGGACAAGCCGACCAGCTGACCTTCCGACTTCCGCCCCGCGGCTCCGTCGCCTACTCCACGCCCACCGGCTCGCCCTTCATGAAGACCTCCCGCGGCTTGGCCCCGTCCGGCGGGCCGACCACTCCGCGTTGCTCGAGGATATCGACCATCCGGGCCGCCCGGGTGTAACCGAGGCGAAGACGCCGCTGCAAGAGGGACGTGCTCGCCTTCTGCTCCTGCACGATGACTTCCATGCACCTGCGCAAAATCTCCTCGTCCGCATCGGACACCTCCTCCTCGTCGTCCCCGCCGCTTCCACCGAATTCGATGCTGGCCTGCACGCTCTCCTCGAAGCGCTGCTCACTCTGGGTCGAACAGAATTCCACCAGGGCATCGACCTCCTCGTCGGAAATCCACGCTCCCTGGGCGCGGTCCAGCTTGGCGGACCCCGGAGGCAGGAACAGCATGTCCCCCTTGCCCACCAGTTTCTCGGCGCCCTTCGAATCCAGGATCACGCGGCTGTCGAGGGCCGACGAGACCTGGAAGGCGATGCGACTGGGGATGTTGGCCTTGATGATGCCCGTGACGACGTCGGCCCGCGGTGTCTGCGTCGCCACAATCAGGTGGATACCCGCCGCACGCGCCTTCTGCGCAATTCGCGCGATGCACATCTCGACGTCGGCGGGGGCGGTTTGCATCAGATCCGCCAACTCGTCAATGATCACCACGATGTACGGAAAACGAGCGGGAATCTCGTCGCCTTCGTCCTCCTCTTTCCAGTCGCCGTCCACCGGTCCAAGCTCCCCGTCCTCCAGGGCGGCGACGATCGATTCGACGTGCTCCTCGTCGACGGCCTCTTCGTCCTCCTCGTATCCCTCTTCTTCGTATTCCTCCCCTTCCTCCAACTCGTATTCCTCAACTTCCAGCACCCGGCTGTTGAAGGAATCGAAATTCCGGACTCCTTCCTGCGCGAAGATCTTGTAGCGCCTCTCCATCTCGTTCACGACCCACTTCAGGGCCCCGACCACCTTGCGCGGATCGGTCACCACCGGCACCACCAGGTGGGGCAGGTCGGAATACATCTGCATCTCGACCACTTTCGGATCGATCATGATGAAGCGCAGTTCGTCCGGACCGAACTTGAAGAGAATGCTCGAAATGATGGAATTGATGCAGACCGACTTCCCGGACCCGGTCGCCCCCGCCACCAGCAGGTGGGGCATGGCGGCCAGGTCGCCGATCACCGCCTTGCCATAGACATCCTTCCCGAGGGCGAGCGGAATTCGGCGCTTCGAACTCCGGAACTCGTCGTCCTGCAGGAGTTCCCGAAGCGCGACCGGCATGCGGGAATCGTTGGCGATCTCGATTCCCACCGTGTCCTTGCCGGGAATCGGGGCCAGGATGTTCACGCGCTCGGCCTTGGTGGCGCGCGCGATGTCCGGTTCGAGCTGCGCAATGCGGCTCACCCGCAGCCCCACACTGGGATAGACCTCGTAGCGCGTGATGGTGGGCCCGCGCGTGATGTCTCCCGCCGTCACGTCCACCCCGAAGGCCTTCAGGGTTTCGACGATGTTCTTCTGCTGCGCCCGCAGAAATTCGGTATTATCCTCCCCGGGTTCCTCGTCATCGTCATACTCCAGCAAATCGAATCCCGGCAACTCGTAATCCTCGAAGCCCTCCGTGCTCAGCGCGGCGTGCTCCCTGGGCTTCTTCCGCTCGAACGGCTTCGCCCCGGCTGCAATGCTCGGCGTGATGCGCTGCGTGGCATCGATGATCTGCGGTTCGGGAAGCTCGCGCAACGGCAACTGCACCTGCCCCTCTTCGTCCTCCTCGTACTCCGCCTCGATTTCCTCCTCGTCCTCGTCCTCCCATTCTTCCTCCTCCACCACCGGCCTGCGCCGGGCCGCCTTCTTGGTCGCACTCCTGCCCCGGGCGGGGGCTCGCGTCGCGGGCGGCTCCTTTGCAGCGGTCCGCCCCGCCCATCTCGCGCGCATCTCTCCGATCTTCTCGATCGTCCAGTGATAGAGCTCCCTCACGAATTTAACGGGATGCACGCCCAGGAGCAGGAAGAGGCTGATAAGATAAATCATCGCCAGCACGATCACCGCCCCGAGCGTGTTGAGGAGGGCCTGGAAGACCATCTCGCCCAGCGCCTTCCCGAGCACCCCGCCAGGACTCACGATCACGTAATCGGCAGGCCAACTCGTGAAAACACTCGATTGCGCCCCCAGCAGGCAGGCCCCCGAAACGAGAAAGATCCCAAAGCCGATCCAGGTCCGCCACGTAAACTGCGCCTCCATGAACATCTTCGCCACCCCCATCCACAACAACCCCAGCGGAAGGAGGTAGGCCGCAGCTCCCAAAAGCTGGATCTCCCCGAACCCCAGCAAGGTCCCCACCGGACCAATCAGGTTGTGACGTGGCACATGCGCCTCCATTCCCAGCGCGTACCCCCCCAGAAGCGACCAATCCGTAAACGGAAACTTGATCGGCAAATCCCCCGGCGTGTACGAAATCAGCGACAACAGCAGCAGCAACCCTGATCCTATGAACAATGTCCCCGTAACTTCATTCGACCAGCGCGATCCGCCGGCACCTTTCCGCTTCGACTTGTTCTTGGATCTCGGCATAAATTTTTACCCAGAGCTGCAGGATTTGCTCCGCCACCCACATAGATTCTCCCAGACTACCAAGGAAAACAAGGTTGAATACTAAATTTTTTTAATTTTTAGGACGTCTTAACTAAATTCCCGCTCGAACCGCAAAAATTGCCCGCTTTCCGGGCCCCTCCCCCTCCGACCAACGTGCCCACCCGCCTCCTGCTCGTCTTTCTCAAGGAACCCCTCCCCGGGCGGGTGAAGACCCGTCTCGCCGCCACCCTGGGAGAGGAACAGGCCGCCACGATCTACAAGGCTATGGTGCGCCTCCTCCTTCGCCAACTCAGCGGGCTCGAGGACTGCCAACTCCGCTTTTGTTACGCGCCGGATGAAGCCCACGACGCGGTCCGCTTCTGGCTGCTGCCTGAGATCACGGATTGCGCCGAGATCGACCTCTCACCCGAGCGGGTCGACTTCCAGCCCCAGGGCGGCGGCGACCTCGGAGCGCGGCTCACCCGCGCCACCGGCGAAGCCTTTGCGGAGGGCTACGAAAAAGTCGCGGTGATCGGCAGCGATTGCATCGAGATCTCAAGCCGCTGGATCCATGCCGCCCTGGTCCAACTCAACGACCGCCATGAGGCCGTGATCGGACCGACCCCTGACGGCGGCTACCATCTCCTCGCCACCAGCCGGCCGCTTCCCGTTCTTTTTGAAGAAATTCCCTGGAGTAGCGCCGAGACACTCAAGGCGACCCTCGCCCGCGCCGCCGCTCATAACATTTCCCACTACCAACTCCCGCCCCTCCCCGACATCGACACCGAGGACGACTACCGGTCCGCGCTGCGGGGGCCGCTGGGCCGACGCCTCGGGAAACTCGTCCGGCAGGAAAGCGGGTGAGGAATTCTCGTCACAACCGGGCGCCGCAGGCTGGCCCTCCGCGGATTGTCGGGTATAATGTTGGCGTGAACCGCCGCGTTGGGAATCTCGCCAAGCTGTTTCTGACCCTGGGCGGGCTTCTGCCTTCTCTCCTCGCCGCCGAGCCGGTCGCCTCTCCTCCTGTCGTTCACCACGCCATCGGAACCGGCGGAGCCGTGGCCTCACCCCATCCTCTTGCCACCAGGGCCGGCCTCGATGTCCTTCGCAAGGGAGGCACTGCCATCGATGCAATCGCGGCGGTCGGACTCACGCTCGGCGTCGTGGACAGTCACAACAGCGGCATCGGCGGAGGTTGCTTCCTGCTGGTCCGCCTGCCGGATGGTGTATTCCTCGCCCTCGACGGCCGGGAGATGGCCCCGGCTGCCGCGGCGCGGGACATGTATCTTCGCGACGATGGCACTGCCGACACCGCCGCCAGCAGGACCGGCGCACGCGCCGCAGGCATTCCCGGATCGCTTGCCGTCTATGACCACGCCCTTCGCAAGCACGGCAGTTCTACCCTCGCCTCTCATCTCAACAACGCCGCCCTCATCGCCGAACTGGGCTTTCGCATCAATTCGAAATTCTCCAGCCGTCTGGAGGCCGAGCAAAATGGCCTGGCCAGGTTTGCCGGTCTCGGCAGCGCTTTCTTCCAAAAGGGGGGCAAGGTCCTCGCCGGCGGCGACGTCCTTCGACAGCCCGATCTCGCCGAAACCTATCGCTCCATCGCGCGGGAGGGCATCGGCTGGTTCTATGGCGGGGCCTTCGCGGATGCGACCGCGGCGTGGATGCGTGACCACGGTGGAATCATCACGCGAAACGACTTTGAGAATTACAAGATCCGCGAACGCGAGGCGATCCGGACCGCCTACCGCGGATACGCCATCGTGGGCTTTCCTCCTCCCAGTTCCGGCGGAACCCACGTGGCGCAAATCCTCAATATCCTCGAACCCTTCGATCTTGCCGGTAGCAGCGAGACCGAGCGCACCCACCTGATCATCGAGGCCATGAAGCTTGCCTTCGCGGACCGTGCCCATTGGCTGGGTGACTCCGATTACGTCAAGGTCCCGACGGCCGGGTTAGTCTCGGCTGCTTATGCCAGGAAACTCGCGGCTCGCATCGATAGCGAAAAAGCCACCTCCGTTCCCGGCCACGGCGAACCGGGCCAACCGGCCGAAAAGCACACCGCCCACTTCACGGCGGTTGACCAGGATGGCTGCTGGGCGGCGTGCACCGCCACGCTCAATACCTCCTTCGGGTCCAAGGTGCTCATCCCCGGCACCGGGGTCCTCCTCAATAACCAGATGGACGACTTCTCCATCAAGCCCGGGGTCCCAAATGCCTTCGGTCTCGTGGGGGCCGAAGCCAACGCCATCGCCCCGGGAAAACGCCCACTTTCCTCCATGTCGCCCACCATCGTCCTGAAAGACGGGCGTCCCATCCTCACGGTCGGCGCGGCTGGCGGCCCGACCATCATCACGCAATCCCTGCTCACCATCATCAACACCCTCGACCTCCGCCTCTCTCTCCACGAAGCGGTGAAAGCACCCCGCTTCCATCACCAGTGGAGACCGGATTTCGTCGCGGTGGAAAAGGGCCTCGACCCGATCCTTCTTTCGGCCCTGGAGGCCCGCGGCCACACCCTCAAATCCCGCGCGTCGTTCGGCACCTGCCAGGCCATCGCCTTCCAGCAGGGCACGGGATCCTTCTCGGCCGTCAGCGAACCCCGGGCCGAGGGGGCGGCCGGCTGCGTCAAGCCGGAGGGAACCGACTAGCGGTCCGCCCCGGCGCCCCCCCCAACCATCCGCCCTGCCCCAAGTCCCGGGGTGGTCGATCACGCCATCCTGGTGTCCGCTCGGGCCGGACTCCTGGACCGCAAACTCCCATAGACGACGATCGAAAAGAATCCTTCCTCCCCATCGTAATCAGGATCGCAACGCGCGATCCGCTCGGTTAGCATGCAGGCCGGGACAACGGCGTGGTCCCCTCCTTTCGCTCCATGCCCCTTCATTCCATTCTCGAAGATCTGACCGACTTCGCCGTCTTTGGCGGAATCGAGCGGGACGCCCTCGCAAAGGTGGGCGACTTGTTCGATACGGGAGCCTACCCGGCCGGGGCGAACATCATCACGGAGGGCGACAAGGGCGACCGGTTCTACATCCTGACCTCCGGCCGCGTGCAGGTCTCGGT
The DNA here is from genome assembly GCA_963580345.1 of Verrucomicrobiia bacterium. Classification (GTDB taxonomy): domain Bacteria; phylum Verrucomicrobiota; class Verrucomicrobiia; order Verrucomicrobiales; family Akkermansiaceae; genus Roseibacillus_B. Next base: position 1,680 of record CAUZKZ010000218.1, on the reverse strand, counting down.
TCGTTGCCCGCCGCCCAATGATTCTTCGGTCGAAACCGTCCTCGCCACCTACGAGCGGGGATCGACTTTCGGAGAGATGGAGATGCTCGACACCCAGAAGCGGTCGGCCACCGTCACCGCCCTTGAACCCACCGAGGCGATCGAGCTCACGAATATGGGGTTCTACAATATCTTTCTGCGCGACGCGGAGGTGTTTCGCATGATGATCCTGAACCTCGCCCGCGACCTGAGCCGGCGCCTCCGCATCGCCGATCAGCAACTCGCCCTGGTCCACATCGGTGATGAGTAGGCCCCGCAGCGAGGTGCGCTGAGCCGATCTTCTTGTCAAGAGGCACGCCACCTGCTCTCTACTGAATCCGTGGACCCGATCAGGTTCGAACCTCTTTACATGACTCGCGTGTGGGGTGGACGCACCCTCGAGCAGGTCTACGGACGCAGCCTGCCCGACTCGCAGCCCTACGGCGAATCGTGGGAGCTTTCGGATCGCGAGGGAGAGCAGTCCGTTGTCGCAGGTGGCGCCCTGGCCGGGACGACTCTGCACGATCTCTGGATCCAGCAGCGCGAAAAGATCTTCGGAACCGGCCTCGAGGGCGAGCGCTTCCCACTCCTGATCAAGATTCTCGACGCCCGGCAGGATCTCTCCATCCAGGTCCACCCGCCTTCCGACGTCGCCGAGCGCCTCGAAGGCGAGCCCAAGACCGAGATGTGGTTCATCGCCCGCGCCGACCCCGCCGCGAAACTCTATGTCGGGTTGAAGAAGGGCGTCTCGATCGAGCAGTTCGAGGCGGCTCTCTCGGCAGGCACCGTCGAAGAGTGTGTCCACGCCGTGGAGCCCCGGGCGGGCGAATCGATCTTCATTCCCTCCGGGCGCCTCCACGCCATTGGTGCCGGACTGCTCATTTACGAAATTCAGCAGAACTCCGACACCACTTACCGGGTCTTTGACTGGAACCGCCCCGGCCTCGACGGCAAGCCGCGCGATCTCCACATCGACGAGTCGCTGCAGTGCATCGATTTCTCCGACTACGAACCCGGGATGGACACCCCGAACGGTGACACCCTCGCCAGTTGTCCCTACTTCGTGGTGGAGCATCTCGAGATCCCGGAGGGCGGGGTGTGCGCCAATCCGGACCCGGACCGCTTCTCTGTCGTGACGGTGGTGGACGGCGAGTTGCGCAGTCGCGGAGGACGCTCCTTTCAGGCCGGCGATTTCCTTCTGCTTCCTCGCGGAGCCGCTCAACTCGAGGCCACGAAGGCGGCCGCGGTCCTCCAGACCACCATTCCGGGCGGCTGAACGCACCCTCCACCTGCCCAGCAACGTCAACCTCGGGAAGCCGATTCTTGTCCTTATCCTTGTGCCATTCCTTGCCAGGCTTCACCAGCGCCCGATCCTTCGGTCCTGATTCCCGGGCTCGTCGCTTCAGTCCGGAAAAACGATCGCGCGGTGTCCGTCCAGAATGATGCGATCGTGCACGTGGTAGCGGATGCCCCTCGCGAGGGCGGAGCGTTCACAGTCACGGCCCAGGCGGATCAGGTCGTCCACTCCGTGATAGTGCTGCACCCGCTCCACGGCCTGCTCGATAATGGGCCCCGCATCCAGTTCGCCAGTCACGTAATGACAGGTGGCACCGATAAGCTTCACCCCTCGTTCATACGCCCTCCGATAGGGATTGGCCCCTA
>CAUZKZ010000217.1:0-8948 GCA_963580345.1 Verrucomicrobiia bacterium | reverse complement strand
TGTTGACCACCGCGACGATCGTGATGCCGATCACGAAGTAGATTCCCACATCGACAAAGTCCCGCATCGCGGCGCGGAGAGCCATGATGAGGCGGTTGCTCTTCTCGGGCTCGTGCTCGTGCTCGTGCTCGTGTGAGTGTTCGTGCTCGTGGTCATGTGGGTGCTCGTGGTCATGTGGGTGCTCGTGGTCGTGTGTGTGATGCTCGCGTTTCTTGGCGCGGGAGGCCTGGAGACGATCGAGTTCGCTCACGATTTTCGGTTTGAGGACGGCGCTCACCGGGATTCGGAGGAGGATGAGGCCCACCATCACCGCGATGAGGTAACCGAAGAGGAGACGCGAACCGGCCATTTCAGCCGGCATCTCCTTGAAGGCGCTGGCGGTGCTGAGGGCGGTGACGGGGTTCACGATGGGTGCTGCCAGCATGTAGGTGAGGGCGCAGGCGGGAGGCAGGCCCTTCTTGACGAGGCGCCGGATCACGGGAACCACTGCGCACTCGCACACCGGGAAGATGATCCCCAGGAGACCGCTCACTAGCACCGCGCTGGTTCGGTTGCGAGGGAGGAGACGGTCCATCGCGCTGGCGGGCAGGTAAACGTCGATGAACCCGCTGATCAGGGTGCCGAGGAGAATGAAGGGGGCCCCCTCCACCAGGATCGAGAGGAAGAGAAAGGAGAAGTCCGGGAGCCAAACATTGAATACGTCCTCGAACACGGCGGCGGCATCAAAGGGCAAGGGTCACAGCGCGTCAACGCGCGGGAACTGCGGAGTGGCGCGCTCGAGGGGCTGCCCCTCCGCCAAGACCACGATACGGCACGAGATTTCGCCCGCCAGGAAGAACTTCAGGGCACGCTCGGGATCGATGCAGCAAAAGGTGGCGAGGGGATCGGTCTGAACTGCGGTGGGGGCTACCACCGTGGCGGCGGTGCGCCTCGTCAGTCCCAGACCGGTGGCGGGGTCGATGATGTGGGAGTAGCGCACCCCGTCGATCTGGACGAACTGATAGAGGTCGCCGGAGGTGGAAACGGCGCAGTTGGAGACCTCGATGAACTGGGTGAGTTTCGGACCGAGGGTCTTGATGCCGACGCGCCAGGCGGATTTTCCGGGTGGAGGGGCGCCCAGCCTGACATCGCCGGCGATCGCGATGAAGGCGTGATGGATGCCGTGATCGTTCAGGACTCCCAACATTTCATCCGCCGCGAAGCCCTTGGCGATTCCTCCGAGGTCGAGCTGCATGCCCTCATGTTTCAGGACCACGAACCTCTTCTCGAGATCGACTTCGAAGTTCTTCCAGCTCGAGGCCCGGCGGGCTTTTGCGAGGACCTCGGCATCCGGCAGCGCCTTTTCTTTCCGCGACTCACGCCACAGCCTGGTGAGGGGACCGAAGGTGGGATCGAAGGCACCCTCCGTGAGCTCGGCGGTGGCGTGGGCGTAGGCGAGGACCGCCGCCAGGGTGGAGGAGACCGGCACGGGTTGGTTGGGCGGGGCGGCGGAGAGCTTCATGAGTTCACTCGCCGGGTCGTAGTCGGTGCAGATCGCCTCGATTTCCTCGCCGCGTTCGAAGGCGGCCTCGATCGCCTTGCGGCCGCTCTCCTCGTCCGGCGCAAAGACCACGATGCGCGCCAGGGTTCCCATCAGGGGGCGCTCCGCGGGGGCCAGCTTGACCAGTTCGATCTGCGGCGGGGACCGGCGATCCGCGAATTTTCCTTCTTTCTGGCGCTTCAACCACCAAATTCCGCTCCCTGCGAGTGCGACAACCGCCAGGACGAGAAAAATCATTCTGGCAAACTTTCGGGAGGGCGGTATGCGTTGAGACATGAAGCGACGACTTTTGACACTCCTGGCCGGGTTCGGTTCGATCCTGGGACTGGCGGGCCTCACGATGGCAGAGCCGCTTGAGATTGGCAAAGCCCTCCCCGAGGTGGAGGGAAAAAACCACAAGGGCGAGGTAGTGAAGCTGAACGAAGCCGCCGAAAAGGGCTGGGCTCTGGTGTTCTTTTTTCCGAAGGCCGGCACCGGGGGATGAACCAAACAAGTGTGTAGTTTGCGGGACGCAAACGAAGGATTGCAGAAGAAGGGCGTGAAGATTTTTGGCGTTTCGTTCGACACGGTAGAGGCCCAGAAGACCTTCGCGGAGGCGCAGAAGCTGCCCTATGACTTGATCGCCGATCCGGAGGGCAAGGTCGTGGCGGCTTTCGGGGTTCCGCACCGCGGAAAGTTCGCGTCGCGGCAGGCCTACCTCTTCAAGGACGGGAAGCTGGTGTGGAGGGATTTGAAGGCATCGACCGATCAGCAGGGCGAGGATGTCCTGAAGGCCTTGGAGAGTAGCAAGTAGCGAGGAGCAAGGGGCGGGCGCTCCGCTCCTGGCGGGAACTGACCAATGGAAGATTTTGGTAGATGGCCAGCTGTGGAGATGATAGGGCTGGGCCGATGAACACGAAGGCACTCTCTCTTCTAGCTCTCGCCGGCGCGCTCTGCCTGGCGAGCTGCGGAACCGACCTGGGCTCACTCAATAATTCCCCCTACAAGGTCTACAAGGGTCAGGTTTACGATTCGACGCGCGACGACTCCAGCCCTACCGTAGACGCGGTGCGGGCGGCCTCGAGCGGCGCGGCGGCGGTCTCCTCCGTGGAAGGTGCAGCGGGCGGGGGGCGATTTGGTATCCCGGGGCTCTGGTAACGGAACGCTCCCGGAGGTTCTCCGAATCGTCGGAGAGCCACTTATCCCTGCCCGTACTCCCATCCCTCGCGCGGTTTGCGCGCGGTGAGCTTGTTCGCCTCGGCGTCGTTGACGAACTGCTCCTTGGCGGGATCCCAGGTGAGTTTCCGGCGCAGCTTGTAGCCGAGATTGGCGAGGTGGCAGACGCTGGCGGTGCGGTGGCCGATCTCGGCGGTGCAGATCGGGTCCTTGCGTGACTTGACGCAGTCCAGCCAGTTGCGCACGTGGTTGTTGGAGGGATAGACGCGGCGGTCCTTCTCCCCGAGGGGCGTCTTGAGGATCTCGGAGGGATTGCTCTCCAGCTTCCCACGGTCGACATAAATGGTCCCCTCGCTACCTTCGAAGGTGCAGCCGCCCGGGCCGCCGTGGAACATCTCGACCCCGCTGGTGTAGGTGAACTTGAGTTTGCCGGCTCCCTCTTTGGGCGGCTCGATGGTGGTGGGGCCGCTGGCGTCCATCTCCATCGCCCACTGCGCGATGTCGAAGTGGTGCGCGCCCATGTCGGCCAAGCCGCCCCCGGCGAATTCCTCGTAATGCCGAAAGGCCGGGTAGTGGTTATGGATACCCTTGGGACAGAGGATCTCGTTGTAGCCGCGCATGGGGGCCGGCCCGATCCAGAGATCCCAGTTCACGTTGTCGGGTTTTTCCTGGGTGGGGAGGTCGCAGGGCTTGGGCGGCCCGCCCACCCCGACGTGCACCGTCTTGAGCTTCCCGATGCGGCCGGCCCAGATCAGTTCCACCGCGGTGCGAAACTTGTTGCCGTACTCGCTGCGCTGCTGGCTGCCGGTCTGGAAGACGATCTTGTTCCTTTTCACGGCGTCGGCGAGAATACGGCCCTCCGCGATGTTCTGGGTGAGCGGCTTTTCGCAGTAGATGTCGCACTTGGCATTGATGGCGGCCAGGGCGGGATGCACGTGCATGTGATCGGGCGTCATGATCACGACTGCATCGAGGTCGTCGCGCTCGAAGAGTTTGCGATAGTCGACGTAGGTGGCGCAGCCTTTGTACTGGCCGCTCTTCTTGGCGGCCGCGTAGTGATTTTCGATCGTCTGCTTGCCGTGAGACAGGCGCGTGCCCTCCACTTCACAGACTGCCACCACTTGCGCATCGCCCTGTCGCAGGGTCTGGCCCAAGACGCTTCGCCCGCGTTTTCCCATTCCAATGAAGGCGATGTTGAGGCGTTCATTGGCGGCGGCGCGTGACACGGCGGGACCGAGCGAGGCGGCTGCAGCGGCACCGGTGAGAAAACGGCGGCGGGTGGAGTGGGTCTGAATTGGCATGGCGAGGCGGAGTGTCGAGGTTCAGGTTTAAAGTTTCAAGTTCTGTTCGCGAACACGGGCCCGGGAATCCTGAATTCGGTTTCCGGCCCGACCAAAAAGGCGCAGCGGCGAGGCTGCGCCTGCATCACAACCTGCAAATTGCCGCCTACAGATCCTCGCTGTTGCGCTTGGGCTCCCACCAGTCGGTGTTCCAGTAGAGGTGCATCTCTTCGGCGCTGGGCGTCTTGAGCGGGCGCACGATGCGGAAGCCGATGTGCTGGCCGTCGGTGTGATACCAGATGCTCTTGGGCACCTGGGGATCGGTGTCCTTCCAGTCGTTTACGGAATGCAGGCGTGAGGCGCTGCGGCACTCCTCCTTCTCGGAGTCCCAGGAACCGCCCTTGACGATGCGGGGATAGCGGGTGACGGGGATATGCCATGGATTGAGCGCCCCATCCTTGAGGCTCTTGCGGTAGCCCGCGCTGAAACCGTCGAGCACCCACTCCGCGACATTGCCGTGCATGTCGTAAAGGCCCCATGCGTTGGGTTTCTTGCTGGCAACTGGGTGGTAGGTGGCGTCGGCGTTGTATCCATGCCAGGCGTAGTCATCCAGCTTGTCGACATCGTCGCCAAAGGAGTACGCGGTGGTGGTGCCGGCGCGGCAGGCGTACTCCCACTCGGCCTCGGTGGGCAGACGGTAAAAGTGGCCGGTTTGGGCGGTGAGCCACTGGCAAAACTTCGAGGTGGCGTGATGGGTGGTGCACATCGCCGGGTAGTTCAGATCGGAGGGGAGCTCGCCGCTCAGGAACATGTCGTGATACTGCGGGGTGGGCTGCGAGACCACGTCGACGACGTTGTTGTGATCGCCGCGGGCCAGGGCGTCCTTGAGGGCCTTGGCACGGTTCTTGCCTTTCACCGTGATGACCGCCTTGGCGCTGGCGGCGAGGAGAGTGCCGTCCTTGTTGCGGGCGATTCCGTTTTCGTAGAAGGGCTTGTAAAGCTGCCAGGGGATTTCGGTCTGCCCGATCCAGAAGGGCTCGATCTTCACCTTGCGCTGGGGACCTTCGTCCTCCTCGCGGTCGGGCTCCGTGTCAGGCGATCCAATGAGAAACTCACCACCCTTGATGGCCGCCAACTTGTACTTGGCATTTCCGGCGCGGGGGACGACCTCCTCGTAGTCTTTCATCTCACCCGGCGCCGAGGAGCCGCCCTTGGCGGCCACGGCAGCGTGGATCTTCTTGCTGACGAACATGCGGTTCATCGAAGGCAGCGGGTACGCCACCGGAGTCGGGGTGGTGTTGGCGAACCGGGCGGGGGCCTTGGCCGGGGGGGCCGCCTCGGCCGGGTCGCCCGCGGGCTTTTCGGCGGCCCACGCCAGGAAGGCTGCCGAGAATGCCGCACCGAGCGCGGCGGGGAGTAAGTAGCGCATTCGAATCAATCAGGAGGTCGGTGATTTAGATGCCTAGGCCTGCACGAGCTTGTCGATCCCGGGGATCGGAGGGGCCGGGATGGGCATTTTGGCGTCGAGCGGCGGGTTGTCCGGAGCCTGGTCTTCCTTGCTGGCCCACAGATCGTCCCAGGTGATCCTTTGCCCGGTGTGGGCGGCCTCGCGCCCCAGGATCCCGAGGGCGGTGGACCTGGCCATGAACTCGGCGGAATTGACGATCTTGCCGGCCCGCAGGTTGGCGAAGAACTCGTTGTGGCAGGTCTGGTACATGTTCTGTTCCACGCCCTTCTCGGCCCGATACCGCCAGGTGGTCTTGCCCTTGGCATCCTTGATGGAGACCTTCCAGGGCCCGATCAAGGTTCCGTTTTCGCAGATGATGCGCGAGACGTTTTCGTTGAAGCTGTCCTTGTACTGGCGCTGCTGAATCTGGCAGAAAACGTTGTCGGGGTACTCGTAGGTGATCGAGTAGTTGTCGTAGACATTGCCGGCATCGCGACGCTGGCCGCGCCCGCCGTTTCCGAAGGCGGCCACCGGAGCGACGTCACCCATGGCCCAGGCCAACTTATCGACGGCGTGGATGCACTGCTCGAGAAGCGGTCCCCCGGAGAGCCACTCGAAATTGATCCAGTGTCGGAGTTGCCACTCCACATCCCCCATGCCCTCCGGCTTCACGGCCTCTGGCGCGAGGGCGCGCACCGTGCCGCCGAGGTAGGTGCCCACGAAGCTCGTGATGCGACCCAGCTCACCGCCCAACGCCTTGCCGAAGCCCACCCGGTTGGCGGGGCTGTAGCGCCAGCAGTAGCCGTGCTGAATGGCGAGCTTCTTCTCGGTCGCGATCTTGGCGGTCTCCATGAGGTGATGGATGCCGGCCATGTCGATCGCCATGGGCTTCTCCGCGAAGACGTGTTTGCCGGCCTCGATGGCGGCGCGCAGCATCATGGGCCGGTATCCCGGCGGTGTAGCCATCAGGACCACGTCCACCTCGGACTCGGCCAGTTGCTTGTAGGCGTCCATTCCGATGAACTGGCGGGCCTTGGGAACTTCCACGCGCTCCTTGCCGTACTTGGCGGAGAGCGTTTCGAGCGGGCTGTCGATCTTCTCCGGGAAGGCGTCCGCCATGGCCCAGAGCTTGACGTTCTTGTCGGCGGCGAGGGCCTGGTTGGCGGCCCCGGTGCCGCGGCCCCCGCAACCGATCAGGCCGATCTTGATGGTGTTACTGCTGCCGATCTCGGAGCGGCCGATGTGCGGAAAACCCGCCACGGCGGCCGTGGTGCCGGCGGCGGTGGTGGTCTTGATAAACTTGCGTCGGCTGGAATTGGTGGAGTCGCTCATGGGAAGTCTCTCTCGATGTGTTTGCTGTGCGGGCTACGGTAGGCCCTCCACCCCCCCTTTCAAGGATTTCCACCTGCCCCGAAGGGGGCAAAACCAACGAGTATTCAAGGGATTGGTCGCCCGATGACGGGATTGTGGGCTTACCGGGAGGCCTCTCGCAGTCTCAGGCGGATGAAGCGCCGCCCTCTCGGGAGCGATCTTTGAAGAGGACCAAGAAGACCACGAGCACGATTCCGGCGAGAATGGCAGGGAAGTACCAGATGGTGGGCCAATCCTGCACGCCCTCAGCATCCTTGTTCCGGTGTTCCCACCAGCCGGCGAGGATGCCGCCGATAAACATTCCGACCCCGAGAGTGACGAATGCGATAAATCCCTGTGCGCTGGAGCGCACATCTTCGGGCGCTCGCTGATCGACGTAGATCTGGCCGGTGAAGAAGAAAAAATCGTAGCAGATGCCATGGAAGATGACCCCGAGATAGAGCAGCAGGTGCACCTCCGGCCCGGCCGCGGCAAAGAGGACGTAGCGCAAGACCCAGAATCCCATTCCGATCAGCAGCATCCACTTCACGCCGAGTTTGCGGAAGAACACCGGAATGAGGAACAGGAAGAAGATCTCGGAAACCTGACCCAGCGTCATCACTCCCTCGGAATTGCTCACGCCCATCTGGTTCAGGTAGCCGTTGGCGAGCTGGAAGTAGAAGGAGAGCGGGATACAGAGGAGCAACGAGCACACGATGAAGATTGCGAAGGAGCGGTCCTTCATGAGCCGGAGGGCCTTGAGGCCGAGAATCTCGCCCACGCTCACGGACTTGCCTTTCAACTCGGGGGGGGTGTGAGGAAGCGAGAATGAGTAGAGGCCAAGGAGGATGGAGGCACCCGCCCCGAAGTAGTAAGGCCACGCCGTGAAACCAAGGCCGAGCCATTCTTCCGGAGCCTTGGCCCCGCCGAGGAACTCCGGCCACACGAGCTTGAAGCTCCCATCCACCAGGAACCCGCTCCCGATCAAGACTCCCGACGCGATCCAGCCGATCGTGCCCAGAGTCCGGATAGGCGGCGCGTCGCGCTCGACATTGGCGGAGTTCCGGAAGAGGAGGGAATTTGCGAGCGCGAGGGTGGGCATGTAGCAAATGAGATGCCCGACGAGGAGGGGATAAAATACGCCGTAGCTGGTGGCCATGGAGGCGAAGATCAGGAGCACCCCGCCCAGGATGTGGAGGACCCCGAAGACGATTTGAGTGGGGAAGAAACGATCCGCAATCATGCCGACGATGAAGGGCGAGATCATGGCGGCGATTCCGGTGGAGGCGTAGGCGAGGCCCACCGGAGTCAGGAAACCCCACATCGTCCAGCCACCCGCTCCTTCGACATTGCTGAGAAACTTCCACATCGGCACATACCAGACCCCCCAGATGAAGAACTGGATGAACATCATCACGCAGAGGCGCGGCTTGAGAGCGGAAGGCGTTGTAGACATGGATTTGGCGGAATTTCGGGGAGGCTATCGAAAACTCACTGGGCGGGAAGGAAATATGTCTCGAGACTGAGAGAATCAAGATTCCAGAAGCCAGAGGGGCAGAGGGGCAGAGGCAGGGTGGATCGCTCTCCTGCAGCGGAACGACGATTCTTGGTCTGCGTGGTGAGCCGATTCTTCTCACTTGTAATTCATCGCCCCAGGCCGCACGTAAAGAGAGCCATGGACAATCCATCCGCACACGCCCTCTCCCGCCGGAAAGCCCTCAAGGGCATGGCGGCCCTCGCCACCATCCAGATCGTCCCCCGCCACGTCATCGGTCAGGGAAAGACGCCGCCCAGCGAGCAGCTCACCCGCGGCATCATCGGGTGCGGCGGCATTTCGGGATCGGGCGCTCACCTCGGCCAGAAGGGGCCGCTGCTGGCGCTTTGCGACGTGGACAAGAATCGTCTCGCGAACCGCATGAACGGGGCGAAGAAGGGGGGCCACGATCCGAAAGGCTACCACGACTTCCGAGAACTGTGCGCGCGCGACGACCTCGACATCATCCACATTTGCACCCCGCCGCACTGGCACGCTCTGATGGCGATCGAAGCTGCCAAGAACGGCAAGGACGTCTGGTGTGAAAAGCCCATGAGCCGAACCATCGGCGAAGGGATCGCGATGGTGAAAGCGGTCCAGAAGCACAAGCGCATCTTCCGCATCAACACCTGGTTCCGCTTC
>CAUZKZ010000216.1:0-8949 GCA_963580345.1 Verrucomicrobiia bacterium | reverse complement strand
CGCCATGGCCCGCCTCCTAGCTCACCTCTCTCTCGCCACGCTCCTCACCCTCCCCGCCTTCGCCGGTGACTGGCCGCAATTCCGTGGACCGCACGGAGACGGAAAGTCTGCCGAAGCTGAAGCGCCGCTCGAGTGGGGACCGGAGAAAAACGTGGTTTGGCGCACTGCATTGCCAACTCCCGCCAACAGCTGTCCCATCATCTCGAACGGACGCGTATTCGTGACCAGTGCCGCGGAGGAAGGAAAGAAGCGCAGCCTCCTCTGCTTCGATCGCAAGAATGGCGATCTCCTGTGGACCCGCACCGTCACGATCGACGAGGTTATGCCTACTCACAAAACGAATCCCTATTGTGGATCAACTCCGGTCGCGAACGGCAAATGCGTGATCGTGTGGCACGGCACGGCAGGCCTTTTTTCCTACGACTTCGATGGCAACGAGCTGTGGTCGAAGAAGCACGGCGAGTTTCGCCACATCTGGGGCTATGCCTCGTCGCCTATCATCCATGACAAAAAAGTCATTCTCCACGCCGGTCCCGGAAAGCGTGTCTTTCTAACCGCCCTCGATCTGGAGAGCGGCAAGACTCTTTGGGAAACCGACGAACCGGTGAAGGGCGATGGGAGTTATAACGAGAAGAAGAAATACATCGGATCGTGGAGCACCCCCGTGATCGCGCAGGTGGACGGGAACGACCAAATCATCTGCGCCATGAGCACCCGCGTGAACGGCTACAATCCGGTCGACGGCAAGATCATCTGGAGCTGCGACGGCCTGATCGGGAAAAAGGGTGAACTGGCCTATTCGTCGCCCGTTCTGGCCGGCGACCTCTGCGTGCAGATCGGCGGCTTTAACGGACCCGAAATCGGGTTCAAAATCGGAGGCAAGGGGAACCTCACCGATAAGCAGCGCCTATGGCGAAATTCGAAGAGCCCCCAGAGCATCGGCTCCGGCGTCTACGTCAACGGCCACATCTTCATCCCCGATGCCGACCGGGGCGCAATCCGCTGCATCGATCCCAAGACCGGCAAGAACACCTGGAGCGAAAAAACCGGAGGTCCGAATTTCTGGGGCTCGATTGTGATGGCGGCAGGCCGCCTCTACGTCACCAATCAAGAGGGCGAAACGATTGTCTTCGCGCCAAACCCGGAACAATTCGAGAAACTCGCCGCGAACGATCTGGCCGAGGCGAGCAACGCAACCCCTTCCTTCTCGAACGGCCAGGTCTTCATACGGACCCGCGAGGCGCTCTACTGCATCGGGGAATAGGTCCTGCCAACCGATCAAGTTCCTGCCCTCGATCGCGCTTCGGCAATGGCATGGGACAGGCCCGCCCCGCAGACGGACCGCAGACCGCTCCTCGACGATGCCGGCAGAGACGCCGGCATCCACCCTTCCGCTACCCTCCCCGTCGCGCCACGAACTGCCCGAGCTCCGCACATACCGTCACGGCCGCGAGTCCGAGTAGTCCGGGGGTCCCTGCAAAGAGCACTCCACTGATGTTCGACACAACCGCGCAGGCCACCATGAACCCGCCCCCCAGCGCCAGCGCCGCCGACAGGATCGCGATGGGATGGCGGAAAGCCATTCCGATCGCCACCGCCAACATCGCCATCGCGAGTAGTGAGACGATGTTCACCCACGGGGGCGCCTCCTGCCAGTAGCCGTCTTCCATGAGACTGCCGAGAGCCTGGAGGTGAAACTGTCCACCATGAATCACCGCCCCGGGGATCGGGTGGTAGTCCTCATCCCGCAGGGTGGAGGTCGAGACCAGCACGACCTTGTCGCGGAAGAACCGGCCGCCCGCATACTTGTTCTCCCAGCGCTCCGGCACGAAGACGTCGCGCAGATTGTGCGGGGCGTAGGCCGCGCGGACGTTTCCCTCCTCATCCCGGGAGATGGCGTAGCGCAACCGGGGAGAGCGCTCCTCGGGAACCTTGGCGCCGAGCAGACGACCCGTCACGGCCGAGAGCGATTCGTAGATGGGCTCTCCTGGCCGGCGTTGCCCGCTCTGCAGTTCCGAGACGGTGGTGGTGTAGACCATGCGTCGCACCATCCCATCCTCCGCGTCCGGCCACAGGTTGACGTAGCCCTCGTGCGGCAGGCGATCCGGATTCCGCGACAGGAGCGGCAGCTGCTTCACCGAACTGACGGGCTCGTAGGATCCGTCGCCGGCCGGCCTGAGCAGCAACGAGAGGACCACCTTGTCGTGATGCCGGTGCAGGGCCTCGGCGAACTCGCGATCTGCGACGGGATTTCCAGAGGATCCGACAAAGAGCACATCGAAGATGATGATCCTGGCTCCGGCCGCCGCCAGTTTCTCGATCAACTCCGCATACACGCGCCGGTCCAGGCGCTCGTTCCCGACCTGCTGCCGCATCAGGGTGAGGATCCGCGAGTTCTGGACCACGGCCGGATCGAGGGCTCCCTGCTTGCGATCCTCCTCGTCGATCCCGAGAAAGACGAGGTCCTCCCGCGTCCTGGACGGCTCCAGCAACTTGGACAGTTCATCCCGCAGCAATGTATCCAGCCGCCACACCCCGTCGCTCAACCCCGGAAGAAAGCCGGCCCACACCAAGGCGGCAAAGACTACTCCAAACAACATCACAGCCCGGCCCACCGAGCGGCTCCGAATCGTTCCTCCCTTCCCGAATAAACTCATCTATACTCGCGTGTCGTGAATCTTCGGTCCCCTGACCATGAGCGCCATGTTCTCGAACCGCGGTATGCACATTTCAAAAGCGTCACGCCTCAAGGGGATTGACCACCATCACGTCGCCAAAACTCATCCCGGGCTCCATGCCTTCACTCCACAACTGCCGTACCTCGGCCTTCTGCGCCGCCGCCACGATGCACGAGTCCCACACCGAGATGCCGAACTCCCTCCGAAGCTGTAAGGCTACCGCCAGCAGCACGCTGTCCTCCGGAACCACGCGCCATTGCAAATAGCTCTCCACCAACTGCGCCATCTCCTCCCGCGCCAATCCGGCGGAGCGGCTCAAGGCCCCCCAGAATTCCTTGCAGACCTGTACGCTAATGACCGGGAGGATCGGCAATTGCCACAGTTCCCGAACCAGGCGATTGGCGACGAAGTGCTTCTCCGCCGCCCTCGCGTCATGGGCGCACACCAGGATCGAGGTGTCGATGAAGACGCTCACTTCCTCTTTTTGCGCCCCGCCTCTTCTTGCATGGCCTCCCGATCGAAATCTTCCTCCAGGGCCACGGGGTGATCAAGGTAGTGCAGGGCCCGGCGCCGCGCCTCCTCGAAGGGCGCCAACTCCTGATCCGCCTCCCGCCGATCACTGCCCATGACTTTCGCCACCGCGGATGCTACCTCGCTCCGTCCCAGGCGCTCCCGAATCAGCTCCGCCAGCCAGGTGCTCAACGACTGCCCCGCATCGACCGCCTCATGCCGGGCGGCCCTCACCACGGCCTCATCCAATTTGACCGTCACATTTTTCATCGTGCTGCACGATTGCACGAAAGCACGAATATTTTCAATCCCTTTTTACCGGACGATCCCCTTTATCTGTTTGGCTTGGCCCGCGATGGCTCCCCCGACGGTTTCGGGGCAACGGTCCCGCGAAAATCAACTTCCCTTCCGATCCATCCCGCCGGCGCGAGACCGCCGGAAGGTCGGGAGAAAGGAGGTCTTTCCCGGATCGGGGGCGGGAGGCGGAGCAATTGGCATCGTTCCTTGTCAAGGCTCCACCCGGTTCGAGCTGCGCTCGTGCCTTTTGGCCCTCATCGCGCCCCTCCGCCTGGGAACCTCATCCCGCCCCCGCCACAGCGGGCCGGGGCATGTTCGTGGCACAGATCCGGTCGTCCCATCGGGAGCGGTGGGATTTGGTTGCACCCGCGGCCAGGCCGTGTCACTAACGCCCCCATCATGAACGCAAATCCCCGAAAATCCGTGGTCGCTGGCGTTGTTGCGGCCGCCCTCAGCCTCCCCGCCCTGCAGGCCGCAGAAGGCCTGCCGGATCAGACCCTCTCTGACTACAAGGCGGGCCAGACCTTGCGCGGAGCCGAAGTGAGTATGAAGGACCTGGAGGGCCGGGTGGTGATCTTCGAGTATTGGGGTACTCAATGAGGGGCCTGCGTTGCCGCCTTGCCCCATCTGGTTCAGTTGGATAAAAGGTACAAGGAAAAAGGTCTCAGCATTATTGGTGTGGAGTGCCAGAACAGTCCCAAGGAGGCCATCGACGCCATCGCCAAGAAGGCCCGCATGAATTTTCCCATCACGAAGGGAGCCACCCGCCCGCCCACCATGCAGGGCATCCCCCACGCCGTCGTCTTCGACACCGCCGGGAAACTCGTCTTTGCCGGTCACCCCGGCGACGACAATTTCGATCGCACCATCAAGAAGGCCCTGAAGGGCGTCGCTGCCGACAGCAATGGCAGTGCCGGCTCCAAGAGCTCCCTGCTACCGACCGCTTCCGAACCCGTGATCAAATCGCGGACCTGGATGAATGAGGACGGCAAGAAGATCACCGCCGCGGTCGTCGCGATCGACGGGGACAAGGTGAAGTTCAAGCTCGCCAACGGAAAAGTGGTCAACTACCCGATCGCCAAGCTCTCGGTCGATGACCAGACCCTCATCAAGCTCAGCACCGGGAAGAAGACAGAGGACGACCCCGAGGACGACCCCGAGGGCGACGACGAGGGCGAGGACGACGACAAATAAGTCCCCCCGCACCGCACTCTCTCCCAGGGCCGGAACACTCCGGCCCTTTTTGTTGTCGGTGGGCGACCACTTCGCCCGCCGTAAGCGGCCTCTGCTACGCGATGATCTCGTTGATGAGGTGCCCGTGCACGTTCGTGAGGCGGCGGTCGATGCTGTCCTTGCGGAAGTTCAGCCTCTCGTGCTCGATGCCGAGCAGGTGCAGGATGGTGGCGTGTATGTCGTAGACCTGGGTCGGGTTGGCGCGGTCGAGCGGCTTGTAGCCCCACTGGTCGCTCTCCCCGTGGGTGACGCCGCCCTTGATGCCCCCGCCCGCCAACCAGTTCGTGAAAACGTAGGGATTGTGATCGCGGCCCTTGGATCCCTGGGTGGAGGGCATGCGGCCGAACTCCGTGGTCCACAGGATGATGGTGTCGTCCAACATGCCGCGTTGCTTGAGATCCTTGATGAGGGCGCTGGCGCCCACCGCCATGCCGCGGGATAGCGGGCCGTGGTCGCGCACGATGTCCTCGTGGCTGTCCCAGTTGCGCCGCGGGAAGGCGTTGTCGCAGCCGGACCAGACCTGCACGAACCGCACGCCCTTTTCCAACAACCGCCGCGCGGCAAGACACTTGCGTCCGAAGTGGTGAGCTTCCTCTTCAGCATTGATTTCTTTCGGCCAGGCCTTCCCCTCCGGGGCGAGGCCGTACATCTTCTTGATGTACTCCGGCTCCTGCGAGATATCGAGGGCCTCCGGCGCGGCGAGTTGCATGCGGGCCGCCAGTTCGTAACTCTTGATGCGCGCCTCGAGCCGCGAGTCTCCTTCCCGCTCCCCGGCGTGCCGACCGTTGATTTTGGCCAGCAAGGCCTGCCCATCCGCTTCGGCCGCGGCGGTGATGTACTTGGCGCTCGAGGGCGGGCGCAGGTCCACGATGGGATTGGCCGTTCCGGGTCGAATGATGGTGCCCTGGTGTTGCGCGGGCAAGAAGGCGGATCCCCAGTTCTTGGGACCGTTGGAGCCGAAGCCGCGGTGGTCCGGCAACACCACGAAGGTGGGCAGGTTGTCGTTCATGCTCCCCAGCCCGTAGCTCACCCAGCATCCCATCCCCGGAAAGCCGGGCCGGTCGAATCCGGTGGCCTGCAGGTAGGTGGCCTGGCTGTGCACCCCGGTCTTGCCGATCAGGTTGTGGATGAAGGCCATCTCGTCAGCCACTTCCCCGAGCGGCGTCACCGTTTCGCCGAGCATCTTCCCGCACTGGCCGTACGGTTTGAATTCCCAGAAGGGCTTCAGCCACGGACCGAGCCCGTTCTGGAATGCCTCCACGTGTTCGCCGAAGTCGGACTTCTCGCCGTGGTGCTTGATGAGGGCCGGCTTGTGATCGAAGAGGTCGATGTGGCTCGCGGCGCCGGCCATGAAAAGCTGCACCACCCGTTTGGCCTTGGCGGCGTGATGCAGGCCATCGGGCATGCCATCGGTCGCGGCCCCCAGGGCCCCTTCCCGCCCCAGCATGGAGGCCAGCGCGATTCCGCCGAGTCCGCCGCCCGATTGCCATAAGAAGTCGCGTCGAGTGTGCATGGTGATCAATCTACAAAGCTGAATTCACTGAAGTTGAAGAGGAGACGGCACATCGCCGGCAGACCGTGCTTGCCGGCAAAGGTCTTGAGCATCGCGTGCTCGCCGCC
Source organism: Verrucomicrobiia bacterium (assembly GCA_963580345.1). GTDB lineage: Bacteria > Verrucomicrobiota > Verrucomicrobiia > Verrucomicrobiales > Akkermansiaceae > Roseibacillus_B. The sequence goes on along the minus strand of CAUZKZ010000216.1, from coordinate 2,611 downwards.
GGTCACCTTGCGGGAAAGCGCAAGCTCCACCGCACTCGCGATCGGATCGCCGGCCTCGCCCACGCGCGTCGCGAAATGTTCCGCCATGCGCACCATGAAGGCGTTGTTGAGCAATGCGAGAGCCTGCAGCGCGGTGGTGGTCTCCCCGCGCTTGGCGACCAGCTGCGAGGGATCGGCGCAATCCAGGGTCTCCATGAAGGGCTGCGGCTGGGAACGAATGATGAAACGGTAGACCGAGCGGCGATGGGTGGCCGGGTCGTCGTGGTTTGCCTTGTGATACTGGTAGTGCGGCGAGTGCTCGGGCCGCTCGATGACGAAGTCCATGAAGGACGGCCCGCCCATCTTGCGATCGAGCTTGCCGGAAACGAGGAGGACCGTGTCGCGCAGGGCTTCCGCCTCGAGACGCCGCCGGTTCTGGCGCCAGAGGAAGCGGCTGGAGTCATCGATCTTCACGTAGTCGGCATTGTGAACGCTGCTCTGCTTGTAGACCGCGCTGTTGAGGATCATCCGGTGCAAGTCCTTCATCGAGCCGCCCCCGTCGCGGAATTCAACCGCCAGCCAGTCGAGCAACTCCGGATGGGTCGGCGTCCCGCCAACGGTGCCGAAATCGTTGGGCGTATCGACGATCCCTCGGCCGAAGTGATACTGCCAGACGCGGTTCACGATGCTCCGCCAGGTCAGGGTGTTTTCCTTGTGCGTGATCCACTCCGCGAGCGCCACGCGGCGCGCCCCTTCCTTGTGATCCTTCGGCAGGTCGAAGACCGGCGACAAGCCGGACACGATTCCCGGCACGGTGGCGGGCTGCACCGGATCGCCGGGCTGCGTGACATCGCCGCGATTCAGAATGAAAATGTCGCGCGGCTTGCCGCCCACATGGGCGCGCCCCTTGAAGGTTCCCCCACCCTTGTAAATCGTGCCGGCATAGACCATCTGCGGTTTCGCGAGGGTCTTGAGTTCGGCGTCCACCGCGGCGATCTCCTTCGAAAGTGATTCTCGTTTCGCCATCAGGGCCGGGTCGATCACCCCCTTCGAGAGTTCTTCGCGCTTCCCGCTCAGGGCCGCGAGTTTCTCCCGCATTTCACCCCCCCCCGGCTTCGCGATCCGAAGCAATTCCTCGACGGGGCCGTCCCCGATCCGCCGGCGGCTGGTGTAACCGTCGACCAGGAAGTTCGAGTGCCAGAGCCCGCTGTTGATGGTGTCGAGCGAGGTGACGGCCACCCCTCGCGAGACCTCCACCCCGCCACTGAAGACCCGTATCTCGCCCATCGCCAGCAAGGGGCCACCGGACCCCTCGGGGAAATGCAGAACGCTCGCACTGAGCCGGACAAAGCGCCCCTTCTTTGCTGCACCCTCGAAGACCACCGTCTTCTCGCCCGGGTGGGGGTAATCTGCGGCGCTGTGATCGGCAAACACCACCGCCCCCTCGCCCTTGGCGTTATCGCTCACCTCCAACTTGAAGCGAAGCGGGAAACCGAAGCCCGGGGTGTCCTTGAAATCGGTCGGGCGGGCCGGATAGAGTTCAATGCGATCGATCGGGGTCGACTTGCCGAGGTCGATCTGCACCCACTTGGCGGTCTCGGCCTCGGTCGCAAAAGCACTGTGATACCCGTTGGTGGGACTCTTCTCGTCGCCCACCAGGACCTCCAGCGGATAGGCCCCGTAAATGCCGTCCACCAGGTCTTTCTTCGACCAGCGCGGTGCCGCCTCGATGCTGTCGAGGGCCGTGACCTCTTTCACCGTCACCAATTTCCCCTCGCTGATGACCGCCAGTTCACCGAGTGCAAAGATCCAGTCGTTCGACTTTGGCTGCCCCTTTTGACGCCTGCTCCACAGCTTGGTCGCGGTGATCCGCACGTAGCGGCCCATCGCCCCCTTGCCCTCCATTCCGACCAAGGCCCCGCCTGGGCGCGGATAGTCGGCGCCGGTCTCGTCCGCCAGCGATTTCGGGCTCTTGAAGTCCGGCGTGTCGGACGCTTCGATCTTGAACCGGTGGGGGAACCCGAAATCCGCGAAGCCGTACTCGTCGGCACCGATCAGCATGACCTGGTCGATGCGCCGCGACTCGCCGAGATCGACCTGCACCCACTTCACAGCGTCCTGCTTGGGTGCCACCTGGCTGTGATAGCCGTAACGACCCGAACGCTGCTTGCCGCCTGCCTTGGGCGCGCCGCTGATCTTTTCCTCGAGGGCCGCGATCTCCTTCTCGAGCGCCACCAGTTCCGGTGGCTTGCGGGCGTTGATGTCCTTCTCGACCCCCGCCAGCTGATCCCGCAACGTCTGTTGCCGCTGGTTGAGAGCAGCCCGCTTGGCCGCGACCTTTGGTCCCGTGTCGTAGGGACGGTCGGCCCGGTCCAGCGCCGCGAAGACGGACTGCAGCGAGTAGTAGTCCTTCATCGTGACCGGATCGAGCTTGTGATCGTGACACTGCGCGCATTGCACCGTGATCGAGCAGAAGGCGTTCATGGTGGTGGTCACCATGTCGTCACGGTCGAGGTGACGCGCCACCTTGCCGTCGATCTTCTCTTCCGGCACCTCGGCGTGACCGATGAAGTCCCACGGCCCCGCCGCGATGAACCCGGTCGCCACGATCCCGTCCACCGTGTCCGGCCAC
>CAUZKZ010000215.1:0-8954 GCA_963580345.1 Verrucomicrobiia bacterium | reverse complement strand
TCGCTCGCAGCCTGAGCCCGCAGCCGTCCCAGTCCCAGTCCCAGCTCTAAAACTCGAAGGCTTCCACGAGACGCGGTTCTCACGCGCCGACTTTTTCAGGAAGCCCTAATTCGATCCGGCTGGCAATTATTCTTGATAAATCTTAATGATTAAGATTAATAAAAGAACCTGCTGTTCGCGCAACTTCCTGAGCTCCCAAGCTTATGCTTCTGCCGCGAACCTACGCCCTCCTACTCCCTTCCGTTCTCAGCTCTCTAACCCCGGTGTTTGGCCAGACCAAGGTCGAACTCTCTTGGGGCTCCTCGATTTTTGAGGAGAAGATGATCTTGAGCGACGGAAGCAGCCTCGATCCGGCCAATCTCATCATCGAGTTCGGATCCTTCGACAACAGCTTCGCCCCGGATCATACCAATATGGGCCAGTGGCTTGGAGAGTGGCGCGTTTTCGATGCCGTCAAGGACACCGATCCCACCACCGCCACGAACGACACGGACCCAAACGATTCCTTCACCAACCAGAGCGGGGGGACTGAAACCGCTCGCTACGAGGGAATGGCTCACCTCCTGGCGGACGCCACCTCCGACTCGGTGGACGCCGCCCCTTCCTACACCTGGTCTCCGGGCGAACAGGGCTACCTCTTCATCCGCACCAGCGACAACTTCGTCCCCTCAACCGAGTGGGTCCTCCTGACAAGCAATTCCGCCGGGCAGCACGTGGGCGACTCGGTCTGGGAATTTCCGGCCGTTACCGGCGGCCAGGGACAGTTTCCCCTGGCCTGGTGGCTGGACGACGCCGACGCCGCCGTCTTCGGGGCCGTCGATGGCGGTTCCGGTAACGGCGGGGACACGGGCGGTGGTGACTTTACCGACACCTCGACCGATTTCGGCCTGCGCCTGCACCGCATCCCCGAACCGGGCACCGGGCTCCTGGCCCTGCTCTCCGCCCCAGCCTTTTTCCGCCGCCGGCGCCGACCCTGATCTGGCAATGTCTTTCTGCCCACGCCGGCTTCCGGTCCGACTCCCGGCCTGCCTTGCCGTCATCGGCTGCATCGCGGCGGGCGCTCGTGCCCAGCAAGCCGATATCACGTGGAGCAGTTCTTTTCTTGCCACCAACCTCGACAGTGCCGGCATCCCGCTCGACGGCTCCTTCTGCTTTCATCTCGGGGTATTTCATCCGCCCGTGCAGGACCCGCCCTGGATGCCGGACGAAACCAACACCGCGCAATGGGCCGACTACTGGATCACCGCCGATGTGGCGCTCTACGATTCCGTCCTCAATCTCCGCTTCGCCTCCGGATACAATCTCGAACCGTTGGTGGAAGGCGTCAACCTCACCGGGTTGCAAGGCTACATCTGGGGCGTGAACCGCGCCTGTCCAGGGGAATGGATTCTGATCACGGGCGCCGGCTGGACCTGGCCGTCCGACGGTGGGCTGGCCTTTCCCAAGAACTGGACTGTGAACTCCGGCACCGCGGTCCTCGGGGAAGTCAACCAGGACCAGGTCCACATGCGCACCGCGCCCGTGAACGAAGGCCTGCCCCCCCTCCTGCGCCCGGAGATGTGGCGCCGGCTCCACTTCACGCCGGAAGAACTTGCCAACCAGGAGGCCACCGTCAGTGGGTGGCTGGCCGATCCATCCCCCGGTGCGCACTTCCCTTCCCCGGCCCACCTCCCACCCGCCCGCGAATCGAACCGACCCGCTCCGCAAGAACCCCCACCCTCGGAGTCGGCAGGGGCCGGAAGACCGGCCCCATCTGCGCCGACGAACCCCGCTTGCAGGGTGCCTGTCCCAAGAACAAACCACGCAACAGTTGCCCCTGCTGGCGGGATTCCCCACACTCGCCGCGGTGAATCTCCCCAACTCGATCACGGTCTCGCGCCTTGTCCTCACCGCCATTTTCGTCGTCGCCTTCTCCCTCCGCGGCCCCCTGGGCTACGGCATCGCGCTCGTCACCTTCATCGTGGCCGCCCTCACCGACTTCCTCGACGGCTACCTCGCCCGCAAACTCAATCTCGTCACCTCCCTCGGCAAATTGCTCGATCCCATCGCCGACAAAGTCCTCACCGCCTCCGCCTTTATCTTTCTCTGCGCCCACCAGCAACGCTTCTGTCCCGCCTGGGTGGTGGTGGTCATTCTAGCCCGCGAGTTCCTCGTCACCGGCCTGCGCCAGATCGCGGTCGAGAAGGGACGCGTCATCGCCGCGGACTGGAGCGGGAAATGGAAAACTGGCTTCCAGATCGGATTCTGCATCACTGCCCTCGTGTGGCTCTTCCTCCAGGCCCTCGGTCAGGAGGACTTCTTCCTCGCCGAACTCGCCCACCCCGAATTCTGGATTATGCCCACCTTCCTCTGGCTCTCCCTCGCCCTCACCGTGGTCTCCGGCGTGCAATACGCCTGGAACGGTCGGGATGTCCTGGTGGACTGAGCCCCCGACGCCGCCCGGCGCCGCCAGTTCCTGACAAACCCTCAAAACCCCCGGTTTTCAGGCAAAATTTTAGTTAGGAAATGTAAAATTTACACTATTATTAACATTCAAATTGACTGAAGCATCGCAATCTGTATGTTATGGGATGTGATGAAATCCCACCCGATCATCAAAACTGCTGGTGCCTTGAGCTACATTCTCGTCCTTGGGTCCTCTCCTGCCTTGCAAGCGGGGATCCAACACATCAGTGCCTCTCCGAAGTCTGCGAAGGGGGGCATCGAACCGATGGAGTCCATTCCTGCCCCGAGGGAGTGTGACGGCTGCGTCGAGCCGGGCTTCTACCTGACTGCCTCGCTGCTCTACCTGCATTCCTACAATTCCGAAGAGAACGACTACAGAGGGGAGTGGGATGCTGGGGCTCGGGGCTCGGTTGGCTGGGCGAGCCCGTCCGGTCTCCTCTTCGAACTGACCGGATTCCGCCACGAGACGGATTTCACAAGCGACCTCGGGGCCGCCCTCGGAAATCTTGAATTCTACTACGTCGACCTCACGGTCGGGGACTCCATCCAGTGCGGCGAATTCTGCCTTTCTTACTCTGGTGGGATCCGCTACGGCGGCAATGAATTCAGTGAAAACAGGGCCGGCGTGGTCGACGTTTCCGAGTTCGACGGCATTGGTCCAGTCATCGCGATCGGGGCGTCCGTGTCCCTGACCGAGCACATCGGGCTCTATGCGACCCTGCGCCAGTCGCTCCTTTTTGGCGAAGATGTCTTCGAGGATGGTCTCGGCGGCAGGTTCCCGACCGACACGCTCACCGGAATCACCGAGATTGGCGTCGGGGCCCAGTGCAACTTCGGACTCGGCGGCATCGATGCCTTCCTCCGGGCCGGCGTGGAAGGGCAATACTGGCTCGAGGATGGAGGAAACATCGGTCTCTTCGGTGGGGTCCTGAGCGTGGGCTCCCATTTCTAAAATTCAAAGCTCTCACCACGGCCTCCCCTGCCCGTGCGGGGGAGGCTTCTTTTTTTGAGATGCCCCTCCCCGGGCCCCCTGCCTTGCGCTGGATCGCCGCCCCTCACGGCCTCCGGGAATTCCGGGGCACCCCCGTCACCCCCAGCGTTTTTGGGGGATGATCCGCTTCGCCTCTTGCGGGGTCAGGAAGGCCTTGCGGTACCGCGAATCCCTGGCCAGATCCTCCAGGATCGCCCCTTCCCTGATGACGATCTTGCGCAGACTCTTTTCCCGGCGCGCTGCGGCCCGCCAGAATCGCGGGCATTCCTTCAAGCCGTATCCCTCTTCCTTGATCCACTCCTCGAGCACAAACACGTCGTTCTGCGAGCCAAGCGACTCCTCCAGGACCTTCAGAGAAGCCAGGACCCGCTTCCGCGATCCTTTCGCATCCCGAGGCAACGCTTCCAGCGCGTAAAAGAGATCCTTCACCTCTTTCCGCAGGTCGTGAAACTCGTGGCTCTCGCCTTTCACCAGGTCGCGATAGTCCCGCCGGGCCCGCTTCAACATGCGGCTAAGGCTCTTCTTGATCTTCTCCTTGCCCGCTTCGCCCCACAGACGCTTCGGCACCCCCGCCTGGTCCAGGAGTCGCAGGGCGTCCTCCGCCTCTTCCCACGCAAGTTGCTCGCCAGCCGCCGCCTCGCTTGCCAGACGCATGCGCACCTCCGCCAGCTTCCCCTTCGTCGTCTTCTCGTCGTTCCCAACCAGCCCGTTGTAAGTGCGCAGGCGCACCGTGCCATCCCGGCTCGGAGCCAACAGGCGCGCCGTGTCGCGAAAGATTTGCAGGTTGCGCTTCAGCGTCTCCTTGTCCACCACCCCTTGCAGTAATCGCGTCCCTGTGCGCAGCCGCTTGAGAATCATGCGGGCCCGATGCACGTGCTTCGGCCCTTCCTCGGCCCCGTCCCGCAATTGCACCAATTCCCGTCGCGTCAACCCGACCAGTTCTTGAAACCAAGCGCGCCAGTCATCGGCCTGCCAGCCTTGGGAAGACGCAACTCTCGCCATGTTGGGGTTACTAGAATCTTTCGGCCCGCGAGGCGCAATCAGGAAGCGCCGATCTGCTCACATTCTCCGTCGTCCCTTGCCGATAAACAAGTTACCCATCCGGTCCCCGGACCTCGATCGCTGGCGTGTGACGGCTGTTCACAGATTGCACCCGAATCGCACAAGCTATTCCTGCAAAGCTCCTTCCAACCTCTCCTCCAGGATCCCCGCCTCCCCCTCGCTCTTCGCGATCACCACCGCCGCGCAGGAATCCCCCAGCACGTTCACCGCGGTGCGGGTCATGTCGAGGAGCCGATCCACCGCCAGCAGCGCCACGATCGCAGTCTCGGCGCCCGGGATGCCCGAGTTCTGCAGGATGATGAAGATCGCCACCAGGCTCGCGGAGGGAATCCCCGCCACCCCGATGCTGGTCAGCAAGGCCGCCAGCACGACGATGAATTGCTGCCCGAAATCCAACGGGAAGGACATCACTTGCGCCACGAAGATCACCGCCACGCACTCGTAGAGGGCCGTGCCATCCATGTTGACGGTGGCCCCCAGCGGCAGCGTGAAACTCGCCGTGCGCTTCGAGACCCCGGCGTTGTCCTGCACGCAGCGCATCGTGACCGGCAGGGTCGCCGAGGACGAAGCCGTTGAGAAGGCCGTCAGCAAGGCGGTCCGCATGGCCCGGAAATGCGCCCACGGATTCACCCGCCCCACGAACCGCAAGATCAGCGGCATCGTGACGACAAAGTGGAACAAGAGAGAGCTCAGGACCGTGAAAAAATACTTTCCAAGCACCACGAAGAGCCCCCCGCCCGTCTCGTATATCACCGGCAAGATCAGGGCGTAGACTCCGATCGGCGCCAGCGCCATGATCCAGCGCGTAATCACGATCATGACGTCGTTCAGCGACACGAAAACCTTGCGCAAGGTCGTCATCTCGTCCTTCGGAAGATTCGTCATCGCAATCGCAAAGAGCACGCTGAAAAAGATGAGCCCCAGCATCTGCCCGTTGTCTGCCGCCGCTTTCAAAACGTTGATCGGAATCATGCGCAGCAGGAACGCCCCGATCATGCTGAAGAATCCAAGCAGGCCCGTCCCGGTCGACTGTCCCTGGCTCTGCGCGGCCTCCACTTTCGCAACGGCGTCCCCCGAAGGGTCCTGCGACTCGAAGGCGGCCCGAATCTCCTCGTTGGCCTTCCCATCCACCAGTCCGGGCTGCACCAGGTTCACCATCGCAAGTCCCACCAGGATCGCCAGGAAGGTCGTGAGGGCATAGAACCCGGCCGTCTTGCCGAGCAGGCGTCCGAACCCTTCCATCCCGTGCAGGCTCGCAATCCCGGCCACCACCGAGGAGACCACCAGGGGCACGATGATCATCTTCAGTAGCCCCATGAAGAGCTTCCCCACGAAGGCGCAAGTCGCCACCGCGCCCTCGATAAAGCCTTCCACGCTCGAACCCTCCGCCGCATCCGCGCCGAGCTTCCGGAACAGGACCGCCGTCAGCGTTGCGAGCACCAGCGCCGCGAGAATCTGCCAGTGCGGCTTGATCTTCATCGTCCGGGCCACCCTACGCACGGGCGCGAGGCCGGGTCAATGCCGCCGAACCGCCGGCCCCGGGTGCCTTATGAGGAGCAAAGAGTGCTGGCAAAATCGCCAGTCGCTAGGGGTCGGGCGAAAACTCGACTGACCAATTTCCAGATAGACCGCCAGGAACCAGGGGCCAGTTTCCAAGCCATCCTGCTCGATCCCAACTAACGAACCTTTGAGATTTGGGCCTTGGAACTGAGATTTATTCGGAAATTGGTCCGTCGAGTTTTCGCCGCATCCAGAGTGGCGCCGCTCCCGGCCTTCCACTCCGAACACCAATAAGCAAATCTCCCGAATCCAAATCCACCATTAGTCCCCACCCACCATTGCGGCCCCGCTCATCCGGCGCTATACGAAGGCGATGCCAGGCCCGGTCCGCACTCGATTCGCTCCCTCCCCCACCGGATACCTGCACGTGGGAGGGGCCCGCACCGCCCTTTTCAACTGGCTCTTCGCCCGCAAGCACGGTGGAACCTTCCTTCTGCGCGTGGAAGACACCGACGAGGCCCGCAACACCGAAGATGCTCGCGCCGCCATCTTCGACGGTATGCACTGGCTGGGCCTGGCATGGGACCAGGGTCCGGAGGCCGGAGGCGATTGCGGACCGTACTTTCAATCCCAGCGCCGCGAAATCTACGAGCGCCGTTTCGAAAAACTGCGCGAGACCGGCCGTGTTTATCAGGACGAGGGCGCCTGGCGATTTCGCTTCGACCGCAAACCCGTCACCGTGCACGACCTGGTGTGCGGCGAGGTCACCATCGACTACCGCGACGAGTCCAACACCCCCGACATGGTGGTGCGCCGCTCGGACGGCTCTTTCGTCTTCCACTTCGTCAACGTGGTGGACGACCTCGAAATGAAGATGACCCACGTCATCCGAGGCGAAGACCACCTCATGAACACGCCCAAGCACCTCCAGCTCTTCGAGGCGTTCGAAGTGGAACCGCCCGCCTACGCCCACATCCCTCTCATTCTCAATGCGGATGGATCCAAGATGTCGAAGCGCGACCAGGGCGCCGCCGTCCACGAGTACGCCGAACGGGGATTCCTCCCCGCCGCCGTGACCAACTTCATCGCCCTCCTCGGTTGGTCGCCCAAGGACGACTCCGAAGTCCTTTCCACCACAGATCTGGTGGAGCGGTTTTCCCTCGAAGCCGTCAACCGCTCGCCCTCGCGCTTCGATTTGGACAAGTGCCGGTGGCTGAACCAGCAGCACCTCCTGTCCCTCGACCCCGCGGACTTCGCCGAAGCCGCTCGGCCCTACGTGGAGGGCGCCGGCCTCCCGGTGACCGAAAAATATCCCGCCATGGCCGCCAGCGTGCAGGAAAAGGTGCACGTCCTCGCCGAGGTCCCGGACGCCATCGAGTTCTATCTCGCCGCGGAACTCGTGACCGACGAAGACGCCCTCGCCAAGGCCCGCAAGAACCAGGACGCGCCGCGCCTCCTCACCGCCCTCGCCGCAAAGATGAATTCCCTCGAGGACTGGGCGGCGGCCGTAGACGCCATCGGGGCCACCGCCTCCGAACACGACGTCAAGCCCGGCCAACTCATGTTTCCCCTCCGCGTCGCCCTCTCCGGCCGCAGTGCCGGCCCGGCCCTCCACGATATGCTCGCCATCCTCGGCCGGGAGGAATCCGTCCGCCGCATCGTCCGGGCCGCGGGCGAGCTCCAACACGCATGAAGGACGTCTATTCCATCGATGATCTGGTCAGCCGCAGCCTCCTCGACGAGGGCGCCGATCTGCCGGCCCGCCTCGCGGTCCTCGGCCTTCCGGTCGCGCACTCTCTCTCCCCCCAGCTGCACCAGCCCGCCCTCGACCAAATCTCCTCCGGGGTTCGTTACATCCGCCTCGAAGTGGAACCCACTCGCGTCGGTGAGGCTCTCGATGCCCTGCAGGCCCTCGACTTCATCGGGGCCAACGTCACCGTCCCCCACAAGTTCGAGGCCCTCTCCGTCGTCGATGACGTCGATGAAGACGCGCAGGCCCTCGGAGCCGTCAACACCGTCCTCTTCGAAGACGGCCGCAAGCTTGGCTTCAACACCGACGGCCCCGGATTCGTGCGCGCCATTCACGAGGAATTCCTCGTCGATGTCAAAGACCTCCGCATCATGGTGCTCGGCGCAGGAGGAGGAGCCGGCCAGGCCATCGCCGCACAGTGCGCCCGGGAGGGATGCCAGCGCCTCGTGCTCGTCAACCGCACCATCGAAAAGGCGCACCAGCTCGCCGCCCGCCTCTCCAGGTACTTCGAAAGCGAGCGCCTCGAAGGGCCCGGCGAACGCCTCGAGGTCATTCCTTTCGAGTCCTCGCTACTCATCACGGAATCCGATCACATCGACCTCATCGTCAACACCACCTCCGTGGGCCTGAAGCGAACCGACCCCTCACCCCTCCCCACTTCCTGCCTGCAGCCCCACCACCTCGTCTACGACACCATTTACAATCCGCCCCGCACCCGTCTTCTCGGCGAGGCCCACCAGGTCGGAGCGCGCATCGCCAACGGCCTTGCCCTCCTCCTCTACCAAGGCGTGCTCGCCTTCGAACTGTGGTTTCCGGGACAACGCCCCCTCGAGACCATGCGAACCTCCCTGCAGGCAACGGTCCATTCCGCTTCCGGAACGCTCTAGCCCGAATGCCACAAGGTTAGGGACAAGAATCGGCTTTCTCGCAGTGGCATGACCGTCCCGGCGTGCCATGCCAAAGCCATGGCGGCGGCAGGTCGTGACCAACCGGAGGGCCGCAAAGCGGCCGAAACTTCCCGCCCCAAGGGCGGTCGATCTCGACCATGACCGAGACGGTCATGCCACTCTATCCTGGTGCCATTCGGCCTAGGGCATGTTTATTTATTGTGGTGTATCGAGCGGCGAGCCAGTTTTTTTGCAGGTCAGACGCGGGGAGGGAGTAGGTCGCGACCTGCGACCGAGCTGCAACGCAGCCTGCAGAAGA
>CAUZKZ010000214.1:0-9005 GCA_963580345.1 Verrucomicrobiia bacterium | reverse complement strand
GCAACCACGGGGCCGATCCGCAAGCCTGCCTGCGCGACGTGATCGACCGACTGCCGAGCGCGAAGCCCAACGAGATCGACGAGTTCCTGCCGGCGAACTGGGCCGCCGCGCACCGGCACGAGCACTCCGTCGTGCGCCCGGAACGCCGCGCCGCTTGAGCGGCGAGTCGCCGCGCCCTGACCCGGCCTCGCCCCCGCTGTCGAGAAAATCTACACGGGGGCCGGTCGGGTGCTTACGTATGAATTCGTAAGTGGGGTACAGAAATTTATTTAACTTTTATTAAATTTCCATAGGATGCTTGCGAGCTAGTTCTCCCCATGCAAGCAGGACGCGATCGAAATGCAGGTGGCAGGGTGCGGTCCGGGGTGACCCTGGTGGAATTGACGGTGATGATTGCGGTGTTGCTGTTGATCATCGGGGTTCTCTTCGTGGGGGCCAGGGCTTGGAAGCGGGGAGCGGATCGCGCCAACTGCGTGATCAACATTCGGCGGGTGCAGGTCGCGATGCGGTCGTTCGCGAACTACAACGAGCACCACGAAGGGGAGGACATCTCGCCGGTGAGCCTCGAGGGGGCCCTGATCGGGAGCGGTTCCTACCTCGAGAAGCAGCCGCTCTGTCCCGGCAGCGGAATTTACAGTTTTGGCGGAAATACGATCCCGGCCATGGGGAGGCTCTATATGACCTGTTCGTTGGCGGCCACGGAGCACCACCAGCCCGACGAGTTCGGGGAGTGGTAGATGGGAAGGCCGGGTGGGCGCGGAGGGAGGCGATTGATTTGGCGGGGTGAGACCGTATGTGGTCAGGGATGAGGTTTTTTGCGCTACTGGGGCTTATGGGCCTTGGATTGTTGCCGGCCTGCGGCGAGGCGAAGCCGCGGGAGGAGGGCGAGTTCGAGCGGGCGCGGAAGGCGATGGTGGAGCGGCAATTAAAGGCGAAGGGGCGGGACATCAAGAATGTGCGGGTCCTGAAGGCGATGGGCACGGTGCGACGGCACGAGTTCGTTCCCGCGGATCAGCGCCTCTTTTCCTACCAGGACCGGCCGCTGCCGATCGGCCACGAGCAGACCATCTCGCAGCCCTACATCGTCGCTTTGATGACGGAGAAGCTCGATCCGCAGCCGGGAGACCGGGTCCTGGAGATCGGAACCGGCTCGGGATACCAGGCGGCGGTGCTCTCCAAGCTGGTGAAGGAGGTTTACTCGATCGAGATTGTGAAGCCGCTCGCGGAGCGCGCCAGTCAGACTCTGGAAAAGCTGGGCTACAAGAATGTGACGGTGAAGGCCGGTGACGGTTACAAAGGGTGGAAGGAGCACGCGCCGTTCGACGCCGTGATCGTGACCTGCGCGCCGGAACAGGTTCCCGCTCCGCTGGTGGCACAATTGAAGGAAGGCGGCAAGATGATCATCCCGGTCGGGAAGCAAGGCGGCCTGCAACACCTTTACCTCTTGAAGAAGGTGAAGGGGCAAATCAAGCAGGAAGCGGTCCTGCCGGTGCGCTTTGTGCCGATGACGAGGGATTGAGAGGACGGTTCACGGTGTCAGGTGCCGGGGAAGAACGGGGTGAGGTTCGCGGCACGAGGATTGGAGCGAGGGAGTGAGGAAGGTCGCAATGGATCTTGAAAGGCGTCATTGGGCTTGGAAGAAGCCTTGATGTGTAGCACCAATCCCTGAGACCTGAAGCCTGACGAGTGATGCCCGCCGAGCGATCCGTGAACCGCAAGTCGCAGGGTGGCTCGGTGACGTTGTTGCCGGCCACGGCGGTGGTGGTGGGGAACATGGTGGGGACGGGGGTGTTCACGAGCCTGGGGTTCCAGTTGCTGGGGATCCAGTCGGGATTTGTCCTGATGGTCCTTTGGGGGTTGGGGGGGGTATGCGCGTTGTGCGGGGCCTTGTGCTACGGGGAGCTGGCGGCCGCTCTGCCGCGCTCCGGAGGCGAGTATCACTTCCTCTCCCGGATCTATCATCCGGCGGTGGGGTTTCTGGCGGGATGGATCTCGGTGACGGTCGGGTTCGCAGCCCCGGTCGCGCTGGTTGCGATGGCCTTCGGGGCTTACTTTTCGGGAATCGTGGAGGTGCCGGGCCTCGAGAAGTCTGATCTGGCGCTGCTGGTCTCGTGCCTCCTGGTGGCGGTCGTCACGGGAATTCACCTGTTGCACATCGGGGTCGGGAGCAAATTTCAGAGCATCTTCACGACGCTGAAGGTGGTTCTTATCGTGGTGCTCATCGGGTCGGCCTTTACGCTGGGAACTCCGCAGGGGATGTCGTTTCTGCCCGCGGAAGGCGACCTGGCGATGCTTGCCGGCAAGTCCTTCGCGGTCTCGCTGGTCTACGTGATGTACGCCTACACGGGGTGGAACGCGGCGACCTATATCGTGGACGAAGTGCGGGAGCCGCGGAAGACGGTCCCACGGGCCCTGCTCCTGGGCACGGTGCTGGTGATGGTGCTCTACCTCGGCCTGAACGCAGCATTTCTCTACAGCACTCCGGCGGATGACATGGTGGGACAACTGGACGTCGGATTTGTGGCGGCCAAGAGCATCTTCCACGAGGCGGGGGGGCGAATTATGGCGGGCCTGATCTGCCTTGGTCTGATCTCCGCCCTGAGCGCCATGACGTGGGCGGGACCCCGCGTGGCGCAGAAAATGGGGGAAGACTACCGGGTGCTGTGTTGGCTGGGAGAGAAGTCACGGGCGGGAATCCCCATCGTGGCCGTCCTCTGGCAAACCGCGATCGTCTATTTTCTCATCCTCACCTCCACCTTCGAAAAGGTGCTGGTCTACATCGAACTGCTCCTCTTGCTCTCGGCCTTGCTGACGGTGGCGGGCGTCTTCTGGTTGCGCGTCCGCGAACCGGATCTGGAACGCCCGATCAAGACCCCGGGCTACCCTCTCACGCCGCTGGTGTTTGTCGCCGTCAGTGTCTGGATGATCGTCTATGTCGCGATCGAGAGACCAGTGGAGGCGCTCTTTGGGGTGGGGACCCTGGGGATTGGCTTCGCCCTCTTCGCGGTAGCACAGGCGCGGCGCAATCTAGTGCCCTGAACGCCAAGTTCGTTAAACTTGGGGAACTGAGAGGTTTTTGTGAAAGTGCTCGCTTCGCTCGGTGGAAAAAATCTCTCTCTCGCCAAATTCAACGCTCTTATCGTTCAGGACACCAGCAGGGTGAGGGGTACGGTGCGCCGCAGCGGGGAAGCGAGCTCCAACTGCAGTAATCTTTACATGGTCTTTCTATTTATTTTGATATTATGTAACGCTAGGAATATAAATAACGTCAAAGCATCCACAGGAGTTACCCCCCGCTCCGGCAAGGCCATGAACGTTCCGCAACCAGAGTCCACAATCCGCGCTTGCGCGTGGCGCGGGATGACCCTCATCGAAATGACGGTCGTCATCCTGGTATTGATGTCGCTGGTGACCCTTCTCTTCCTGGGGGCGCGGGCCTACAAGCGCGGGGCGGACCGGGCGACTTGCACGATGCAGATCCGGCAAGTGCAGGTGGCGGTGCGTTCCTTCGCCAATCTCAACAGCTACGAAGCGGGCATGGATATCTCGCCGGTGAGTATCGAGGCGCAGTTGATCGGGTCCGGGCGCTTTCTCGAGCAATATCCGACCTGTCCCGGCAGCGGACTTTACTCGTTTGGCGGCAATATCGTGCCGGTGGTCGGCACGCTCTACATGACCTGCTCGTTGGCCCCGTCCGACCGCCACGAACCCGAATCCTATGACGAGTGGTAGGAGGGACCACCCTGCAACCCAGGTCCCAGGAGCGAAGCCATGACCGCAAACTCAACAGACGCGGCGCTTCGCCTCGCCCGCTGCGCCTCCCGGCGGGGGCTGACCCTGGTAGAACTCACCATGGTGATTTTCGTCCTCCTGGGGCTGGTGGCGCTGATGTTCTCGGGAGCGAACAGTTGGAAGAACGGATCCGACCGGGCACGCTGCATCCTGAATATTCGCCAGATGCAGATGTCGGTGCGCGCCTACTCGAGTGCGGGGTCGCACGCCCCCGGGACTGACCTCGCCACCGAAGAGCCGCCCATCAACCTGCTGGCGGAACTGGTGGGGCCCGGGAACTACGTGCCGGTGCTGCCGCGTTGTCCCGGGAACGGACTCTACTTTTTCGATGGCGATATCGTTCCCGAGGTGGGAGCGCTCTACATGCGGTGTTCGCTGGCCGGTCCGCGCGGGCACGAGCCGAAAGAGCACATCAACTGGTAGGGGCGTAATTCGGGATCGAGCCGATTCGCGATTTGCGCTATAGCAACGCCGATGCCGGACCTGAGTCTGGAGAGAGAGGTGGTGAGTTCCGGCGCGCAGTGGGTGGCGGGGATCGACGAGGCGGGGCGAGGCCCGCTGGCGGGGCCGGTGGCGGCGGCGGCGGTCATCCTGCCGGCGGACTACGAGAATGGGCGGCTCGACGACTCGAAAAAGCTGCCGGAGGCGCGGCGCGAGGAATTGTTCGAGGAATTGTCATCGGACCAGTCGGTGTGCTGGGCGATGTCGTTCGCGGAAGTGGAGGAAATCGAGCACGTGAACATCTTGCGCGCCACCCACGCGGCGATGGCGCGGGCCGTGGCGGCGCTGGAACGGCGGCCCTGCTATTGCCTGATCGACGGCCTCGACGTGCCCCAATTTCCACTCGCCTCCCGAGGGGTGGTAAAAGGGGATGGAATCAGCCTCTCGATTGCGGCAGCCAGCGTGATTGCGAAGGTGATCCGGGACCGGCGGATGCGTGCGTATGCCGAAGAGTTTCCGGAGTACGGCTTTGAAAGGCACAAGGGGTATGGCACAAAGGCGCACCTCGAGGCATTGCAACGCCATGGACCTTGCCGCATTCATCGCAAGACGTTTCAGCCGGTCGCTCAACTCGCTTTTCCGATCGAGTAGCGGGAAAGGTAAGCTGGATCACCTCGCGATTGGGGAACTGGGCGAGAAGATCGCACGGGCATTCCTGCGCGGGGAAGGGCGCAAGATTCTCTACCGCAACTTCCGGGCCCCGCGCGGCGGGGAAGTAGATATTGTGGCGAGAGACGGGGAAGTGCTGAGCTTTGTGGAAGTGAAGACACGCACCAGCGAGGAGTTTGGACGGCCTCTGGACGCGGTGGACAAGCGGAAGGAGAAATTGATTCGGCGCGGGGCGAACGAATGGCTGCGGCTGCTGGGGACACGGGAGATCGCCTGGCGCTTCGACGTGGTGGAGGTGGTGTTGCTGGAGGGCGAGAAGCCGAAGGTGAATGTGGTGCTCGATGTGTTTGAGTGAAAGGGCCGGATCTGGAGGGGAAAGAATGCGGTTACGGGCAAATATTCGCCAGGGCGCGGATGAACTCGGGTGCGCCGAAAGTGGTGAATTCAATCGCGACGTTCTCGGTGCCGTCCGGGTTGGTGGAGAGGAGGGTGGTGGAGAGCGGCGTGATGTCGGTCCAGATGCCGGAGAGCGAGGAATCGCCACGCTGGACCGTGTAGGTCAGGCCCGGGCGCCGGGTGAAGAGGTAGCGAAGGTTGGCGCCGGACGCCTCGAGGACCGGGTGGCGGACCCCGGCCACGCTTCCCGGCTCGATCCCGAAGGCGTACTCTTGCCCGAGGTCCCAGCCATTGGCGTCGTCGTCGAGAAAGAGGAAGGCGGTGGAGCTGTAGCCGCGGGCCGTGAGCCAGGCCGCCAGAGCGGCCGGATAGGCCGGATGGGAAGTGGCGTCGGCGGGATCGGATCCGTGCAGTTCCTCCTTCGCGTTGGGAAAGCCGTCTCCGTCGAAGTCGTCGGTGCCGAGGACGTCCCCGATCATGGCGAGTCCATCGGTCTCGTCGGCGTCGATGATCCGGAGTTCGAACATATCGCGGAGGCCGTCGGCGTCGGAGTCGTTGCTGGACAGGAGAAGATCCTCCGTGACTTCGAAAATGCGAATCTCGTTATTGGCGCTGCCGGAGTAGCGTGCGTAGAGATGCACGATGCCGCCGAGGGGGCTGACGGCGTGGAGGTCATGGTAGGCGCCGAATGTGTTCTCGGTAATTGCTACCGGGCTGCTTCCGATCAGGGCGTTGGCGGCGTCAATACCGATCACCACGATCTCGGATCCCTCGGAGGTCGGCGAGGTATAGGAGTAGAGGTATCCGCCGGAGGGCCGGGGAAGGAGGGTGGCCTCGAGGGGCACGAGGTCGGTGGTGAGCGTGACGGGAGCACCGAAACTCATCCCGGCGCCGGTGGGGCGGTCGTAGCGCAGCAGATCGCCGTCGGTTTCGGCGACCACGAGGGTGTGGCCGCCCGCACTGAGGTTCCCGGCCAGTCCGCCTTCGATGTCACTGGCGAGAACGGACGGGGGAGGGGAGGCCGCCACCCCGTCCCAGAGGGCGAATGACAACGTGTGGCCGCTGTCGAGGGAAGCAATGCCGAACTCGGCGGGACCGCTCGCGCCGCCCGAGAGGACGGCGAGTTCCTTGTAGCCGGACGGGGCCGAGTCGAGCGGAATGGGGGCGCTCCACGTGTCGGTGGTGGCGTCGAAGGTGAAGCCAAAGAGGTCGTGCTTGGGCGTGGAGTAGCCGCCGGATTGCATCACGGTGAAGAGCGCCAGGGTTCCGCCCGAGTTGTGAAGCTCGAGAGTGGCGAGCCCGGCCGGGGCGGACACCAGCGTGGCGGGCGCCGTGAAAGTCGTGTCGCCGGCGTCGCCGAGCACGTAATTGACATCCATGGCGGCGAAGGGATCGAGGGTGGAGGCCCCCGGGGGCTGAATCCAGGCGATGAGGAGGCGCCCGTCGGGGAGGCGCATGATGGCGTTTGGCCCCATTTCGGCCACCGAGGCGACGGTGGCGCCGGCGGTCCAGGCCAGATCGACTCCGCGCGCGGCGAGAACGAGATCGACCATGCCGGTGGCGGGGTTGTAGCTCGGGCTGAGGAGGACGTCCGGTTCGGAGGAGGAAATGTCGAACCACGAAAGCGGCGAGGCATTCTTGACGAGTTGCGGGGCCATGCCGGACAGGACGCTGGCGCCGGTGGTAGCGAGACTCTCGGTGAAAATCAGGACCTCCATCGGGGTGAACTGCACCACCGTCTCGGTGCCGTACTGGGCGTCGAACTTGAGGGCGGTCCACTTGTAGCTCCGGGAGAAATTCTTGATGGGGGTCTTGACGGTGCCCTCGGCCGAGAGGGTAAATTCTCCGGAGATGCGGCTCACCGGCATGAAATCGCCAAACTTGTTTGCCTCGATCGTGAGGTTGTCGAGTCCGGCGCGCCCCTTTCCTTCGAGACCGAAGCCGAGCGGCCCGTCGAGTCCGAGAATCATCCCGACTCCGAAGCTCATGGTGTAGGTGGTCTTGCCGCTTTCCTTGCACCACTGGCCTCCCATGAAGTTCCGGCGCCGGTTGCGGGGATTGGGATCGACCAGGTTGGCGAGCGGATCGACACTGCCGATCTTGGTGGGAGGATCGGGCTTGAGGGTTTCGAAGCAATTGGAGGTGGTGACGTTGATCGAGGCGTCGAAGGTCGCGCGGTTGGTGAGGACCCCGGCCTTTGACAAGGCGAGGAGAACCGGGCCGGCGTACGGGATCTTGCTGGTGACCGGCTCGGTGATGTCGACGGAGGCGTCGAGGTCGAGCTGGGCGCTGCGACGGCTCCGCAGGCGGAGGTCGTAGGGCACCATTTCGTCCACGTTCACCGAAGCGCTGCTGGAGAGGCTCGTCTTTCCGCACACCGTGAAGGAGGGATCGAGGGAGCGAACCAGGTCGGGTATCCACTTGTCGCCGTCGAAACACGCTTGCACCGTCCCGGTCAGATCGAGCGTGAGCTCGTTATCGGCGCCGATGGAAGTGATGGTGGCGGTGCCCTTGGCTTCGGCCCCGATCAGGGCGGGGAGCAGCTTGGCGATTCCGGCTTTCGGGCTGTCCTGGCCGACCTCGGCGCCGACACTCAGCGCATAGGTGTAGTCGATGGTGCTCTTGCCGGCCCCGGCCGGGGTGAGCCCGATAGTGGCGGTGAAATCGGGGAAGGGGATGAGGTCGCTTTCCGGCACGTACTTGGCCATCTGTTCCTGCGTGGCGGCGATGCCGGCCGAGATCCCGAGCAGATCGAAGGCAAAGCCGAGCCACTCCGGGATGGGAATCCCGGTCAGGTTGTCGGGGTGGGCGGGATCGACGCTGAAGGTCTTGAAGGCTCCGCCGACCGTCTCCACGATGAAGGCCGGTTTGAATTTTCCGTGCGGCAACTCCCAGAGTTTGACTTTGCCGGTGGCGCCCGCATCCACCGCGGGCATCCCGCCCATCGCCGGCATGCTCTTGGTCACCTCCCGCGTCACGCGGCCGTAGATCTTGGGAAGGCTGGCGCCGAACTTCTGGCTCACGAGGTCCCGTAGGAAGACGCGCATGAGCTGGGGATAGGAATCCTCCGGAAGCGGGAAGGTCTCGGAGGTGTCTTCGTCGCCCTGGCTGCCGCTCTCCTCAAACTTGCGGCGGTCGATGAGGTAGACGGCGCGGGGCTGATCGACGAAGGAAGTCGGGACGGCTGCGCCGGCCATGCCCGCCGCGTCGTCGAATCCCGGCAGGCTGTAAATGACGGTGGCGGGCTCGATCGTGATCGACCAGTCGGCGGTCAGGGCAGGTATGGCGCTGAAGAGATCGGAGACACTCGCATCGCCGGAGCGGGTCACTCCGGGCAGGAAGGCCCCTTTGCGGCTGAGGGGAACTCCGGTGGTTGTGATGGTTGGCTGCGCGGTTGGGACGAGCTCAAACACGGCGTTCCAGTACATCTGGCCCATGTCGTCCAGGAGGGTGGCGGTGCGCAGCGCCCTTCGTTGCGGCGCGAATCCCGGATAGCTGACCTCCACGAAGTAATCCTGGTGTCCGGGCAGGGCCATGACGCTGACCTTGCCGTCGGTTCCAGTGGTCGCCGCCTTCTGGAAGGCCCCGTAGCGGTTGTAGACGCGGACCGGGCAGCTCACAATGGGATCTGCGGTGGTGTCGTGCGCCACCTCGACGCGGATTTCCACCCCGCGCTCGACGAAAAATTTCTGTTCCAGGGTCGTCTT
>CAUZKZ010000213.1:0-9018 GCA_963580345.1 Verrucomicrobiia bacterium | reverse complement strand
AAGTGCCGAAAAAACAACGATTTATTGCTAGGAGTTTCCTTTTTCAGCCCGGTTTTTCAAGCCCCTTCGGACCCGGGGTAGGTGGGGGTGCAGGGGGCGGAAGGGGTCCAGATGCGGTCTGACGCCACGTTTGAGAGGAGCTTAGCGGGGCTCGCGGGCCGGGGACAGGGTTGAATGAGCGGGTTCGGGACCTCTGGGCGACATCTTGTCCCAAATCAGGCCTTCTGGAGGCGGACCGCTCTCGTCCCGCCGCGGTTGAATTGCAGCGAGTGGCAGAGGGGTGGGCCGGGTCAGGAACCGAAGAACTCGTCCGGTGGGCCTGGGTCACCATCGAGGACGAGGATTCGTTCGTCATCGAGTGGTAACTCGGGGGCTTGCCACGGAACATGAGACGCGTCGATGGTCTCGCTTTCCTCCTCCTGCGCCCAACGGAAGAGGGCGGGCACGAGGAGAGATGTCGAGCGTCTCGATGTGCCGGAGTGGTTTGGACCCAAGAGAGATGTCGCGCTTCCCGAGGCAGCTCAGATCAAGGCCGCCTTTTGTCCCAAATTTATTTTTGGCCCTCGTAATCCCAGGAGGCGAGGTCGTGACCGCAGCAGCATACAACTAGCTAATAACTAATGAGTTACATTTGATAAACGTTTTGCGAGGGGGCCGATGGGTCAGGTTTGAGCGCCCAAACGCCGATTTGAGCCCCCTCCCCCCCTGTCGGATCGCTCGTAGCAAGGTCTCAAAGACCGCCCAGAGGGCGTCGATACGGGAACAGGAGACGCCGCAGCGGTCGGGTGGACTTCCGACCAACCGGGAGGGGCAAGCGCCGGTGACCCGAACTCTCGGGAAGCCGCCGAACCTCAGTCAACGGCGCTTAGCAGCCCCGCCTCAAATACCCGTGTTCAAAGAAGGGTTCGAGCTTCACTGAGTCCGGCACCGTGATGAATTCGATGCCATTGGTGGGCATTGTCGTACCCACGAAATCACTTGATTGTTTGAATACAGTTGGGAAGAATGCGCCCATGAAGAAGGGCAAGATTCCCGTGGCGATTCTGGTCCGCGTCTCGACCTCAAAGCAGGAGACCGACAGGCAGGTTTTCGAGTTGAAGGCGCACGCGAAGGCAAAGGGCTACGAGGTGGTCGAGGTGTGCCGGGAGGAAGTCTCCGGCATGGCAGACGAGAGTGACCGCCACGGACTCCACCGCGTGGAGGAACTGGCGCAGATGGGAGCGGTGCGGAAAGTGCTGGTCCACGAGGTCTCCCGTCTGGCCCGGCGCACCAGCGTGGCCCATGCCTTCGTCGAGACCCTCGAAGAACACGGCGTCAGTCTCTACTGGCACCAGCAGGGGATCGAGACCCTCCTGCCCAACGGGAAGCGCAACCCGGCCGCAGCGATCATGTTCGCTCTTCTCGCAGAGATGGCGCGGGCGGAACGGGAAACCCTCTCGGAGCGGATCAAGTCAGGGTTGGCGGAAGCGCGGCGCAAGGGCAGGCGGATCGGGCGTCCCGAGGGTTCCACGCTTTCCCCCTCCAAATTCCTCACCAAGCACAGGGACGTCGTCCGCCGGCTTCGTGAGGGGCACTCGGTGCGCAACACCGCCGCGATCACGGGCAAGGGAAGTTCCACTGTCCAGCGGGTGAAAGCCGTCCTTTCGACCTGAAGGGGGGCCTCTTCTGCGCGCACCGGCGAGTTCCTTGTTGCAGGGCTTTTTCTCCGGGAACCAAACCCATTCTGAGCGTCACCTGAGCCACTCCAGCCACGCCCTGGGCGTCTTTTGCGGAGGGCAGGGTCCCGTGCGGTTGGAGGGCGGGATCGCTGCCCTCTCTCATGTGTGGGCTATCGGCGGCGTCGCCATGGGACGAGCCGCTCGCGTGGCGGTCTACGACGGGAGAGTCCAGCCCATCTGCCTTTAGCCGGCGGCGCTGGCGGGCTGGCATCGAGTTCGTCCACTCCCGGTCGGCCGATTCATATTCGGTGTCCCGGGCCGACTGGCGGCAGCTGTAATCGTCGCTGATCACTTTTCGCCCCAGTTGCTACAGATGTTTGCCTCCACCTCCACGGGAACCTCCGGGAAGAGAGCCCCCATCGCTTCGGTCATGGACTTGGTGAGGATCTCTTTGACCGCCTCGGCGTTCTCCTCGCGGCACTCCACCACCAGTTCGTCGTGCACGGTGGCCACCAGGAGGGCGTCCTCCGGGATTCGTTGCGCAACGAGGATGATGGCTCGCTTCATCCCGTCCGCGGTGCCGCCCTGCACGGGCATATTGACCAGAGCCGTGAAACGCTCCCACGAACTAGCGATCCCCGGGATCAGTCGGCGGCGGCCGAGTCGGGTGCGGATTTCTTTCGCTCCGAAATTAGCGTCCTGCCTTCTCCGGGAATGCCATTGGCGAATCTTCGAGAAGGTGCGGAAGAATGCTCCACGGATCTCCTGCGCCTGCTTCTTGGAAAGGTGGACGCCGTAAGATGTTGCAGCGTAGCGCATCAGGCCCGGAGCGGACTGGCCGTAGATGAGTCCGAAGTTGCAGCTCTTGGCTGTCTGCCGGTCCTCTTTCGTGACCTCGTCCTCCGCCTTCCCAAGCACGGTAGAGGCAGTCAGGCTGTGGAGGTCCTTGCCGGCCTGGTAGGCCTCGATCATCCGGTTCTCCTCGGCGATGGCGGCAGCAGCCCGCAGCTCGATCTGGCTGTAGTCGGCCACCACCAAGCGGCGACCTTCCGGTGCAATGAAGGCTTGGCGCAATTCACCTCGACCCACGTTTTGAAGGTTGGGCTCTTTCGACGAGAAACGACCGGTAGCGGTCCCTGTTGGTTCGAAGCGGCCATGGATTCGGCCATCGGTCTGGACGTGCTCGAGGAGGCTCACGGCCTGCTGGGCACGTTTCTGGGCTGTGCGGTAGGACAGGAGCAAGGGGACCAGATGTCCGTCGTCATGGGCCTTGAGGTCCTCTTCCCTGGTCGAGTCGAGCGGGAGGCCCTTTTCGCGCAGGGCAGGGAGCAACTGCACCGGGCTGGCCGGATTGAGGTCGGGTTTACCGAGAGCTTCGCGGAGTGCATGCGAGCAATCTTCTGCTTCCGCTTGGGAAGCATCCCGGATGGAGGTGAGACGATCCACGTCCACCGCGATCCCTGCCGCTTCCATCTCCACTACATAGGGAAGGAGATCCTTCTCCAGTTCCCAAACTTCCTCGAGAGCGTTGATCTCAATTTGGTGCTCCAGCACGCCCGCAAGTTCGTGGAGGTGGGCCACATCCCGGGCGGCGTAGGTGAGTTGGTCCTCGGTGAGATCCGCAGTGCCCCAGTCGGAGCGGCTGTGGTCGTCTCCGGGGGGCACATCGAGGTAGCGCTTCAGGCAGGAATCCAGCCGGTTGTCCGGCTTCAGGCCGGCGGTGAGGAGGCGGGCCGCGGTGAGCGTGCAGATGACGTTGCCCATGTTCAGCCCGCACCTCGCCCGGAGCCAGAGCAGATCGAACTTCGCATTGTGTGCGATGACAGTCGCTTTCTCGAGGATCGGCGCCAGCGGACCGAGGTCGTAGCCGACCTCCATCAGGTCGATGGTCCAGAGCGGGCCGTTGTGGCGGGAGAGGGTGAGGAGGCGAATCTCGCCCTTCCACGGATCGAGAGCGTCGCCCTTGCCTGAGCCATAGGTTTCTACATCCAGCGCCACGCGGGTCGCGGTGGCCAAGTCTGCGGCAATCCAGCCGAGATCATCCCGGGAACGTGTGACGACGGGTTTCGGTACACCAGCGACACCAGTTCCGTGGCGCAAGAGCGTTTCTAGGTTTGGTACGGATGGGACGGCTGCTTTTCCGTTCAGCAGGTTTTCATGCTCGGGTACGCCACCCACAGCGGGATCTGACCTAGCTGGGTTTTTACTTCCATTGGAACCTTTGGTTCCCTTTTGATGCTTTGAGAGTTTGACTATGTCAGATTTTGCCGTCCCATCCGTACCCTGAATACTCTCTTCAGGGGATAAGGGGCACGCTGGGGCGTCAGTTTTCTCCGCTAACCCGGAATCTGCCGTCGCATCCGTACCGAACCGATTTTCCTCCAATTGGTCCTTGCTGGCCGCACGCGCTCGGAACGACACCCGTCTCACCACCGTGATCTGGTCACCACTCTTGGAGCGGATGCTCAAGGAACCCCCCTCCGCGTCTGGCAGCGCTTCTCGATCCCCGGCCAACCACCAGATCCGCCGCCGGTGGAGTTCATCCTTCGGATGTACCGCGCACCCGAACCGACCATCGCTGTAAATGACCAGGTGATCGGCGCTCTTGTCAGCACCCAGCTCCCGGCAGGCCGGGCAGGCGGCGACGAGCTTGCTGCCCCGGAGCTTCACGCCCTCCAGCTTTTCCATCACCAGGCTCATTTCAGGCGCACCCCCTTGTATCCGCGGACGCAGTGGCCAACCCGTTCGACCTTGTTGGATCTCACGACTTCGAAGAGCTCCAGCATCAGGTCCGGCAACTGGCGGCTGACCGCCGTCATGCTCAAGGCGTTCCAGTGCTTCTCGGCGCAGAATTCACCGTATGCGACGTGAAGCTCGTCAGTGGCGACGTCATGATCGGTCGATCCCTCCATCCGCGCCTCCGTGAAGTGCCGCAGCGAGTCACTCTCAGCCAGCAAGGCGTCGATACGGGCCTCCTGCGCCTCCGTCAGGGTGATGTCGGCGCCGGTCTCTTCGATGTCGTGGAGAAGCATCTCGAGCCCCTCCAGCGCCCAGTTGTAAATTCCGCTCCCTTCCTCTGCGATCAGGAAATCTGCAAAGTCCGCGATCTTGCGCTTCGGTGGTGGTGCTTCATATCGAACGATCAGCAGCCGTCGCCGCCAGGCACCAACGTCGCCGTCCAGGCGCACGCGCAAGCGGGTGTTCGCAGTGATTATCACGCACTTGTTCCCCCGGACGTGGAGATCGGCGCAGTTGTTGTTCTTGAGTTCACCGCTCATTAGGTCGCCGCCGACCAGTCCCTTTAGCTTGGAGGCCCACCGCTGCTGCAAAAAGTTGCCGGGGACGTCCACCCCCACCAGCAGGGTCTTCTTGCGGAACCGGCCGATCTCGAAGCGCTCACCCAGCTGTTCGGTTCGCAGTTCGCAGCAGTTGACCTCGCCGACCACCTTTTGAATGATCAGCGCCAGTTGGGTCTTCCCACGGGCAGGCAGTCCGTCCAGGATGAGAAAGCGCTGGATCAAATTGTCACCGAGTAGGCAGAGCCCGGCGTATTTTTGAATCAGGACGGCGTCTCCTTCCGGCACGGCGGCCATTAGCAGTTCATCAAGGAACCGTGGACAGCCGGCCTCTTCATTGAACGCGATCGGCGATTGGTTCCGGCTGAAGAACACAGGTGAAAACTCACAGAACGAGAATCCTCCATCGCTTTCGATGCGCAGTACGCCATTGGCGCAGTGGACAATACGCTGGCGTTGATCAAACGCATCACGCTTTTCAACGAGCCCCTGGAGCGCGTCGGTGAGGCGTCTAACGAAGGGTGTCCCACGCCTGTTGGCCAGCGGCTTGAATCGCATCTCCCTGCTCGCCTTCAGCAGACGCTGAGCGAGGTCATGGACTAGCTTGGCTCTCGTGACGGGACGCCACAGCCCCGTCGATGGATCGTAGCGGTAGAACTCAACTTCGTCCGGCTCGAACAGAATGTGGTTCTCCTCCGCGTAGAGCCCTGCCCAAAACCATTCGTTGGGGCGCGGGATCTTGCCGCTGTCGAAGGGCTCACCGTGCTTCTGGACCAGATCAGCGAGCAGTTCTTCGTTCCCAGGCGATTGCCACGGCAGGTCAAGGTCCGCGGGCCAGTTGATCTCGTCGAAGCGAATTGTTAGGGGATGCTCGGCCGGACCGATCCGTCGGTATTGAGTGGGCTCACGCTCACCCTTCGCCCGGTCGATGGCCTCGCCGAAGATGATGGTCATGTTCCCGTCACTTCTCCATTCGCCAAAGTCCTTGCCCTCGATTGTCTTGATCTTGGTGCTGGCAGGGTAGTCGCCATCGACCCGAACCCAGAGATTGCAGCCGCGGACGCGCTTGGTTCGGAGCGTTTTCTCCAGCATGGAATTGGCAGCCAGGAATCTCTCCGCGAGTTCATCGTCGTCGATGTCGATCGTGCACAGGCCGCTGCTCGGTTTTCCCAGGACAACTCCCAAGTTGCAATCGGCATTCAACCGGGCGACGTATTCGGGATCGCTCATGTCGGCGGCTGTCCGCAATTGCCAGCCCGACTCAATCGGTTTCTTGGTCCCCCTTGGGATCGGGATCAGGACCGGTTGGCCCAGGCGATCCACGAGGTCTTCTACGGTTCCATTCTGCAT
Source organism: Verrucomicrobiia bacterium (assembly GCA_963580345.1). GTDB lineage: Bacteria > Verrucomicrobiota > Verrucomicrobiia > Verrucomicrobiales > Akkermansiaceae > Roseibacillus_B. The sequence continues at coordinate 2,714 of CAUZKZ010000213.1, read as the reverse complement.
GGTCGGTTGCTACTGAAGCGGGGTGACGGATGGCTGTAGCGTCGCACCATAGATCTAACAATCCGCCACCCCGCAGGTGGATTCTACGCGGCTGCGTCGAACGGGTTGCCGTTTTCGAAGAGTACCTCTAGGGCAACCGGCGTTGCTTCGACCACGGCGCGCACGTCCTCTGGCAAATCGGCCTTCGGCGCGGGGAGGAGACTGTATTTCGTCTCCAAACCGGTTCCTTTCCGAGTGATCGTGACGTCATAGTCTCGGGGGGGTCCCCATGCCGGATTCCTGGCCAGGTCTCGGAGACCTTCCTGGATGCAAGCTTGCGTGGCCTCGAAGACGGCGACGCTGTTAGTCTGATAGTCCCAAACCTTGAGCAGCCAGCAGTGCTTCAAGTCCGGTGCCTTCGGCTTTTGATCGAAGGGCGACCGCACCGGCCGCCTGCCATCGGGTGTGTCCTCCCAGTAGACCCAGCCTAAAAGTGGGGAGCCCAGGATGCGGATCTTGTTCTGGCCCTCGCGCAGCTTGAAGTAGTTCGCGCTGGTGGTCGGCACTTCGTATTCCTCGGGCAGGAAGCCCGAGCTATCTGTGTTGTTCGTAGTATTTAACATAATTTTTGAATTGGTATACTGGTGTTGGAGAGATCTGGTTAGGTCAGCTTCGAATTGTGAGATTTATTCAGTTCGTGGAGGCCGGAGTTTTAGTGACCCGTTCCCCGTCCGGCCCTGCCATGCCGGGGACCGGGAAATCGGTCACAGGGTTGGATCGGGTATCGGCGCCAGTGATCTACTGCGGCACACTCGGCGTTGTCCTCGTCGCCGGTCTCCATGATGTCGGCATAGGCTAGCGCGCACTGCTCGCCGTCTCGTGGGGCCATTTCGGCTACCGTCCGGTCGCGCCGTCCGTCGCCACCTGCCGGATCTTCTGGAAATCCGGTCGGTCCGCTGTTCGTCTTCGAGTCCATGATCGCCCCGCACCAAGGAAGCCATTCACCGTGTTTCAGGGCGGCTTTGAGGTCGGCGGCAACTTGGTCGATGTCGAGGCTGGCCTCGGCCCGTGCGAGAACTTCTCGGGAGTTCATTCCGACACATCCTCCTGCTGATCGAGTTGCCGGAGGAATTTGCCGACGTTAAAATATCTGACCCCTCCGACCTTCCTCGTCTCGATTTTCCCCGAGCGCATCCACCGATGGAGGGTGGCGCCGCTAACCGATAGGTGCTTCTTCGCCGCTCTTGAGCGCGACCAATCAATTTCTTGAAGTTTCATGGGAGACCACTACTCCCAAGCTAGGAGATGGTCACCTAATGCAGTTGAGTTGTACAACTAGCCTTCCTCACTCCGGTGGCGGGTCCGGATGTCAGAGGGGGGCACGCCCGTAAAGCGATCGTCCGATCGCCGGATCCCAGCTCTCCTCTCCGCCTCTCGAATGACCCTGCGGACCGTATCGCGGTCGGTAGTGTCAACCACTTCAAGCGCTTGCGTGGTTGTGGGTATTCCCTTCCACTTGCGCCAGTTGTTCAAGATTGCAACCAGGGTCTCTCTTTCGACTCCACTCCCGTCCTCCTCACGGCATTTCAGCCGTTTTTTCCCGGTTGAAGCGTCGTAGAGCTTTCGCACCAAGCCGAATAATTTGCTAATCTCTCCCTGGAGAATTAACTCTTGAGTCAAACGGCCGAAAAGCTCGGCGCCAATTGAGCGAGAGAGATTCGCTTCTCGAACAAGGCGCTCTGATGACGAAGGCTCCGACCTTGCCAGACAGTCCGAAAGAAGAAACTCCTTTTGGCTAGGGCCCATCGTTTCGTACCACATCTCGCGAACTACGTCTAACTGCGACTTCGGTTCGCTTGAGCGGCCTCCTTTCTCAAGGAGTTCGGCAAGTTCCTTTTCGGTCATACTGTCGTCATCATTCATCCCCAGCAGCGCTCATAGCGTATCACCGGGGATAAGAAACGCGAGTTCTCAACTCGCTCTCGCTTTGACTCTGCGGTCCACAGCATCCGGCGCTAGCCCAAACCACTGCTTGGCCTCTTCCTTGGTGCGGCCCACGTCGAGGTAGTGATTCTTTACGATGCGCTCGCTGTTGCCCATTTCGAGAGACACCGCGCCCGCGCCGCCGACCTGGATCACGCGATAGGTCCCGAAGCCGTGTCTCAGCGCGTTCTTGCGCCACGATTCGCCCAGGGCGGCTTCGACTAGTTTCAGGGCGCTCTTGCCGCCCCAGCGCTTCGCCTTTAACCAAGGGGCGACGGTCGGGCAAATCGGCCCGGATTTCCGGGCGATGGGTCTCAGCCAATCGCGCAGCGCCTCGCAGACGGGAATCCTGCGCTTCTCCGCCGTCTTCGCGACTGCGGCCGGCACCATGATGTGCGGATCTTTCCCGGCGAGTTTGAGGTGCTCCCACCGCAAAACCTGCTTGCCGCCCCCATCGGGGAACAGCTCGTTGCTTCGGACCCCGGCAAAGGCCGCGAGGCAAACCCACGGGAGGTATTCGGCCGGGATTGTCTCCAGGATCGTTTTCAACTCGCCCGGCGACCAGGTCTCGGTAATCCGGTCCCGCTTCTGTTTCCGCAGCGAGGGCGCATCGGTGCGCTCCGCAACGGTCCGCTTTTCCTGCGGCAACATGCCCTTATCCCGAGCCCACCTCCACAGGCCCACAATCGACTTGCGCTTGTTCAGGCGGGTCGTGAGGCCTGGGGCAACATCCTGCAGCCACTGGTCGATTT
>CAUZKZ010000212.1:0-9081 GCA_963580345.1 Verrucomicrobiia bacterium | reverse complement strand
TATCTCCGGAGTCCTTCCAAAGAACTTCAAGCGCGCTCCCGCCCTCCTCGGAAAATCAAATTTCCACTACATCCTGAACCTCCCGGTCGAGGCCCGCATGAGCAACGCCTCGAATCTCCTCGAGACCCCGCGAAAACTGGAGTGGACCTTTCTCCTCCGCGATCATGCCACCGAACCCATGATCCTCACCGCCGAGGGCCGCCTCCCGGTGCCCCGGTGGCTTTGGTTCGCCGCCATCGCGCTGCTCATCGCCCTCCTCGCCATCACCTCCCTCGCCTTCCGCACCCGCCGTCGCCGAAATCGTCAATCCCCATGAACCCCCACCGCCGGAGTCACCAACTCCATTCCTCCCAGTCCAAACTCCACCACCCCGTCCCCGCCTACCCGTTCAACAAGCTCTTCGCCATCGATCTGGCCTCCTTGCTTTCTCCACCCAGCATCCGCATCAGTTCCTCGATGCGCTCTTCCTCGGCGACTTCCCGCAGCGAGGACCGGGTCCGGCCTTTGGAAACGGTTTTCTCGACCAGGAAGTGTTGCGAGGCCATCGCGGCAACCTGCGGAAAATGCGTGATGGCGACCACCTGGTGCTTCTCGCTCAGGACCGCCATCTTTTCGCCTACCGACCGCGCAATCTCGCCACCGACATTGGCATCGATCTCGTCGAACACCATCAGGGGGGTGCGATCCTGCTTCGCCAGCGAACTCTTGATCGACAACATCACCCGGGAAATCTCGCCGCTCGAGGCGATCTGCCGCAACGGTTTCACGGGCTCCCCCGGATTCGGACCGAAGCCGAACTCCACCCCCTCGAGTCCCGTCGCGGAAGGATTCTCCAGCCCTTGCAGGTTCACTTCGAAGGCGGCCTGCTTGAATCCCAATTCGGCCAGGTGCCGGCGGATCTCCTTCGCGAGGCGAGGCGCCGCCCTGCGCCGCTTCTCACTCAGGGCTTCCCCCGCCCGGCCCACCCCCTCCCGCGCGTCGCCCGCCGCCTGCGCCAACTCTTCCAGCAATTCCCCGCGATTCTCCACCGCCGCCAATCGTTCCGCGGCACGTTTCCCGCTCGCCACCACGTCTTCGAGGGCCGGACCATATTTGCGCTTGAGGGCTTCCAACAGGTCCACCCGCTCCTCCAGCGCCGCCGCTTGCCGGGGATCGAGCTCAATCTCGCCAAGATAGCGCTCCAGTTCCCGCTCCAGATCCTCCAGTTCCACCACTGCGGTTTCCAGGCCCGCGGTCCACTCCCGCGCCGTCGGATCGTTCTTTTCAATCTCGCGAATCAGGCGCTGCAGTTCGCGCACCCGATCCATCACCCCGGTCGTTTCGCCGTGCACCAGCCCCAGGGCCTGTCCGGCCACCTCCACCAGCTTCGCACTGTTAGACGACCGCTTGTAGCGCTCCTGCAGTTCGCCTTCCTCGGCCGGATCGATCTCCGCCGCCTCGATCTCCGCCACCTGGTGCCGCAACAATTCCACTTCCTGCTCGCCGGCCTCTTCCGCATCGCGCAGATCTTCCCACCGCCTCTGTTTCTCGCGCCAGTCGGCCCAGGCCCCGCCATAGTCCTCCGCCGCCCCGGCCGCCCCCGCATAGGCATCCAGCAGCACGAGCTGGCGCTCCGTCGAGAGGAGCGACTGGTGATCGTGCGGGCCGTGCAGATCCACCAACCGCAGCCCCAGCGATTTTAGCACCCCCAGGGTCGCAGGCGAATTGTTCACAAACTGCTTGTTCGTCGTGGTCCCCACCACCCGCTTCACGAGCAGCTGGCCATCCTCGCAGGGGTCCAGGCCCATTTCTTCCAGGATTCGGTTCATCCCCTCCGAATCCGGCAGCTCGAACACGGCTTCCACCTGGCAGGCCTCTTCCCCGGTCCGGATCAGGCCCTTGTCCGCCCGCTCCCCCAGGACCAGCTTCAAGGCCCCCACGATCACCGACTTCCCCGCCCCGGTCTCACCCGTCACTCCCACCAACCCGCCGCCCAGTTCCCAATCGAGCCGCTCCACCAGGGCCAGGTTCCGAATTTTCAGGAGGCTCAGCATCCGCTCTTTTAAACGAGAGCGATTATGCAATCATCCCGCCGCGTTTCAATCGCCGCTATCCTCCTCCGTGAAAATACCCAGTCGCGAGACCCTCGGCCGCTGGTTCCTCTCTCGCGACGCCCCCTTGTTCGTCCAGTTTGCGAAGTACGGCGCCTCCGGTGTCATCTCCACTCTCCTGCTCTTGGCGGTTGTCATGACACTCTCCGCGACGGCCATTCCCGCCATGGATTGGTCTCTGATCGATGGCGAACCGATCACGGACGCGGTCCGCCAGCGCAATCTCGTCGTCAACAACCTCATTGCCTTTCCGATCAGCAACCTTTCCGCCTATCTTTTGAACATCTGGCTCGTCTTCACTCCCGGCCGTCACTCCAAGAAGGTCGAGTTCGGATTCTTCACCCTCGTATCCGGAATCAGCTTCTGTGCGGGCCTTTTCGGTGGCCCGCTCCTCATCAAGAGCTTCGGCATCCCCACCATCGCTGCCCAATTCTCCTTCGTAATCACCTCCGCCCTCGTCAATTTCCTCTGTCGAAAGTTCCTGATTTTCCAAAAGTAACCAGGCCAGGCACATCCTCCCGGGCCCGAAATCCTCCCCATGACAAGCAACCGCCAGGACCCGCGCGCCGAGGACGGCCTGACCACGGCTACCTGCCTGGGAACCGGAACCTCGGTCGGCGTTCCTGTGATCGGCTGCGATTGCGCGGTCTGTACTTCGAAGCACCCCGCCAACATCCGTACCCGCTGTTCCCTTCACCTGCAGAGCCCCGCGGTGTCCCTCCTCATCGACACCGGACCGGACCTGCGCGAGCAGTGCCTGCGGGAAAACATCCGCACCGTCGACGCCGTGCTCTACACCCATGCCCACCTCGATCACCTCGCGGGGTTCGATGAATTGCGCGCCTTCTGCTGGCGTCGCGACGACCCCCTGCCCATCTACGCCGGTCGCGAAACCCACGAGGCCCTCCGCCGCATGTTCCCCTGGGCCATGAAAAACACCAGGCGCTCCTACGTGCGTCCCGCACCGCGGGTCCTCGACGGTCCCTTCACCCTCGGCGATCTCGAGGTCATCCCAATCCCCGTCGAACACGCCGGCATCGAGACCTTCGGATTTCGTTTTAACCTCCCCGGTGACAGTTCTCTCGCTTACCTGCCGGACGTGAAACACATCCCGGAGGCGAGCCTGGACCTGCTCGCCAACCTCGAGGTCCTCATCATCGATGCCCTCCGCCCCGCGCCGCACCCCACCCACCTGTCGCTCGACGAGTCCCTCGCAGCTGCCACCGCCCTCCGGCCCCGTCACACCCTCTTCACTCATATCGCCCACGAAATCGACTTCACGGAGACTTCGCGAACCCTCCCTCCGGGATTCTCCCTTGCGTGCGACGGTCTCAAGGTGCTCTTTAAGGAGAATTCCCGCTGCTCAATGATTGAACCGTCAACCCTCATGCCCGAATGATCCGCCTTCCGGTCGCGTTCACGGCAGCGGGCCTCACCCTTGGGGTCTCGCTTTCCACCGCCGCTCCCGAGCCGATCCCACCCGAGGTCGTGGCGGTCATCTACAACAGCGAGGTGCCCGACTCGAAGGTTCTCGCCAACCACTACGCCAGGGCCCGCCAGATCCCGAAGGAGAACCTCATCGGGCTCCCTCTCCCCGAAACCGACGAGATTTCCCGGACCGATTACGACGCGCAACTACGTGATCCCCTCCAGAAGATCTTCGACGAGCGAAGCTGGTGGAAGCGCGAAGTGGCCGCCTCAAACCTGCTCCAGCCCGTCACGAACAAGATCCGGTTCCTCGTCACGGTGCGGGGCGTCCCCTTCAAGATCGCCCGCACCCCGGAAACCATCGAACCGGCCGACCGCAAGCGCCGGATCTACAAACCCAGCCCCACTGCCGATGAGGCCTCGGTCGATGCCGAACTCAGCCTGTTCGGGATTTCCGGCTATCCCATCAAGGGCAGCGTCCCGAATCCCCTCTTCCGGAGAGACGACTCCATCATGACGGCTACCCACACTGCTGTCTTCCTCGTCGGCCGCCTCGACGGACCGGACTTTGCAATCTGCACCCGCCTCGTCGACGACGCCCTCGCGGTCGAGAAGACCGGCTTGCGGGGCATGGCCTACCTCGACCTCGCCAAGAAAGGAGGAGGCTACGAAGCGGGCGATACCTGGATCGAGAATATCGCCACGATGAACCTGCAGAGAGGCATCCCCACCGTCGTCGACCGCAATCGGGATACCTACGTCACGAACTACCCCATGAGAGATGCGGCCTTCTACTACGGCTGGTACAGCCACCACCGCAACGGCCCCTTTCTCAACCCGGACTTTGACCTCCGCAAGGGAGCTGTGGCGGTCCACCTGCACTCCTTCAGCGCCCATAACCTGCGCAGTCCGGGGAAACGATGGACCGGACCTCTTCAGGCCAAAGGGGCGGCCGCCACGCTCGGCAATGTTTACGAACCCTTCCTCGCCCTGACCCACCACTTCGACATCTTCCACGACCGCCTCATGAAAGGATACACGCTCGGGGAGGCCGCCTTCATGGCTCTGCCCACCTTGTCCTGGCAGGCCGTCGTCCTCGGTGACCCTCTTTATCGCCCCTTTGCCACACAGGAACCTCCCGCTTTCGACAACAGCGAAGATCGCGCGTACAAAGCGCTCCTGATCGCCTATTCCCGGTGGAAGGACGACCGCGAAACGCTCGTCGCCAAGCTTCGCTCTGCCGCGGCGCGCATGAAGAGCGGAATTCTTTACGAGGCCCTCGGCCTCGAGGCCCTCGCGAACGACGAGAACGAGAAGGCCGCGGCCTTCTTCACCACCGCGGCCGGCCAATACCGGGGCGATAGCGACAAACTCCGCCTGACCCTTCACCTCGCCGACCTCGAGCGCCAGACCGGACGCAAGGATGCCGCCCTCACCCGTCTCCGTGAAGCCGAACCGAAGTTCGCCGACCTCCCCGAGGGCAAGGCCATCACCGCCCTTCTCAACATTCTCGATCCCCCGGCCCCGCCTCCCGTGCAGGTGAGCCCCAAGAAAAAGTAGGGGCTGGAGGCGCGCCGCCCACCGACTCCGGCGCGGGTTCCCTGCTCGGGTGCTCCGCGGCACGGGGATGCGGGTGGGAGAATGCGCGTCCCGGGACTTCCTTACGTGCCCTCGCGGGACCTCTCGCCGCAGACCCCGTCCCCCGCGCGGGCCGCTATTTCCCCTTTTTCTCGCGCTCCCGAATCGGGGCGTAGGGATCTTTCGGACCCTTGGCCGGATCGACATACTTCGCCAAATCGCGCATCGCGATCACGGTGCAACCTTCCGCTTTCAGGTACCCCATGTACTTCTTGAAGTCCTCGGGACTGCAATGCACCCAGGGATGATCCAGTGCCGGCACCCCGTGGAAACAAAGGACCGCTATCTTGCCATCGCGCGCCTGCTCCACTGCCCACACGAGGTCCTCCATCCCCCAGTCCGGACCCGCGTAGCCCGTGGTCGGCACCAGGAGGGGATGATCGACCCTGGGATCGTAGGCCGGACCTCGCGCTCCCTTCCCTCCGTCCTTGTGCTCCGGCCCCACCCCACGGCGCGCGAACTGGTATTTCTTTTCGGCGAGCACATCCACCGTGGTCCGATTGTGCGAAAAGCCCGGGTAACAAAACGTGGCCGGTCTCGGAATGTTGTGCTCCGCACAACGCTTCTCGATGCGCTCGATTTCCGCGCTTGCCCGCTCACGGCTGAGCCTCGCCATGTTCGGATGGGACCCGGTGTGATTCCCGATCTCAAATCCCATCTCGTGCATCTCCACGATCTCCCCCCAGGTCGTGTAGTGCTTCTTGTTCTTCAGGAACCCGAGCCCCTCCGTTACAAAAAAGGTCGCCCCGAAACCGTGCTTCTTCACCTCCTCCGCCACGAACAATCGGTCCGACTTGTTGCTGTCGTCGAAGGTGAGGACCACCAGCTTATCGGGAATGGCCTTCAGCTTCGTGGCGGGCTCTCCGGCAGTCGAGACCGAGCATCCCGCGAGCAGAGCGATGACGGCCGTGGTAAGGATCTTGGGCGGTTCCATCGTGACTTGCTCTCACCCCGCTCCTCGCCTGTCAATCCCTCCCTCCCGAGAGGAGGCGGCAGCCGGAGCGGCTGCCCTACAAATGCACGTTCTTCGGGCCCGATTGTAGGCCGGGCGCTTCGCTGGACCACCTAATCTACGTGCCATCCGACCCAAGCCCCTTTCTCTCCCAGCCCATCAGCGGACCCAAGACGCAGGTCGCCCCGGTGCCCGGAACCGCGGCTCGCGCCACAGGGCACGGCGCGCTTCACTCAGTAAAATCCACCCGAACGCTTCACTAATCTTAATTTTTTCTGAGGCCCTCCCCCCGAATTTTTTGACCTAATCGATTCCCGTGGCTTGCGGCTGCGGTCGTATTTTTCTAGCGATTACAGCAGGAATAATGCCCTACGCCGCTCTGCGCCACGAGTTCCTGGCCTCCACCTCCGCCCTGGCGGAAGAGGAGACCCGTCTCCCCCCCGAGTTGGAACTGCAATCTCTCTGGTTCGGGGGAGGCTTCGGACGAGAGTTTTCGACCACCAACGGCGACCCAGTGCGCATCGTGCAGTTCGGGGAGTGGAACCACGCCGCGGGTCCGGATTTCCTGCACGCCGCCATCGAACGGAACGGCGAAACGCTCACCGGCCCGCTCGAGCTCGACCCCCACCCCGCCGACTGGGAGGCCCACGGCCATGCCCAGAATCCCGCCTTCCGAGACGTGATCCTCCACGTCGTCTTCTCTCCCGGTCGCAAAACCCACTTCAGCCGCAGCTGCGACGGCCGCGAGATCCCCTGCGTCGTCATTTCTCCCAAACTCTTGGACCAGGCCCTCGACCATCCCCTCCATGCGCGGGCCGACAGCAAATTGGGGCGGTGCGCCGAGCCGCTCTCGGAACTTCCCGCCACGCGCCTCCATCATCTTCTCGCCGAGGCCGCCAGGTTTCGCCTCGCGCGCAAGGCCGGCCACCTGCAGAGGCTCGAGGACAGTCACGGATTCGAGGAAGCTCTCTGGCAATCGCTGGCCCGCGCCCTCGGCTACGGACCGAACAAGCTCGCCATGACGCTCCTCGGACAACGGGTCCCGCGCCGTGCCCTTCGCGATCTCCGCACCAACGCCCAACGCGAGGCCCTCCTTTTCGGAACGGCCGGATTCCTGTCGCCGAACCTCCACCAGCAGGCCCGGCCCGATTCCCAACGCTACCTCGCCACCTTGTGGCGCGACTGGTGGAAGCTGCGGTCGGGCCGCGAACCGCACCAATCGCGCCAACTTCCCTGGACCTTCAGCGGGCTGCGGCCCAGCAATCACCCCCACCGCCGTCTGGGTGCCCTCGCCGCCGCCTCCGCCCAGTGGCCCCGCCTCACCAAGCCCGCCCAGCGCCCCTCCGGGACCTTCATGACCCGCCTGCGTGCCCGCCTGGCGGAACTCGACCACCCTTTCTGGAACCACCGCTACACTCTCCGCTCCAAGCCCACCCCGCGCCCCGTCGCTCTCTGCGGCAGGACCCGCATAGACGAATTCCTTGCCAACTACTACATCCCTAGTTTCTGGCGCACCGATCCGGACCGGGCCTGGGCCGCCTACGGCAAGCTTCCGGGCGGCACTACCAGCGATTCGGTCCGCCGGGCCGCCACCCGCCTCCTCGGCGAACGGTCCGACCGCCGCCAGTTCCTGAAAAAACTCTGGCAACACCAGGCCCTCCTGCAAATCTACCACGATTTCTGCCTCGAAGATTCCTCCGATTGCGAACAGTGCCCCTTTCCCGAACAGTTGTTACAGTGGTGAGGGGTTTGGTAAGCAGTGTGCAGTGTACAGACCAACAGCCTCAGAATCTGTATACTGTACACTGCTAACCGTCCAAGTGAGCCGCCTCAGGAAAATCTCGTCGCCAACGATCCGACATGACTGCAACCCAAAGCCTCCTCGCTCTCAACATGCTGCCGAAGCTCGGCCCGGTGCGCATCCGGCGCCTGCTTGACCGCTTCGGGGATGCCGACGGGATCTTTGCGGCGCGGGAGAGCCAACTCGTGTCGGTGAACGGGATCGGACCCGATGCGGCCAAGATCATCAGGCACTGGGAGGATCACGTCGACCTCGCCGCCGAGGAAGCTTCGATCAAGGCGCGCGGCCTCACCCTTCTCACCGCCGACCACGAGCACTGGCCGGAAACCCTCCGGCATCTCCACGACGCGCCCCTCTTGCTTTACGTGTGGGGAACCCTCAACGAGCGCGACCGGCACGGCATCGCGATGGTCGGTACGCGCCAGGCCACAACCTACGGGCGCAGTTGCACCCAGAAATTTTCATTCCAGCTCGCTCACGCCGGATTCACGATTCTCTCCGGGCTGGCGCGCGGCATCGATACCGCCGCCCACGAAGGCGCCATCGCCGCCAAGGGCCGTACCGTGGCGGTCCTCGGATCCGGCCTCGGGCAACTCTACCCGCCCGAGAACATGGCACTTGCGGAGCGCATCGCGGAGGGACACGGCGCCGTTGTCTCGGAGTTCCCGATCGACACCCCCCCGGATACGAAGACCTTCCCGCAACGAAACCGCATCGTGGCGGGTTGGTGCGAAGGCCTTCTCGTCGTCGAATGCCCCGCGCGCTCCGGCGCCCTCATCACCGCCAACCTCGCCGCCGAATACGGAAAGCACGTCTTCGCCATTCCCGGTGCCATCGACCGCCCCAGCTCCGAGGGCTGCAACGAACTGATCCGCACCGGCGCGATTCTCGTGACCGACGGCTCCCAGGTTCTCGACGAACTCTCCCAGCTCCCCCTCGAGGCCCGAACCGAGGCGCCCCTCCACGATCCGGGCGCCCATCGGGACCTTCCCCCCCTCACCCCGGAGGAAAGCCAGGTTCTTTCCCACCTCACCAGCGAAGAGCGGACTATGGACCAAATCATTGATAGTTCGGGGCTTCCGGCTGCCACCGTGGCCTCCACCCTCCTCCGGCTCGAAATGAAAAGGCTGGCCAAACAGCTCCCGGGATCGTATTTTGTGAAGGCACCCTGA